>JBFWWD010000036.1:0-31414 GCA_050246385.1 Geminicoccaceae bacterium
CAGCGAGCTGGCGCCGCTCGGCGCCCAGGTGATCGCACCGCCGATGCCGGCTCGATGCACGCAGCCGCGCGTGACCGCCAAGGCGCTCACGCGGCTTCTGGAGCGGACCCAGGCCCGTCTCGAGCTGATGGAGAGCACGTTGGGCGGTGTCCTCTGGTCGCAGTGGCCGGAGCCGCGCCCCACCGTCCCCGTGCTGCGACCCAGTCCCGGCCTGCCCGCCTATGGCCTGCGCGGGCTGCCCGAGGTCCGCACCCTCGTGCTCGCCCTTTTCCTGCGCCCGCCCGAGGAGATCGAGGCCGCGATCGCCCGTACCCTAGCCGAGCAGCGCAGCGGCGAGCCGTTCCTGCCCGTGTTCCTAACCTGCCACCCGGACTTCTCACCCCTGCGCGATCAGCGGCTTGCCTTCGAGTATTTTCCCTTCGTGCTCGACACAGACGCGCCGGCGCCCGAGCCGCGCTGGGCGGCCTATCTGGTTCATACGCTCGAGCTGACCATGCGGCGCTGGGGCGTGCGCCAGATCGTGACGCTATGAGCGCGCCCGTCGCCGCACGGCTGCGCCTCGCAGGCCGGCTGATCGAGGAAAGGCACGCCGACGAGGCCGCAGTTGTCCTGCGCGAACTGCCCGAGGATGGCGACCCGGCGACCCGTGCCGGCATCGCAGCACTCGCCCTGGCGCAGGATCGAACCGCCGAGGCGGCGAGCGGCGCCCGTGCCGCCCTCGCCGCCTCGCCTCTGCCGCCCGGCCTACTCGCCGCCACCGCGACCACGCTCGCCGAGGCCGGCGACCCGGACGGGGCCGATGATGCCCTCGCCGCCGCCATCGAGGCCGGCGACATGGCGATCGAGTTGCGTACTGCCCGCGCCCGGCTCGCCGAGGCGCGCGGCCGCACCGATCTCGCGATCGACCATTGGCGGCGGGTGCTGGATCTCGAGGATGGCGTCGAGGCCCGGCTCGGCCTCATTCGCGCGCTGCGGGGCGAGGCCCGATTCGCCGAGGCCGAGCAGCTGTGCCGCCTGCTGCTCGCCGCCTATCCCAAGGATCCCCGCCCCGCGGCAGAGCTGGCCCGGACCGCCCAGGATGCCGGCGATCCGATGGAGGCCGAGAGCCGCTGGCACGCCGCCCTGCTCGCCCATCCGGGTCAGGAGCCTCTGCTGCTGGGCCTCGTGCGCGCAGTCGTGGCGCAGCACCGGTTCGCCGACGGCCGCGCGCTGCTGGAGGGGCTGGTCGCGCGCGGCCCCGACCGGCCGGCACCTGCCGCCGCGCTGGTGCGCCTGCATCTTGGGGAGGGCGATCTCGCCCAAGCCGAGCGCCGGGCCGCGGCCCTGCCGGACCGGCTGTTGCGCGGGGAGGTGCTGGAGGCCGCGGGTGACCTCGCCGCCGCCGCCCTGATCTATGCAGGAATGGTAGAGGACCCTTCGGCTCGGCTTGCCTCGGCCAGGCTCGCGGCGCGTCAGGCAGATCTCGAGACGGCGCAGCAACTCTTCCAGTCGATGCTGGCCACCGCCCCCGGCAACATCGATGCGCTGATCGGGCTCGCCGGAGTGCTGGCGGAGTGCGGCCGCGATGCCGAGGCGGGCACCATGGCCGCCGAGGCGGCGAGGTGGGCGCCCAATCAGCCGCGTGCCCACCTTGTCCGGGCCACGGTTGCGGAGATCGCCGGCAGACTGGACGATGCCCGCCTGGCCCTGCTCGAGGCCCGCGCCGCCATGCCCTGGCGGGTCGAGCCGCTGCTCTATCTGGCGCAGCTCGCCCTACGGCACGGCGAGCTCGGAGCCATGGTCGAGCGCGGCGTCGCCTTGATCACATCCCATCCGCGCCATCTCGGCGCCCGGCTGACCGCCTTCGACTGCGCCATGGCCGGCGGCCGGATCGAGGACGCCCGCAGAGTCTTGGCACCGCTTGCGGCGGAGCTGCCGCGCCATCGCGAGGTGGAGCGGCGGCTGGCGCGGCTGGACTGGCAGGATGGTGCGGTGGAGCCCGCACGAGCCCGCTGGCGCCGGATCACCGGCCACGACCGGCGCATCCACGGCGAGCCGGACCCGATCGAGCGGCTGGATTCGCACCCGCTCCCGGACCCCGGGGGCGAGGTCCGGATATTCATGCTGGTCCGCAACGAGCAGGTCCGCCTGCCCTGGCTTCTGGGCTACTATCGTGCGCTCGGCGCCAGCCGGTTCCTTATCCTCGACAACGGGTCCGACGACGACACCACCGAGTGGCTGCTGGCCCAAAGCGCCGACGTCCATCTGTTCCGCACCGAAGCCTCGTTCGCCCGCTCGGGCGCCGGCATGCGCTGGATCAACCATCTGCTCGACGAGCATGGCTGCGGCGCCTGGTGCCTGACGATCGATGCCGACGAGGCGCTGGTCTATCCCGGCTGCGAGGGCGTGCGTCTGACCGCGCTGGCGGCCTATCTCGACCGGGCCGGGTTCGAGGCCATGGCGGCACCCATGCTCGACCTCTATGCCGCGGCGCCGCTCGATTGCTTGCGGTACCGGCCGGGCGACAGCCTGATCGAGGCGTTTTCCTGGTTCGACGCGACGGGCTATGTCCGCCGCGACAGCAACGACTTCCCCTATTTCCGCCTGCATGGTGGCACACGGGCGCGCCTGTTCCACGCCCATGCCGCCGCCGGCCCGGTGCTGCAGAAGGTGCCGCTGATCCGCTGGCAGCGAGGGATCAAGTACACCTCGAGCAAGCACACCGCCTTTCCCTGCCGGCTCGCCGACATCTCCGGTGCGCTGCTGCACTTCAAATATCTTCCCGACTTCGCAGACCAGGTCCGGGCCGAGGTGGCGCGCGGTCAGCACTATCTGGGAGCCAAGGAATACCGGGTCTATCAGCGCCGGCTCGAAGCCGGCGCCGCGCTCAACCCGATGGGATCATGCTCCCAGCGCTACCGCGATAGCAGGCAGCTCGTCGAGCTCGGCCTGATCGCGACCTCGCGGGCATATGAGGGCCATGTGCGCGGCAACGCTTGAGCATCCGGCGATCCGCCTTGCCCGCCGGCTCGGGCGTGAGCCGCGAGCCGACGAGGCCGAGCACGTCCTCCGCCGTACCGGTTCGCATGGGGCGGCACGCTTCGAGCTCGCCCGCCTCCTGCAGGCGCAACGTCGCTATGGCGAGGCCGAGCGGGAGTGGCGTACGCTCACGGCGACGGCGCCGGGCGATCTCGGGGCCTGGCAGGGACATGTTCGCGTCCTGCGGCTGCTGCACCGCTTCGGCGACGCGGAAGCGGTGCTCGCCGGGGGCCGGCAGCGGTTCGGCGACGTGCGTGGGGTGGTGCTGGAGGCGGCCCGCCTCGCCATGCAGCGCGAGGAGCATGCCGCGGCGACCGCGCTCTATCACCGGGCCCTGGCCATGCCCGGTTCCGCCGCGGAGCCGCTCGACGAGCTGGCGAAGGTGCTGACCGCACAGCACCGCTTCGCCGCGGCCCGCGCCATCCTGACCCGGCTCGCCGAGACGGAGCCCACCAAGCCCGCGCGGTGGGAGGCGCTGGCCCGCCTCGCCGAGGAGGAAGGCGATCTGGAGCGCGCCTGGCATGGGTGGGAGCAGGTACGGGATCGCGACCACGCCGGCCTGCGCGCCAAGCTCGCCTTCGGAAGACTGCACGAGGAGCTCGGCCGCCCGGTTGCGGCGGAGCGGCTCTACCGCGATCTGGTGGAGCGCCATCCGACCGCCGCCGCTCCACTTTATCAGCTGGGGCGGCTGGCCCTCTCTCAGTCGGACCCGAGCACGGCGCTCGCCTGGCACGAGCGCGCGGCGGCGCTCGAGCCGGGGGAGTGGGCGATCCAGGCGGCGATCGTCCGTGCCACGGCCGAGCAGCAGCGCTTCGCCGCGGCCCGCCGCCTCGCCGGCATGCATGTCGCTCGTCTGCCGGACTTCCTCGACGCGCGCCTTCTGCTGGCCTGGGTCGAAGAGCACTCCGGCCGGGAGCGCGCCGCCGACCGATGCCTGACCGAGGCCGTCGACGCTTTCCCGCAATCGTACCAACTCGCGGTCCGCCACGCTGAGGTTCTCGTGCGGCGCGGGAAGCTCGGCGCGGCGAGGACGAAGCTCGAAGAGGCAGCGGCCCGGCACCCGAGCACGCTTTCAGTGCGCCTGGCCCTGGCCGATGCCTGCTTCGCCCTGGGGGATACCGTCGCGGCGGCATCCCAGGTCTCGGGCCTCGCGGACGATTACCCGCAGCATCGCGAGGTCGCGAAACGCCTGGCGCGGGTCGAGGTCGCGATGGGCCGGTACGGCACCGCCCGGGCGCTCTGGGCGGAGCTCAGCCGGTTCGATCGGCGAGTCGCCGGCCCGCCGGTCAATCTGGAACGCATCGACCGGCGCCCGATCCCGCCGGCGGACGGCGAGATCCGTCTCTTCACTCGGCAGCGCAACGAGCTGCTGCGCCTACCCTGGCTGCTCGATTTCTATCGCGGCCAGGGCGTGGACCGGTTCTTCGTCGTGGACAATGGCTCGGACGACGGCTCGCGCGATTTCCTGCTCGCCCAGCCCGACGTGCACCTGTTTCTCACCGCCGATTCCTACGCGGTTTATGGCGGCGGGATGCGCTGGCTGAACGCGCTTTTGGAGGAGCATGGCTGCGGAGCCTGGTGCCTGACGGTCGACGTGGACGAGGCCTTCGCCTATCCGCATGCCGAGCGGCTGGGGCTGCGCGGCCTGACCGCGCATCTCGACCGCCAGGGCAAGGAGGCGCTGCGCGGGTTCATGCTCGACCTGTACGGCGAGGCGGGTCTCGACCGCGTCGCCTACGCCCCGGGCGACGATCCCCTCGCCGTCTGTCGCTGCTTCGACCGGGCAGGTCACGTCGAGCGCGATCACCCCGACTTCCCGTTCCGCATCACCGTCGGGGGGCTGGTCGCGCGCTTCTTCTATGGCGGGCTGCAGGATGGAGTGTACCTGCACAAGGTACCGCTCGTCCGCTGGCGCCCGGGCCTGCGCTACACCAGCAGCACCCACACGCTCTATCCGGTCCCGCTCGCCGAGGAGAGCTGCGTGCTCCTGCACCTGAAATTCATGGCCGATTTCGCCGAGCGGGCGCGCGTCGAGGCCGGGCGCAAGCAATACTGGCAGGGCGCCAAGCGCTATGCCGTGTTCAGCCGCCGTCTCGACCGCGAGCCAGCGCTCGACTTTCGCTGCGCCTTGACCGAGAGGCTGACCTCGACCGCGCAGCTGGTGGAGCTGGGACTGCTGCGCAGCTCGCCCACGCTTGACGCGCTCGCAGCCGACCTGCCGGAAGCCGTCCTGCCGGGCTGGCGGAGCCTCGCATGAGCGCCGTCGCGGTCCTGCTGCCCTGCCAGAACCAGCGGCACGTCCTGTGGCGCAGCCTCGCGAGCCTTGCCGCGCAGACACGCCCCCCCGACCAGATCTTGGTCCTCGATCGAGGATCAACTGACGGTCTTGCCGACTGGCTGCTGGCCCAGTGGCCTGGCGTCGAGATCTGCGCCATCGAGCTCGATGCCGACGAGGCCGTCGTCGCCGAACGCCTCGACGCCGCGGTGACCGCCGAGAAGGTCGCCGTGCTGCCACCCGGCGAGCGTTGGAATCCGGATCATCTGCGCCTTCTGGACGATACGCAGGCTCTATGTCCGAAGCGGGCGATGGGTGACGCCCTGGCGGCCGCGGATCGGGATGATCAGGGAGCAGTCGAGGCTGAGGACCTGGACGAGGCGCTGGCGACGCTGGGCGTTCGCTTCGCGGCACTCGCGGTGGATCTGCGCGCCGCAGCGAGCCCGCTCGACCTGATCGGGCTCCTCGGCCTCGCTCTGCACCTGCACGTCCGGGGCGGTCCCGTGCGCGCGCTGACCTTGGCCGAACTCACCTGGCCCGCCATCGAGGAGGACGATCCGGGCACCCCGCTCCTGGTGTCCTTCGGCGGCACCCTCGATCTCGACCATGCCGGCGAGCAGCTCTGTATCGAGCAGCTCATTCGCAGTCGACCGAAGGCGCCGGTGCGGCTGCTGCTCGGCAGCCTGCGGCCGACGACAACGGTGATGCTGTCCCGCCTGCTCGATGCCGTGGCCAAGCACGGCGATGTCGAGCTGTGGCTCACCGATCCGATCGCTCGCCGCTACGCCGCATCGCTGTTTGGCTGCGGGCGTGTGCGCAGGGTCTCGCCTCCGATCGACGGCCTGGCCGAGGTGCTGCATTCACTCGCCATCCATCCGGCGGTCCATCCGGCCATGCTCGGTGAGCCCGCCGAGCCGCGCGACCCGCTGCTCCGAACCCGCAGTCATGCCGACTGGTGGGCGGGCTACGATGTCGGCGCGGTGCGACGGCTCGGACCCGTCCTCGCCGGCCTGGTCGGGATGCGGGCCGTAATGCACGTAGCCACGTTGCAGCGGGCCTGGCTCACCACGCTCGTCGGGTGGTCGGCCCTGTGCGGTGCCGCCGACACGCCGCCTCCCCCCGATCCGCTTCTTCGCCGCTTCGTCCGGATGTGCGGGCAGGGCAGCTAGAAACGCATCTCGGGCCGGAACGACCCGGCGCCCGAAATAAAGAGACCTGTGAGGCGTTGCCGCTCTCACAGGTCCAAGTGCTCAGCCCTCAGCGCGCTCTTTCTGCTGCGCTCAAGCGTCCGTAGCTGTGACGATTCTCACAGATTGGACGATTCCTTCGGGCGGGCGGTCGGCTGGCCGGTTTGACGGCGCGATTGCGCCATGCAATCCAACCGGCGGAGGCACTTCGAGAATCACCTAGAGGGCCGCAGCATGCGCCGGGCAGCGTCTGGATTGTCGTCGATCGCGCTCTTGGCGGCGTTGGCGGCGTCGCCCGCCCTTGCCGGCCCTCCCGATGAGCCGCGCGTGATTTCCGGCATCGAGGTCGGCAAACACGGCGGCGACCTGCGGATGCTGATCGGCCGCGAGCGCGACGCGCGCTTCTTCAACACCTACGGCTACTCGCATCTCGTCGCCTACACGCCCGAGCTCGAGCTCGTGCCGGACATCCTCGAAAGCTTCGAGGTCGAGGACGGCCGGATCTTCACCCTGCATCTGCGCAAAGGGCACAAATGGTCGGACGGTGAGCCGTTCACCGCGGAGGACATCAGGTTCTTCTGGGACGACATCGAGAACAACGACGACCTGACCTTCAGCGGGCCGGATATCCGGCTGCTGGTCGACGGCGAGAAGCCGGTGGTCGAGAAGCTCGATGATCTCACCATCCGCTGGAGCTGGTCCAAACCCAACCGCTTCTTCCTGCCGGCGCTGGCCGCCGCCAACCAGCTCTTCATCTATCGGCCTGCGCACTACCTGAAGAAGTTCCACAAGAAATATGCCGAGCCGCAAGAGCTCAAGGAGGCCATCGCGCAGAACGGGGCACGCGACTGGATCCAGCTCTTCCTGCGTAAGGACCGCCTGAACGACTTCGACGATCCCGACATGCCGACCCTGCAGCCCTGGCATCTCGTCACCAAACCGCCCTCGACCCGCCTCATCGCCGAGCGCAATCCCAACTTCCACCGCGTCGACGAGAAGGGCCAGCAGCTGCCCTACCTCGACCGGTTCATCTTCGACATCGTCGACAGCAAGCTGGTGCCGATCAAGACCGGTGCGGGCGAGACCGACCTGCAGTCGCGCTATCTGGTGTTCAAGGACTACACCTTTCTCAAGGAGAGCGAGGCCCGCAACGGCCTGACCACCCTGCTCTGGCCGGAGGCGCGCTCCTCGCATCTGGCGATCTATCCCAACCTGAACGCCGAGGACGAGGTGTGGCGCGGCCTGTTCCGCAACCTCGACTTCCGCAAGGCGCTGGCGATGGGGATCGACCGCGACGCGATCAGCCAGTTCCTCTATGCCGGCCTCGCCATGCCGGCCAACAACACCATCCTGGCCGACAGCCCGCTGTGGGACGAGAGCCTGGGATCCGAGTGCATCGCCTTCGACCCCGATCGCGCCAACGAGATCCTGGATGGGCTCGGCCTCGACAAGCGCAACGAGGACGGCACCCGCCTGCTGCCCGACGGGCGGCCGATGGAGGTCGTGATCGAGAACTCGGGCGAGGACAACGAGCAGAGCGACGTGCTCGAGCTGATCGCCGATCAATGGTCGCAGATCGGCCTCAAGATCTCGTCCAAGCCGTCCGACCGTCAGATCATGCGCCAGCGCGTCTATGCCGGCAGCGCCCTGATGTCGCTGTTCTTCGGCATCGACAACGGCGTCCCGACCTCGTCGATGCCGCCCAAGGACTTCGCGCCGACCAGCCAGGGCGATCAGCTGCAATGGCCCAAATGGGGCCAGTACTACGAGACCAAGGGCGAGGCGGGCGAGCCGCCGGACCTGCCCGAGGCGAAGCGGCTGATGGACCTCTACGGCGAATGGATCACGGCCAGCGACGAGCGCGAGGAGGAGATCTGGCACGAGATGCTCAAGATCTACGCCGGCCAGTGCTACACGATCGGCCTCGTCTCCGGCGTGATGCAGCCGATCGCGGCACGGGCCAACATGAAGAACCTGCCCAAGGAGGCCCTCTACAACTTCGAGCCACATGGCCAGTTCGGCATCTACCTGCCGGACACGTTCTGGTACGCGGACTGAGGCCTCAGCCCTCCGCCGCCTCGCCGACCAGCCAGGCGCGGAACGCCGCCAGCGGCGGATGGTCGGCACGGTCGACCGGCCAGACCAGCCAGTAGGCACCCTCGCTGCGCAGCGGCCGGTCGAGTGCGGTCACGAGCGTGCCGCGCGCCAGCTCCTCCTTGATCAGGAAGTCGGGCAGAAGCGCCAGCCCGAGCCCGGCGATCGTCGCCTGCGTCACCATGGCGAACTGATCGAGCAGCATGCCGTGCACACCTTCGGCGGCCACGCCGTTGGCCGCAAACCAGCGCTCCCACGCGTCGGGGCGGGTGGCGAGGTGGAGCAGCGGTGCCGGGCGCAGATCCTCGGGCCGCGCGGGCGCCAACTCCTCCTTCAGTCGCGGGCTGCACACCGGGATCACCTGCTCGGAGCGCAGCCGCACCATCTCGCCACCTGGCCAGTCGTCGCGGCCGAAATGGATGGCGGCGTCGACCGGCTCGAGCCGGAAGTCGAACGGCGCCAGGCGGGTGGTGAGATTGATCGTCACGCCCGGATTCGCCGCCAGGAAGCGCGGCAGGCGCGGCGCCAGCCAGCGCGTGCCGAAGGTCGGCAGGATGGCCAGGGTGAGCGTGCCGCCCGCAGGGTTGGCGCGCAGGTTCAAGGACGCACCGCTGATCTTGCGCAGCGCATCCCGGATCTCGCGCGCATAAGCCGCCCCTGCGACGGTCGGCCTGACTCGCTGCCGCTCGCGCACGAACAGGGCCGCGCCGAGCTGCTCCTCCAGCGCCCGGACCTGCCGGCTGACCGCACCCTGGGTCAGGCTCAGCTCCTCGGCCGCCGCCGTGATGCTCCCGGTGCGCGCCACGGCCTCGAACGCCGTCAGCAGCGACAGCGACGGCAGGAAGCGGCGCGGCGTGCGCATGGTCATTCCCCGCCGGCATGAACTCTTGCGCGATCATCGCTATGCAGCGGCGGGCTGAAAAGGCACTCATCGCGCGTCCACCGGGACAGGTATGAGGCAAGCCATGGCGACGACGGGCCGACGCGACGATCCGCTGCGCAGTGATCCCCGCTCGCACGGGCTCTGGGCGCAGACGGCTCCGCCGGACCCGCCCGGCGAGGTCCTGACCGGTGACCGCACCGCCGACGTGGTCGTGATCGGCGGCGGCTACACCGGCCTGTCGACCGCCCTTCACCTCGCCGAGCGCGGCACGCGGGTCATCCTTCTGGAAGGTGCCGGGATCGGCTTCGGTGGCTCTGGCCGCAATGTCGGCCTGGTCAATGCCGGCATGTGGGTCATGCCGTCGGACCTGCCCACGGCGCTGGGGTCGGAGCATGGCGAGCGCCTGCTGGCGCTCCTCGGCGACGCGCCCCGGGCCGTGTTCGAGCTGATCGAGCAGCACCAGATCGCCTGCGAGCCTGAGCACGCCGGTACGCTTCACTGTGCGGTCGGGCCCGCGGGTGTGCGCGAGCTGGAGCGCCGCGCCGGGCAGTGGCTCGCGCGCGGCGCCCCGGTGCGCCTGCTCGATGCCGCCGAGACCGCGGCCAAGCTCGGCAGCCCGGCCTATGCCGGCGCCCTGCTCGATCTGCGCGCCGGCACCATCCAGCCCCTGGCCTACGCGCGCGGCCTCGCCCGGGCCGCGGCAGGCGCCGGTGCCGAGATCATGACCGACAGCCCGGTCCTGGGCATCGAGGCGGCCGGCGCGCGCTGGGCCGTGCGCACCGCGGCGGGCTCGGTCACGGCGGACTGGGTGGTGGTCGCGACCGACGCTTACACTCGTGCCCCCTGGGCCGAGATCCGCGCCGAGCAGGTGCATGTGCCCTACTTCAACTTCGCCACCCGGCCGCTCTCGCCCGAGCAGCGCGCGACGATCCTGCCCGAGCGCCAGGGTGCTTGGGACACGCGGCAGGTGATGACCTCGGTCCGCCTCGACCGCGCGGGCCATCTGATTCTCGGCAGTGTCGGCGCCCTGCGCGGCACGGGCCTCGCCGTGCATCGCGCCTGGGCGCGCCGCACGCTGCGCAAGCTGTTCCCCCGGCTCGGCCCGGTCGAGTTCGTCGCCGAGTGGTACGGCACCATCGGCATGACCCGAAACCACCTGCCGCGCTTCCACAAGCTCGCCCGCAACGTGGTCGGCTTCTGCGGCTACAATGGCCGCGGCATCGCGCCCGGCACCGTCTTCGGCCGTGTCACCGCCGAGCTCGTCACCGGCGCCATCCGCGAGGCCGACCTGCCTCTGCCGGTGACGCAGCCCCAGGCCGACGGGCTCCGCACCGGCAAGGAGCTGTATTACGAGCTCGGCGCGCAGCTCGCCCATCTCGCCGCCGCCCGCATCTGACCAACGCATGCACAACCGAGGCATCCGCCATGACGACCACCACCCCCGACCTGTCCGCCGAGGCCGGCCTGCTGCTCGACCGTCTGGGCGTGCTGCCGGCACGGCGCACCGGTGGCACGCTGGCCGCCCGCTCACCGATCGACGGCTCGATCCTGACCCATGTTCCCGAGGCGAACGCGGCCGAGGTCGAGGGGGCGATCAAGCGCGCCCAGGCGGCGTTCGCCGTCTGGCGCGACGTGCCCGCACCCCGGCGCGGCGAGCTGGTGCGCCTGCTCGGCGAGGAGCTGCGGGCCGCCAAGGAGGATCTCGGCCGGTTGGTCTCGATCGAGGCCGGCAAGATCGTCCAGGAAGGCCTGGGGGAGGTGCAGGAGATGATCGACATCTGCGACCTCGCGGTCGGCCTGTCGCGCCAGCTCCATGGCCTGACCATCGCCTCGGAGCGCCCCGGCCACCGGATGATGGAGACCTGGCACCCCCTAGGCGTGGTGGCCGTGATCAGCGCCTTCAACTTCCCGGTCGCGGTCTGGTCGTGGAACACCGCCCTCGCCCTGGTGTGCGGCAATGCGGTGATCTGGAAGCCGTCGGAGAAGACGCCGCTCACCGCGCTAGCCTCCGCCGCCCTGCTCGACCGCGCCCTCGCCCGCTTCGGCGACGCGCCGGCGGACCTGCACACCGCCCTGATCGGCGGTCGCGCGGTCGGCGAGGCCCTGGCGGCGAGCCCGCTCGTGCCGCTGGTCTCGGCCACCGGCTCCACCACCATGGGCCGTGTGCTCGCACCCGTGGTCGCCGCCCGCTTCGGCCGCTCGATCCTGGAGCTCGGCGGCAACAATGCCATGATCGTCACCCCCTCGGCCGATCTCGACCTCGCCGTGCGCGCGATCCTGTTCTCGGCGGTCGGCACCTGCGGCCAGCGCTGCACCAGCCTGCGCCGCCTGATCGCGCACGAGAGCGTCAAGGACGAGCTGCTGGCGCGCGTCGCCAAGGCCTACCGCTCGGTGCCCATCGGCGATCCCTTGGAGGCGGGCACGCTGGTCGGGCCGCTGGTCGACCAGGGCGCCTGGCGCGCGATGCAGGCGGCCCTGGAGCGGGCGCGGCAGGAGGGCGGCAGGACCGAGGGTGGCGAGCGCGTGCTGGCCGATCGCCACCCCGGCGCCTTCTATGTCCGCCCGGCACTGGTCGACATGCCCGGGCAGAGCGACGTGGTCCGCCACGAGACCTTCGCCCCGATCCTCTACGTCATGACCTATCGCGACTTCGACGAGGCGCTGGCCCTGCACAACGGTGTCCCGCAGGGGCTGTCGTCCTGCATCTTCTCCAACGATCTGCGCGAGACCGAGCGGTTCCTGTCCGCCAGCGGCTCGGATTGCGGCATCGCCAACGTCAACATCGGCCCGAGCGGGGCCGAGATCGGCGGCGCCTTCGGCGGCGAGAAGGAGACCGGCGGCGGGCGCGAATCCGGCTCCGACGCCTGGAAGGGCTACATGCGGCGCGCCACCAACACCATCAACTACTCGCGCGCCCTGCCGCTGGCGCAGGGGATCCGCTTCGATGTCGACTGAGCCTACGCATCCGGCGGACACGCTGGGGCTCGAGCCCGAGGAGATGCGCCAGCTCGGCTACCGTATGGTCGACCTGGTGATCGATCATTTCCTCAACAAGGCCGACCGCCCCGTGATCGTCACCGGCACGCCCGCGGCACTTCGGGCCACCCTCGGCGGCCCCGTCCCGGAGGAGCCGGGCGACGCGTCGGCGGCCATGGATCTGCTGGTGGCGGAAGCGCTCACCCACATGCAGCGGGGCGATCATCCACGCTACTTCGCGCGCGTGCCCGGGCCGTCCTCCTTCGCCGCCGTGCTCGGCGAATGGCTCGCGACCGGCCATAACGCGATCTGCACCTCCTGGGTCGGCGCCTCCGGGCCGGCGACGCTCGAGCTGGTCGTGGTCGAGTGGCTGCGCGAGCTCCTGGGCATGCCCGCCGGCACCGAAGGCATCCTGGTCAGCGGCGGCTCGCTCGCCAACTTCACCGCCTTCACGGCCGCGCGCGCCGCCCTCGGCCAGGGCGTGGCCTATCTCACCGACCAGACCCACTCCTCGCTCGCGCGCGACCTGCGCGCCATGGGCCTCGCACCGTCCGAGATCCGCCTGCTCGCTTCCGACGACTCGCTGCGGATGCCGATCGGAGCGCTCGAGGAAGCGATCGCGGCGGACCGCGCCGCCGGGCGCCGGCCGATGATGGTCGTGGCCTCGGCAGGCACCACCAACACGGGTGCGGTCGACGCGCTGCCGGAGCTGGCGGAACTGTGCCGGGCCGAGGGCATGTGGTTCCACGTCGACGGCGCCTACGGCGCACCCGCCGCCCTGTGCGACACGGGCCGAAAGGTGCTGGCCGGGATGGAGGAGGCCGACTCGCTCGTGCTCGACCCGCATAAGTGGCTGTTCCAGCCCTACGATGTCGGCTGCGTGCTGGTGCGCCGACCGGGCGCGCTCGAGCGCGCGTTCAGCATGAACCCCGAATATCTCAAGGATGTGATGGGCCAAGCCGGCGAGGTCCATTTCGGCAATCGCAGCCTCGAGCTGACCCGCCGCTCGCGGGCGGTGAAGCTGTGGCTGACGTTCAAGACCTACGGCGCCGCCAGGCTGCGAGCGGCGGTCGCGCGCGGTATCGAGCTGGCGGAGGCGGCCGAGGCCATTCTCCGCCGCGAGCCGGAGGTCTGGGAGATCGTCACTCCGGCCCAGCTCGGCATCGTGACCTTCGCTCTGCGCGGTGCGAATCCAGGCCTGCACGCCGCCCGCACCAAGGCTCTGTCGGACAGCGGCTACGCCGCGGTGACCTCGACCATGCTCAAAGGCCGCAGCGTGCTGCGCCTGTGCACCATCAATCCGCTCACCACCGAGACCGATCTCGAGGAGACCATCCGCCGGCTGGCAGCGTGAGCCGGCCTACTCCGTGATCGGCTCGGTGCCGAGTATGGTCATCGAGATGTCGCCGTCGGGCTTGAACACGCGGATCTTGCCGTCGGCGGTCTTGTCGAGCGTGAAGCAGCGCTCGGCACCCTTGCGCATCCGGTACCACTGAGTGCAGTAGCCCTGCTCCCACAAGCGCCAGTAGCCACGGTCGCTGAGACCGCCGGTGATCTTGACGGTGCCGTCCTCGCGGAACGTCTCCTCGGCCGGCACACCGTTCGGCAGCTCGACCTGCCAGATCTTGCCCACGAGCTCGCGCTTCACATCCTCGGGCCCGAGCCGCGTGGCGCCGTCCTGCGCCAGCGTCGGCGACGCGGCCAAGAGCGCCGCGACGAGCGCCGGCCCTGCGATTCTGATCATCGGTCACCTCCCGTGACGCTGCGGTCTCGCCGCGCATGAACGTTTCTTGCCAGCAGCCGGAACCGGTCTGCAAGGTGCGAGTGTGGAGGCGACGCGACGGCCCGACCGTTGGCGATCTGCCCTGCCCACCCTATCTCCGCGGGCATCATGGTCTCGCGCGTCCCCGACGGCCGAACGGCCGAGCCTCTTGGCGGTTCGACCGGCTTCCCCGCCGACGCTGGAACAGGGGTGATCACCCGTGAGCGCGTTTTGGTCATGGCGGACGGATACCGCCTGCCTCTGGTGACCTGGCGCCCGCCCGGCACACCTCTGTGCACCGTCATCGCGCTGCACGCCTTCGGCGATTTTCGCCTGGCGTTCGCGGAGGCGGGCCCGACGCTGGCGCGACGCGGCTTCCTCGTGCACGCCTACGATCAGCGCGGCTTCGGCGATACGGACGGCTCCGGCAGCTGGCATGGCTGGCGCCGGCTGACGCGCGACCTCCGTGCCGTGATCGATTTGCTCCGCCCTGCCGACGGCTCGCGCATGTTCCTTCTGGGCGAGAGCATGGGTGGCGCCGTGGCCCTGGTCACGACCGCGCGCTTCCGTCCTGAGAGCGTCGACGGCCTGATCTTGGTCGAGCCTGCCGTCAGGCGCGGTGTACGGATGCGGCTCGTATGGGATGTGGCCGTCGGCACGCTGGCCCTTCTCGCGCCCGGCTACTCGAGGAAGCTGATTCGCGGCTCGCACCGCGAGTTCAGCGCGGCCGCGCGCGAGCGCCTGAGCAGCGATCCCCGGATCGTCCGCTTCATTCGCGCCGATGCCTACAAGGGCCTGCTCTCGCTCGCCGACGGCGCCTCGGCCGCGACCCGACGGCTGCGCGTCCCGACCCTGTTCCTCTATGGCCGAGGCGACGGGATCATCCCGCTGCGCCTGTTCGAGCAGGCCGTCTGGGACCTGCGTCCTCTGGTGACCGCCATCCGCTATCCTCGCGCGCCGCATCTCCTGCTGCAGACGAACGGTCTCGAGCGGGTGCTCGACGACATCTGCGCCTGGCTGGTCGGCGCGCATCTGCCCGCCTCCGGGGAGAGCGTTCTCGTCCGCGCGGGTCCGCGCCCGGCGTGACCCGACGAGCGGGCGCAGGCGCAACCGGCGAGTCGCTGACGGGTGGGCACGAGACGCGCAACCGACTAGACAGCCCGCGGACGCGAGACACGGCCCGGAGCCGCGCATGCGCAAGCTTCTTCCCACCGATCCCAACCGACTGCGCCGCCTCGCGGCCATGGCGAGCCTCGGTCTCGCGGGAGCCCTGGTCGCACTGAAGCTCCTGGCCGCGCTCGCCACCGGCTCGCTGGCGGTCATGACCTCGCTGATCGACAGTCTCGCCGATATCGTCGCCTCGGCGATCACCTTCGTCTCGGTACAGATCGCGCAGCAGCCGGCGGACCGCGGCCATCGCTTCGGCCACGGCAAAGCCGAGAGCCTGAGCGCGCTGGCTCAGGGCGCCCTGATCGGCGGATCGGCCGTGTTCGTGCTGATCGATGCGGTCCGCCGCCTCGGGATGCCGCAGCCCGTCGGGGCTGCTGGTCTCGGCGTGGGCGTGATGGTGTTCGCGACCGTCTCGACCCTGCTCCTGGTCATGTTTCAGCGCCACGTCGTCCGGGTGACCGGATCACAGGCGATCAACGCGGACAGCGTGCACTACCGTGCCGATCTCCTGACCAACCTCTCCGTCCTGATCTCCCTCCTGCTCAGTGCCCGGCTCGGCTGGCTCTGGGTCGACCCGGCGATGGGCGCCGGGATCGCGCTCTATCTCGGCTGGCACGCCTTCAGCATCGGCCGCGACGCGGTCCACGTGCTGATGGATCACGAGCTGCCGCCCGAGACACGGTCCCGGATCAAGGAGATCGTCCTCGCCCACCCCGAGGTCCGTGATCTGCACGATCTGCGAACGCGCGAGTCGGGCTCGACGCAGTTCATCGAGCTGCATGTCGAGGTCGACGGGGCGATGACGGTGGCCGCGGCGCACGAGGTCACGGACGCGATCGAGGCGGAGCTGTTTGCGGCGTTTCCGGCGGCCGAGGTGATCCTGCACCAGGAGCCGGCGGGCCTGGACGATGAGCGCCTCGACCATCGTATCGCCCGCCGCGCCACGGCGTAGCTCTTCTGTTGCGGCGCGACACAGCATGAGTCTCGATCAATCTCCCGAGCTGATCGCCCGGTTCAGATCGGCGCGCCGCGACCCAGCTCTCGTTGTACTGGAGGGCTTTCACGCCCTGAAGCACGCGCTGCGTTTCGGTGCTGCCGTCATCGTGGCGGTCACCCCTGACGCCGGGTCGCTCCTGGACCTTGCCGATCGGTTGGCGCCGGATCTCGCAGCACCCCTGACCTCGCTCCTGCGGGAGGTCGACGCGGCGACTTTCGTCGCGCTCGCGCCGGTCGCGCCTGCAACAGGCGTCCTGGCGCTCGCACACAGACCGCAGCCCGACGTCGAATCGTTGCTCGCCAACGCGGGCGGCGCGCCGCTGGTGCTTCTCGAGAACCCTGGCGATCTCGGCAATATCGGCG
The DNA here is from genome assembly GCA_050246385.1 of Geminicoccaceae bacterium. Lineage (GTDB taxonomy): Bacteria > Pseudomonadota > Alphaproteobacteria > Geminicoccales > Geminicoccaceae > Benzoatithermus. Next base: position 16,725 of record JBFWWD010000036.1, read on the forward strand.
CCGCAATCCGTGTCGCCGCCGCCGCCGGGGCGGCAGGGGTGCTGACAACCGGTCGCAACGACCCCTGGCACGCGACGGCGGTCCGCGGCGGGGCGGGCCTGCAGTTCGCGCTTCCGGTGGCAAGGATCGAGCGCCTGGACGCCACGACCCGGCCGCTGGTGGCGGTCGATCCCTCCGGCACGCCGCTGACATCCGGCGGTCTGGCTCCTGGCGCCTTGTGCCTGTTCGGCTCGGAACGAACGGGGCTCGGACCGGTTCTGCTGGCGCGCGCGACGCAGCGGGTGGCCATCCCCATGCGCCCGGGTGTATCAAGCCTCAACCTTGCGACGGCGGTCGCCGCCGCTCTCTACGTCGGTATGGTCCGGTCCGGCGCGTGACCCGGATGCCTCACTCGCTGCCGAAGCTGTTGTGCAATTGCTAAGTTGCGCTGCAGTGGCGGAGTAGGCTTCATGCTGGCGCCCGGCGTGCCCTCTGCATTCCCCCGAATGGAGCGCCTCATGATGATGGACGATCAGCCGGACCATGCGACGACGCAGGACGTCGATCGCGACACCGACGATCAGACCCTTTCGCGACTGATCGAGCATCCCGAAGCCGACAAGGACGATGCGCCGGCGTCAAAGGACGACGAGAAGAGCACCGACGAGGAGTCTTGGCCTTCGGGCTTCGGCAGCTTTCCCTGAATTCCTCCACCCTGCCACCCTTGTCAGAGTGCCGCAGCATCGCTACCGGTGCCGGCCTCGGGCAGGGGAGCAAGGCAGCGCATGCGGCAGCGGATCTTCGCGGCGTCCATCCTCATCGCGGCGCTGGCGGTGCCGCTGGCGGCCTCGGGCCAGCAGGGCAAGGGTCCGCGCCCGCGGATCGGTGACCGACTGGCGGGCACTCACTGGAAAGTCGACACTGTCGACGGCCGACCGGTGGCGGACCCTTCCGCGATGACGGTCATCTTCGCGCCTGAAGGCGATCAGGTCAGTGGCACTGCCGGATGCAACAAGTATATCGGCCCGTTCGCCTCGCGCGGCGACAAGGTGACCATGGGCATTCTGCGCGTGACCCGCGTCGAATGCTCGCCTGAGCAGGCAGCCATGCAGAAGGCGCTGATCGACATGCTGCATGCGGCCTATCAGGCCAGCGTGGTCGACGGAGTCCTGACCTTCGTTTCCCGCCAGGGTGCCCGAAGCACACTCGAACCCCTCGCATGGTGAGACCAGTGCGGACGGCGATCCTCGCTCTCCTGACCTGCGTGGTGGTCGGCTGCGCCACTGCCCAGCCGCCTGGCCCGCTGCCGGACGGCCTCACCGGCACGCACTGGATCGCCAAGACCCTCGCCGGCGGCGAGGTGCCCGAGAATGTCACGGTCACCCTGGAGTTCCCCGAGCCCGGCCAAGTCGCCGGGCGCTCGGGCTGCAACCGCTATTCCGGCCCGATCGGCGTGAGCGGCGGACGGCTGGTCCTCGGGCCGCTCGCGATGACCCGGATGGCCTGCCCGCCGCCGCAATCGGAGTTCGAGCGCCTGTTCGTCGCCACGGCCGACAGGGCGCAGCGGCTCGAGCGCGACAACAGCGCCCTGGTCCTGATCGCCGAGGGTCAGGAGCCCAGCCGGTTCCTGCCCTTCAACCCGCCCTGAGCGGCCCCGGCTCACAGCCAGCCGGAGCGGCGGAACAGTGCGAACAGCAGCCCGGCGGCGCCGAATATCACGCTCAGGACGATGAAATAGCCATAGCGCCAGTCCAGCTCGGGCATGAAGCGGAAGTTCATGCCGTAGATGCCGGCGATGGCCGTCGGCACCGCGAGGATGGCGGCCCAGCCCGCGAACTTGCGCGAGACGTCGCCCTGCCGCGCCGACTCCAGCAGGTGCGCGGCCTCGAAGGCGAAGCTCAGCACCTCACGCAACCCGTCGATGGTCTCGTTCACGCGGACGACGTGATCGAGCACGTCCTTGAAGTAGGGTCGCATGTTCTTGTCGATGAACGGCAGGTCGACGTGGCGCAGCCTGGAGCAGACCTCCCCCATGGGGGCCGCCACCCGCCTCAGCCGAACCAGCTCGCGGCGCAGCTCGTAGATCCGCTCGATGTCGGCCCGCCTGAGCTGACCGGCGAGCAGGCGCTCCTCGATCGCATCGACCTCCTCGACCGCGTCGGCCACCACCGGCATGTACTGGTCGACGACATAGTCGAGCAGCGCGTGCAGCACGTAGTCGACGCCGTGCTGCAGAAGACGCGGGCTGGCCTCCAGCCGCATTCGTACCGGCATATAGGACTGCGATGCCCCGTGCCGGACGGTGATGATGTAGTCCTCGCCGACGAAGATGTGGGTCTCGCCGAATGCGACCCGCCCTTCCTGCAGGGCCGCCGTGCGCAGGACGACGAACAGCGATTCGCCGTAGATCTCGAGCTTGGGGACCTGATGCGCGTGCAGTGCATCCTCGATCGCAAGCTCGTGCAGGCCGAACTGCTGCTGCAGCGTGCGCAGGTCCTGCTCGGTCGGCTCGTGGAAGCCGATCCAGACGAAGTCACCCCGCTCGCGCGCCCAGGCGGCGCTGTCGCCGAGCTGGATCTCCGCGACGCGGTGGCCGCAGCGATAGGCGAAGGCGGCGACGATCCGGCCCATGGCTGCGCTCCCCTTCCCGTCCTCGGTCCGGTCGGCTTATAGCCCTTCGCCAAAGACGGAGTCAGCCATGCCCAAGGTCAGCGCCGGCCTCGTCCTGTTCCGCCGCGGCCCGAATGGCGGCCCCGAGGTGCTTCTGGGCCACATGGGCGGGCCGTACTGGCGGGGTCGCGAGGCGGGCGCCTGGACCATCCCCAAGGGACTGCCGGAGCGTGGGGAGGATCTTCTCGACACCGCCCGCCGCGAGACCCGCGAGGAATTCGGGCTTGCCCCACCAGGTCCCTTCCTGCCGCTTCGCCCGATCCACCAGGCAGGCGGCAAGCTCGTCCACGCCTGGGCTGCCGAGGCCGACGCCGACCCGGCCACCCTGCGGAGCAACAGCTTCCGCGTCCAATGGCCGCCGCGCTCCGGCCGCTGGCAGGATCACCCCGAGCTCGACCGCTTCGCCTGGCTCAGCCTCCCCGACGCACGGCGCTTGATCGTGCGGGCGCAGGCGATGTTGCTGGACGAGCTGGAAGCGGCGCTGGAGGACGAAGGTCGGTTCGAAAATCGATTCGCTAAATCAACTCGGGATTGAATTCTGAATCGAGCCTGTTAGAGATCAACCGTCGGCTGTCGAACGCCGACAGTGTCCTGGGCCTGCGAAGCGAGCCGGCCCACAGCCGACCGACGTATTTCGCCGTCAGGGCATTCCCGCTCCAACCACCAGTCGGAGAGAAACCCCATGTTGCGCAGGCAACTGCTGATGGGCGCCGGCATCGCGCCGCTTCTGGCATCATTGTCGGGAAAGACCTTCGCTCATGCGCTCGACCCGGGGGCAGCCGCCGGGTTCGAGCATGGAGACGTCGGTCTTCCGCCGGCAACGACGGTCAGGCGCGGCGGACCGATCGAGCACGGCGGCGACGACATCCGCATGCCCCGCGCCGTCAGGATCGAGCGCGGCGAGCCGATCGAGACGCTCGGCGAGGAGGTCCAAGGCTCGCTGGAGGACGGAATCGTCTTCGTCTCGCACACGACCACCACGCCCACGGCCACCGAGTTGCAGCAGGCGCTCCGCCTGATCAACAACGAGCGCGCCAAGATCGGCGCCGCGGCGCTGATCCTCAAGGCGAGCCTCTCCTGCGCGGCGCAGGGTCAGGCCAGATACATGAGCAATGCCCGCCTCTGCACCCACAATGGCAGCGGCGGCTCGACCTTCGTGCAGCGCGTGGAAGCGTGCGGCTACCGGTCATGGCGCGCCTTGGGCGAGAACGTGGCCTGCGGCTACAGCACCTGGTCGGCGGCGATGTCGGGATGGATGAGCTCGACCGGCCATCGCGCGAACATCCTGAACCGAACCTACCGCGAGGTCGGCTTCGGCCGATACAACCACTACTACGTCCAGGATTTCGGCGCGCGCTAGCGGCCAGGATCGACGGGCCACGCCGCAATCCATAAGCCGTCACAAGAGCACCCTGGCGTCAGCTTGACCGGAGTCGACTTGTAGCCGGGGGTTCCGCAACGCCGGTCGTAGTCGGCGCCACAGTTCGCTGCCTCGGTGCTCGGCGAAGAAATCGGGGCCGGCACGGTTTGCCGTCGCCTCCCAGGCATCGATCGGACAGCGAATTTGCACGACTCATGCTCGTCGGGAATGATCTTCCGGTTGACAGATGGCGTCCAATTGTCCGGGCAGGATCGCGGCTGGCTATCTTGACGCCATCGAGGAACATCCGGCCATATTCTGTTCAATTCTCAATATATGCTCCGCAATCTATTATTAGATATGCCAGATTACTGTTGATATCCTCACTTCCATGCAGTAGAATGAATGATCGTAATTGCCTGCCGCGATCTGATCAACCAGACATATGGGTGGTCGTCGGTAGCTGGAGCATGCTGCCCTCGGTAGTCAAGATGGTGCCACTTCTGGCGGCGCTCAGGACATCAGATCAGTCTAATTGGTAACAATACTGTACATCGACCAAGCTCTCGAGGAGAGAACCATGCGTATCGGTTCGCTGCTGCCCGGCTCACTCGCCCTGCTGGCGCTCGGCATCGGCTCGGCCCAGGCCGCACCTTGGGTCGTCTGCGGCAACCTGTCGACGCTCAGTCCGGTCACCTGCCAGATCCCGGGTCGTCCATCCACGGTTTGGGAGTATGCAATCGCCTACAACACTGCCGAACCTGTTCCGGTAGTATGCACCTCCTGGAATCTCGGCGCGCGGATCGCGAACAAGGAGCCGTATCTGGTCTACAGTGACAACCCTTCGGTAAGCCTGCGTTGGGGGGGCTTCGTCTTCTACCAGAATACCGCCGCAACGGACGACGATGCATGTGCGACCGCGGGTGGCTATCGCCACCGCTACTGGGTACTGAACGTCAACAACGGCATCACTACCGGCGATAGCAACGGCTGCTACACGACCCAATCTCTGGCGACGGTCTACTGCCGGCGGCGCTGAGGGCCAGATCTGGCCGAGTCGGGCTGGGGCGCTTGTCGAAAGGCGCAGACCGCTCCCAGGCCCGGTGCATAGCCGAGTATGTCCCGACCATCGTCTGGGGGCGAGCGAGCTCGGCTCGCATTGATGTCGCGGTTGCTCGGCTCGATGCATCGGTGCCCGATCGAGGTGCCGGCCCCTGGGTCCGGGTGTCAGCGCACTCGAGGTCGGCTGCGGCAACGGCTCGGCCTCCGCCTGGCTCGCCGCGGGTCGGCCCACCGGCCGGGTGGTCGCGGCCGATCTCGGCTTGTCGTCGTCGTCTACAATGGCGGCTCGCCCCGAGCGAACTGCCGGACCGACACGATGACCGAGCTGCGGCCCCGCCTGATCGCCGGTGACCTCGCCCACTGCGCAAATCCTTGCTAGCGGACCCAGACCATCGCCTTCACTTGCCCGTCCGCGCCCGCGCGGCGGGTGACGGCCAGGACCACGCGCCGGCGCTTACCGGAAGCGGAGCGGCTACCTGATCCGATCTCGTCGAGTCGAGGGGATCGCCGCCTATGCCGCCCCGCAGCCAGCGGAGGAACACGATGGCCGACTCGACCCGTTCGTGATCGGCGGGGGCTCGGGCGGGGTGGCCTGCGCGCGGCGGGCGGCGTCGCATGGGGCGAAGGTCGGGCTGACCACCGGAGCACGCCGTGCGGCTTCGGTCGAGCAGCCGCGACCCCTGGCGAAAACGCGAGGCAGAACCCACGCCCTCGGCCAGATCGGGCCGTGTGGTGTGTTGGGCTTCCCCGGGCAGGAGAGACCGTGCGCGGTCACCCGTCGTGCGCATGCCGGTCCGTCAGGGACACGGTTCGCTCGGCCATGATCCGGCGGGCGCTAGGGAATGCCGCGCGGGCGGCGGGGGGCAGTTCCTCCCCCGGCGTGCGGCCGCCCGGGCCGCCCGGCCGGCCGACGATGATCCGGCCGACCATGCCGGCGATCTCGTGCGGCAGGCAGAAATAGTCGTAGGTCCCCTCCACCGTGAGCAGGACCGCGAAGCTCTGGCCGGGCTCGATCAGATAGTCCGAATCCCAGGGCTGCGCCCGCTCCGGGATGCGCAGCGGGTGGCCGCCATTGGCCGGATGGTAGGCCGTGGCGGTGTGCACATTGGCTTCGACCACCCAGCGGATGGTTGTCCCCGGTGCCACCCAGAGCCCGATCGGATCGAAGCCGACGCTGGCGCCGTCGGGATCGCTGCGCATCCGCACCAGGGCGGTGGCGGGTGCCGCGATCGCGAGGCGCAGCGCTGGGGTCGCGAGCAGAAGGGCTCCACCCGCCACCAGTCGGCGCCGCTGTGGCATGCTATTGCAGCTTCGCTTGGCTCTCGGGCACATGCCACAGCACGATGTGGTAGTGCGGCTCCTCCACGCCGGGATGCCCGGCATTGTAGTACAGCGAGACCGACTTGACCGTCTGGTCCGGGCCGACCGCCAGATCGGCGAACTTCTTCTGCGCCTGCAGGTCCTCCAGCGGGATCATGTAGATCGTGCTGACCAGCGTGCCGTTGCGGTCATAGGCCAGGAACGGGCCGGCCGGCAGGGTCGCGGGCTGGACGTAGAGGGTGCCCAGCCCCGGCAGGAAGTCCGGCAGCTTCACCAGCGAGCTGACCTTCTCGTAGCCCGCGGGCGGCGCCATCGAGGCGGCCTGTGCGGCCGGGGTCATGTGCTCGACGGAGCCGGAATCGGCACAGCCGATGATTCCGACCGCTCCGAGCGTCCCCAGGACAGCGCATGTGGTCTTGAGCAACAGACGCATCAGCTTTCACTCCCTCGCTGGAACAAGGCGATCAACCGGCCGAGCCAACCCGACCGCTCATTGTTGGGCGGGCCCGGCCGAACCGGGTCATGGCCGAGCGCGGCATCGCCCGACGCAGGTGGCGAGTGCCGGATGCGATCCTGCACCCGGCTCACGACCCGGTCGCAACGCCGGCCCTGGAACTCGAACAGGTAGGCGGAGACGGCGAGCAGCTCCCCGGTCAGCCGCTCCTGCAGCTGCCGGCGGGCGCGGTGCAGCCGGGTCTTGACGGTTTCCGGCCGCAGCCCGAGGCAGGCCGCCGTCTCGGCCGTGCTCAGCCCCTCGACCTCGCGCAGCACGAACACGGTGCGGAACTCCGCGGGCAGCGCATCCACCGCCGCCTCCAGCAGCCGGCGCAGCTCGCCGCTTGCGGCCAGCCGCTCCGGGTCCGGCAGGTCGGAGGCCTGGTCGTGCTCCGGCTCCTCCATTCCGTCCGGCTCCGCCCTGCTCCGGAACGCGTCGAGCGAGACCACGCGCGTCGCCGCGCGCAGCCGGCCCAGCGCCTCGTTGGCGACGATCCTGGCGAGCCACGCGCCGAGCGCGGCACCCTCGGCGAGATCGGCCAGCCGGGCATAGGCCCGGACATAGGCCTCCTGCAGCACGTCCTCGGCCTCGTGGTCACGGCCGACCAGGCTGCGCGCGAGCCGGAACAGCCGGCGGTTGTGGCGCCGCATGATCAGCTCGAAGGCCAGCCCATCGCCCCGGCGCGCCCGGGCGACGAGCTCGGCGTCGCCCGGCTGCTCCACCGCGGCGGCAACAGCGCCGGCCTCGGTTCCTGGTGCGGGAAGCGGCATGGTCATGCCCTGAGGATGAGGGAAACAGAAAACGGTTCCCGCTCTTGCGCTACCAAACGCCTGGCTGCGGGGCCGGTGCTTCTATTGTCCCCTTGCTCAATATGCGCGACGCCAATGGCGCCCAGCTCGCAAGGAGCCGTCTCGGCCCAGCCCCGCATTGAGCCCCCGCCCCGCCGCCCCTATATCGCCCCCGCGGCCAGCGGAGGAACACGATGCCCGACTTCGACCTGTTCGTGATCGGTGGCGGCTCGGGCGGGGTGGCCTGCGCGCGGCGGGCGGCGTCGCACGGGGCCAGGGTCGGGCTGGCCGAGCACAGCAGGGTCGGCGGCACCTGTGTCATCCGCGGCTGCGTGCCCAAGAAGCTGATGCATTATGGCGCCCACTTCCAGGAGTGGTTCAAGGCGGCGCACTGCTATGGCTGGGAGATCGGCGAGCCCAGGCTCGCCTTCGAGCGGTTGTGCGAGGCGAGGAACCAGGAAATCGCGCGGCTGAACGGCATCTATCTGCAGATGCTGGAGCGGGCGGGGGTGACGCTGTTCCCGGCCCATGCGCGCATCCTGGAGCAACGGGACGGCGAGGCGTTCGTCGTGCAGGCGGGCGAGCGGGAGGTGACGGCAGCCCGGGTGCTGGTGGCGGTTGGCGCCAGGCCGAGCCTGCCGGACGTGCCGGGGATCGAGCTCGCCTGGTCCTCGGACGAGGTGCTGGAGAACGTCTATCCCCTGCCGGAGCGGCTGGCGGTGGTCGGTGCCGGCTATATCGGGCTCGAGCTCGCCAGCATCTTCAACGCGCTGGGCAGCAAGACCACGCTGGTGCTGCGTGGGGACATGCCACTGCGCGGCTTCGAGCACGACCTGCGCCAGCATCTCACGGTCGAGATCGAGGGCCACGGCGTCGCCTTGTGGAACGAGACCCGGGTCGAGCGGATCGAGCGGGCGGGGGATTGCCTGCACCTCGCCACCAGCCGCGGGCCGCTTGCCGTCGACGCGGTGATCTATGCCACCGGTCGCACGCCTTTGCCCCAGACCGCGGCCCTGGGGCTCGAGGCGCACGGCGTTCGGCTGCAGGCGGCGGGCACGGTCGCGGTCGACGCGGCCTACGACAGCAGCAACCCGCTGATCCATGCCGTCGGCGACTGCAGCGACCATGCCGGGACGGCACTGGAGGGCGTGCCGTTCGACCTCACGCCGGTGGCGATCGCCGAGGGTCGGGCGCTGGCCGAGCGGCTGTTCAACGACAACCCGCTGGCGGTGAACTACGCGACCATCCCGACCGCGGTGTTCACACTGCCCCAGGCGGCGAGCGTGGGCCTGTCGGAGGCGAAGGCGCGGGCGGCCGGGCACGAGGTCACGATCTACCGCACCAGCTTCCGGCCGATGTTCCACACACTCACCGGCGGCACCACGCGCACCATGATGAAGCTCGTCGTCGACAGGACGAGCGACCGGGTCCTGGGCTGCCATATGGTGGGCGAGGATGCGGCCGAGATGATCCAGGGGTTCGCCGTGGCCTTGACAGCGGGTGCCACCAAGGAGGATTTCGACGCCACCGTGGCGCTGCACCCCACCGCTGCGGAGGAATTCGTCACCATGTACCAGCCGCACGCCGGCTGATCTTCGCGAGGGACAAGGACGATGGCACGCGACTGGCAGCCCGATTCCTGGCGCGGGCGCCCCGTGCAGCAGATGCCGGCCTATCAGGACAAGGCGGAGCTGGCGGAGGTCGAGGGCAAGCTCGCCAGCTATCCACCGCTCGTGTTCGCCGGCGAGGCGCGCACGCTGAAGGAGCGGCTGGCCGAGGTCTGCGCCGGCCGCGGCTTCGTCCTGCAGGGCGGCGACTGCGCCGAGGCTTTCGCCGACTTCCACGCCGACAAGATCCGCGATTCCTTGCGCGTGCTGCTGCAGATGGCGGTCGTGCTGACCTTCGGCGCCGGCCTGCCGGTGGTGAAGATGGGCCGGATCGCCGGCCAGTTCGCCAAGCCGCGCTCCGCCGACATGGAGGAGAACGGCGACCGCTCGCTGCCGAGCTATCGCGGCGACATCGTCAACGGGATCGAGTTCGAGGAGGCGGCGCGCCGGCCCGACCCGCAGCGCCAGCTCCAGGCCTACTCGCAGGCAGCGGCGACCCTGAATCTCCTGCGCGCCTTCACCCAGGGCGGCTACGCCTCGCTGACCCGCGTGCACCAATGGACGCTGGGCTTCCTCGATCGCAGCCCGCAGGGCGAGCGATATCGCGACATGGCGCACCGGATCACCGAGGCGCTGGAGTTCATGCAGGCCTGCGGGGTCACCGACCTCACCACGCCCGAGATCAACCGCACGTCGCTCTACACCTCACACGAGGCGCTGCTGCTCGGCTTCGAGCAGGCGATGACCCGGATCGATTCGACCTCGGGCCGCTGGTACGACACCAGCGCGCACTTCGTCTGGATCGGTGACCGTACCCGTCAGCTCGACGGCGCCCATGTCGAGTTCTTCCGCGGCATCGCCAATCCGATCGGGGTCAAGGCCGGACCCTCGATGCCGGTCGACGATCTGCTGCGCCTGTGCGACGCGCTCAACCCGGAGAACGAGCCCGGGCGGCTGACCGTGATCGCCCGGATGGGCCACGACAAGGTCGAGCGCCATCTCCCGCCATTGGTCCGCGCGATCCAGCGCGAGGGTCGGGCGGTGGTCTGGTCGTGCGACCCGATGCACGGCAACACGATCAAGTCGGCCTCGGGCTACAAGACCCGGCCGTTCGACCGGGTGCTGGCCGAGGTGCGCGGCTTCTTCGCCATCCACAAGGCGGAGGGCACCCACGCCGGCGGCATCCATGTCGAGATGACCGGCCAGGACGTCACCGAATGCACCGGCGGCGCCCAAGCGATCACCGACGCCGGCCTGCAGGACCGCTATCACACCTATTGCGACCCGCGGCTGAACGCGCAGCAGAGCCTGGAGCTGGCCTTCCTGATGGCCGAGGCGCTGAAGGAGGAGCGGCAGCTGCTGCGCAAGGCGGGCTAGCTCTCATCCCCAAGAGCTCCGAACGGGCTCGACGACAGCACGCGATCTCGGGCGATGCCTCCGACTGGAGGCCGCCTGCGGGCGTGCGGCGGCCGGCCGGTCCATTGCGACGCGTCGGCACTCGGTATATCGTCCCCGCAAGATCAAGAACGATCCTGGGCTCGAGCCGGTCTGGCGGTCCAGGTGCGCGGGGGAAACGATGTCAGCGCAATATTCACCGAGGCCAGGACTGGCGAAAGCGTTTGCGGTAGCGATCGTCGGCTGCCTCGCCATTGGCGCGGGTGAGCGTTCGCCGCTGTACGCGGCCACCGCAGGCAGCAGCGACCTCGACGCACTTGCGGCCCAGGTCGACGGTACGGCGGCGGCCAAGACCAGCGTGCTCTATCGGCAATATATCAGCCGGTTGAGCGCGGTGCGGACTTCACTCGCCGAGTGCAAGAAGTTCTTCGACAAGTATGGCGACAACGATCGCGTCGCCGCGATCACCAAGCGGGTCACCGCGAACCCGGGCGATCAGCTGTTCACCGACCCCGAGGTGATCGGCAAGCTGCGGCAGGCAGTCGGCGCGGACATCAGCCTCACCCAGCTCGATCTCGAGACCTGCCTGCAGGCGCAGGATCGCGATCTCGGCGGTCGGGCCGGCGACCCGCTGCTCGCGCGCATCGGTGCGGTGAACGCGAGCCTGAACCGTTGTCTGGCCAGCCTCGAGGCCGTCGGGCCGAACGCGGCCGGGCTGGCGATCCTGGAGCGCGTGTCGCGCCGGCCCGCAGACGATACCTTCACCTCCGCGCAGACCCTGGCCAGGCTGGAGAGTGCCGTCGGCGATCTGCGTCTGTCGCCGCGCGACCTCGAGACCTGTGTCGATGCCTTCGACCAGGACGCAACGTTCGAGCAGACATTCAAGGTCGGCGACAATCCGCCTCCGTGCAGCGCCGGCGAGACCTTGTGTCAGGTCAATATCGTGTCGCAGACTTGCTGCGCGTCCGGTGAGGTATGCTCGACGGTATGCGGCGGCCGCGACGGCTGCTCCGGCTATTGCCACAGCCCCGGCTGCTTCCCCGCCGACGCGACGGTGATGACGGATACCGGCATCGCCAAGGCGATGACCGAGGTCCGGCTCGGCGACCGGGTGCTGGTGGCGCGGCCGGACGGCACGCTCGGCTACGAGGAAGTGTATCTCAACACCCATCGCGACGCCGTCGCCTCGGCGCCCTACGTCGCCTTGCGTCTGGCATCGGGCAGGGAGCTGCGCCTGTCGCCGCGCCACTTCATTCCGGTCGGCGCGAGCGCCGGCGATTCCTGGTCGAACCGGGTGACCAAGGGCGGCGACGAGGTTCGCGTGGGCGACTTCGTCTGGTCGCGGTCCGGCGACGGCTCGATGGCGCTCGATCAGGTGGTGACGGCCACGACCGAGGTGGCGGTCGGCGCGTTCAATCCGCTGACGATGAACGGCACGATCGTCGTCGATGGCGTGGTGGCGTCCGCGCACAGCGACTGGTTCCTCGACGGCATCGTCTCGGCCCAGGCCCAGGCCCAGATCTACCAGGCCGTGCTGGCACCGGTGCGTGTCGCCTATCGCGTGCTGGGACCGGCGCAGATGACCACGATCACCGAGGGCTGGGGCGTGGTGGACTTCGTCCGCACCGCGACGACGCCGGGCGGGGCCGCGCCCGGGTTTGGTTGGGCGGCAGTGGCACTGGCGCTACTGGCCGGCGGTGGGCTGGTAGGGTTCTGGAAGCGACGGTCCACCGGCCGCTGAGCTTCGCCGGACAGCAGGAGCGGTCGGTCCGCTCCTGCTGAGGTGAACCGCCCGGTTCGGGCGCCCTGCCGATCCCATCCTGTCCGGTTGACAGTCCCGCCCGCGCGCGCCTATATCCGCGCCTCACGTCAGGCCGCGGCCTCGGACGCGCGTCTGAATTCGTCCTGTTCGAGCCCGTCTCGGGAATACCATGTACGCAGTGATCAAGACCGGCGGCAAGCAGTACCGCGTCGCCAAGGATGCGGTGATCAAGGTCGAGCGCCTGGACGGCGAGGTCGGCGCCTCGGTCACCTTCCCGGAGGTGCTCATGGTCGGCGGCGACAATCCCGTCGTCGGCAGCCCGACCGTCGCCGGCGCCTCGGTCACCGCGACCGTGCTCGAGCAGACCCGCGGCGAGAAGGTGATCATCTTCAAGAAGCGCCGCCGCAAGAACTATCGCCGCCGCAACGGCCACCGGCAGCACCTGACCGTGGTGCGCATCGCCGACATCGCCGTCGCCTGAGCGCGCAGGAGAGCATCCCATGGCACACAAGAAAGCAGGCGGCAGCTCGCGCAACGGCCGCGATACCGCCGGCAAGCGCCTCGGCGTCAAGAAGTTCGGTGGCGAGGCCGTGATCCCGGGCAACATCCTGGTCCGCCAGCGCGGCACCAAGTGGCACCCCGGCAAGGGCGTCGGCCTCGGCCGCGACTACACCATCTATGCGGTGGTCGAGGGCCAGGTGAAGTTCAAGGAGCGTGACGGCCGGGTCTATGTCTCGGTCGTGTCCGCCGCGGCCGCGCCGGCCGCCGAGTAGTTCCTGACCGTCGCCGGCGGGGCGTCCCGGCGACCGGGCGCCCGCCATGCGATTCCTCGATTCCGCGAAGATCTGGGTCCAAAGCGGCCACGGCGGCGCCGGGGCGGCGAGCTTCCGGCGTGAGAAGTTCATCGAGTTCGGCGGCCCCAACGGGGGCGACGGCGGGCGCGGCGGCCATGTCGTGGCCGTGGCCGACCCTGCCCTCAACACGCTGATCGACTACCGCTACAAGCAGCATTTCAAGGCGCGCCCGGGTCAGGCCGGGATGAAGCAGGAGCGCACCGGCAAGAGCGGCGAGGACATCGCGCTGCGCGTGCCGGTCGGCACCCAGATCTACGCCGAGGACGGCGAGACCCTGCTCGCCGACCTGACCAGGCCCGGTCAGGAGATCCTGCTCTGCAAGGGCGGCGACGGTGGCCGCGGCAATGTTCACTTCAAGAGCTCGACCAACCGCGCCCCGCGCCAGGCCGAGCCCGGCTGGCCCGGCGAGGAGCGCTGGGTGTGGCTGGAGCTGAAGATCCTGGCCGATGCCGGGCTGGTCGGCCTGCCCAATGCCGGCAAGTCGACCTTCCTCTCCGCCGTCAGCCGTGCCAGGCCGAAGATCGCGGACTATCCCTTCACCACGCTCGAGCCGATGCTCGGCACGGTGGTGATCGGCCATGAGAGCTTCACCATCGCCGACATCCCCGGCCTGATCGAGGGCGCCTCCGAGGGCAAGGGGCTGGGCGATCGGTTCCTGGGCCACATCGAGCGCTGTGCTGCCCTGATCCATCTCGTGGATGCCAGCCAGGAGAACCCGGTCGCGGCGTGGCGCACCGTGCGCCGTGAGCTGGCGAGCTACGGCCACGGCCTGACCGAGAAGCCCGAGATCCTGTGCCTGTCCAAGATCGATGCGCTGCCGGCCGAGGAGCTGGCGCTCAAGCGTCGCAAGCTGAAGCGCGCCGCCAAGGCCGAGGTCCACTGTCTCTCGGCTGTCGCGCATCGGGGCCTCGAGCCCGTGCTGGGCATGGTCCTAACGCTCGTGCAGGAGCGGCGTGCCCGGGCCGAGGCCGCCTGATGGACCGGCTCGGCAAGGCGATCGCCGGCAAACGGCTGGTGGTCAAGGTCGGCTCGGCGCTCTTGGTCGAGCCCGGCGGCGGGGTGCGCGAGGCCTGGCTCGACGGCCTCGCCCGCGACGTGGCGGACCTGCGCGAGCGCGGCCAGCAGGTCGTGGTGGTGACCTCGGGTGCGATAGCACTGGGCCGTGGCCGGCTCGGCCTGCCGCAGCGCGCGCTCCGGCTGGAGGAGAAGCAGGCGGCAGCGGCGGCGGGCCAGATCGTGCTCGCCCGGGCCTGGCAGGAGAGCCTCGCCAAGGTCGGGCTCGGCACCGCCCAGATCCTGATCACGCTCGACGATACCGAGGCGCGGCGGCGCTACCTCAACGCTCGCGCCACGGTCGAGACGCTGCTGAAGCTCGGCACCGTGCCGGTGGTCAACGA
>JBFWWD010000037.1:0-30773 GCA_050246385.1 Geminicoccaceae bacterium
GATGCGTCGCCGCCCGGGTCAGCGCGTCGCGCAGGGGCGTGTTCGGGTTGACGAAGGCCGCCCCCGGCAGGTGCAGGCCCATGATCTCCATGAGCATCTGGTTGGAGTTCGCCGTGCCGTAGAAGGTGCAGGTGCCCGGCGCATGGTAGGAGGCGCTCTCCGATTCCAGCAGCTCCTTCCGGCCGAGCTTGCCCTCGGCGTAGAGCTGGCGGATGCGCGTCTTCTCGGTGTTGGAGATGCCCGACGGCATCGGCCCGGCCGGGACCAGCACCGTTGGCAGATGGCCGAACGCCAGCGCCCCGATGATCAGGCCCGGCACGATCTTGTCGCAGATGCCGAGCATCAGGCAGCCGTCGAACATGTCGTGGCTCAGCGCCACCGCCGTGCCCATCGCGGTCACGTCGCGGCTGATCAGCGACAGCTCCATGCCGACCTGGCCCTGGGTGACGCCGTCGCACATCGCCGGCACGCCGCCCGCGACCTGCGCCACGGCCCCGCGCTCGCGTGCCGCCGCGCGAATCAGCTCGGGATAGCCCTGATAGGGCTGATGCGCCGAGAGCATGTCGTTGTAGGCGGTGACGATCCCGATGTTCAGCGCCTGGTCGCCCTTCAGCCGCTCCTTGTCGGCGACCCCGCAGGCGGCGAAGCCGTGGGCGAGGTTGCCGCAGGACAGGGCGGCGCGGCGGGTACCGCGCTCGGCCATGGCGCCCAGCCGCGCCAGATAGGCGTCGCGGCTGTCGGCGCTGCGCCTGCGGATGCGCTCGGTGACCTCGGCGATGGTGGAGTTCACGGGCATGGCGCGCTCCGGATGCTGCGCAGGATCAGTGGGCGTCCTCGAACCAGGTGCGGCCGTCGCGCTCGATCAGCCCGATCGCGGCGGTGGGCCCCCAGCTGCCGGCGAGATAGGGCTTGGGCGCCTCCTCGCTCGACGCCCAGGCCTCGATGATCGGCTCGACCCAGCGCCAGGCCGCCTCGACCTCGTCGCGCCGCATGAACAAGGTCGCGTTGCCACGTACCACGTCCATCAGCAGGCGCTCGTAGGCGTCCGGGTAGCGGACCTTGAACGCATCCGCGAAGCGGATGTCGAGCGCCGCCATCCGCAGCCGCATGCCTCCGGGGCCCGGGTCCTTGGCCATCAGCTCGAGCTGGATGCCGTCGTCGGGCTGCAGGCGGATGATCAGGCGGTTCGGTTCGACCACGCCGACGCCGGTGGGGAAGATCGAGTGCGGCACCTTGTGGAACTGAATGACGATCTCGGACACCCGGGTGGGCAGCCGCTTGCCGGTGCGCAGGTAGAACGGCGTGCCGGCCCAGCGCCAGTTCTCGATCTCGGCCTTGAGCGCCACGAAGGTCTCGGTCCGGCTCGCCGCCCCCAGCTCCTCGGCATAGCCCGGGACCGCCATGCCGGCGCCGGCGCCGGCGCGGTACTGGCCACGCACCGTCTTTTGCAGCGCCTCGCCGTCGACCATCGGCCGCAGGGAGCGCAGCACCTTCAGCTTCTCGTCGCGCACCGAATCCGCCTCCATCGAGGTCGGCGGCTCCATCGCGACTAGGCAGAGGAGCTGCAGCAGGTGATTCTGCACCATGTCGCGCAAGGCGCCCGACTTGTCGTAGTAGGCCGCCCGCTCCTCCACCCCCACCGTCTCGGCGACGGTGATCTGGACATGGTCGATATGCTCCCGGCTCCAGACCGCCTCGAACAGCGAGTTGGCGAAGCGCAGCGCCAGCAGGTTCTGGACCGATTCCTTCCCGAGATAGTGGTCGATCCGGTAGACCTGGGACTCGTCGAGCACTCGGCCGACCTCGTCGTTGATTCGGATCGCGGATGGCAGATCGCGGCCGATCGGCTTCTCCAGGACGACCCGCGTCAGCGGGGTGACGATGCCGGCGGCACCCGCACCCTCGCAGATCGGCCCGAACAGCTCGGGCGAGGTGGCGAGGTAGAACAGCCGCGGCCGGTCCTCCGCGCCGGCGAGGATATGGGCGAGGTCGGCCCAGTGCTCTCGGGAGGCGGCGTCGAGCGGCACGTAGGTGATCCGCTGCGCAAGCCGCCCGAACACCTCGGGATCGAAAGCGTCGCCGATATGCTGGCGGCACGCCGCCTCGACCTGCGCGACATAGTCCTCCGTCGACAAGCGACTGCGCGCCACGCCGACGATCCGGCTGCCTTCCGGCATCTGCTGGTCGCTCTCGCGCCAGTACATCGCCGGCATCAGCTTGCGGTAGCTGAGGTCGCCGGTGGCGCCGAACACCACGAGATCGAAGACGGCAACGGGGATGATCTGAGCTGTCATCGACTTTCCAGGAAGCGCTCGACCGCAGCGCGCGTCGGCAACGCAGGAATCGCGCCACGCTCCAGCGTGGTCAGCGCCCCCACGGCATTGGCGAAGCCGCAGATGCGGTCGAGCTTGCCGGGGTCGGCGACCGCTTCCGGATCTGCCAGCACGCCGGCGACCAGCCCGGCCATGAAGCCGTCGCCGGCACCGGTCGTGTCGACGGCGGGAACCGCGTGGGTCGGGACGTCCCGCTGGTCCTTGGCGGTGAACCATGTGGAGCCGGCACTGCCACGGCTCAAGGTCATGAGCCGCAAGCCGTCGTGCCACAGGCGACGAACCGCACCCGGCTCGCGGCTGCCGGTCATGAACTCGAGCTCGTCGTCGCTCAGCTTAACCACCTGCGCCTTTTCCATGCCGGTGAGGATGCCCGCACGGGCGGACTCCGCATCGGGCCAGAGCGGCAGGCGGAGATTCACGTCGTAGGTGATCAGGTGTCCGGCGGCGCGGGCGCGGTCGGCCGCGAACAGGCTGCAGGCCCGGGGATTCTCGCTCGCCAGGCTGATGGAATCGAAGTGCAGCACGCTCGCTGCGGCGATCGCACCCGTGTCCACCTCGTCAGGGGTGAACATCATGTCGGCGCTGGGATGGCGATAGAACATGAACTCGCGCTCGCCGTCGGCCCGCAGCGAGACGAAGGCCAGGGCCGTGCGCGCCTTGGTGGTGAACCGCAGCGGCGCGACATCCACCGCGGCCTGGGCCAGCGTGTCGGCGAGGAAATGGCCGAACGGGTCATCGCCCACCATGCCGATGAAGGCGCTGGGAACGCCCAGGCGCGCCAGGCCCACCGCGACATTGGCCGCCGCCCCGCCCGGCGCCTTGACGAAGGCCGGGGCGTCGGCGAGCCCCGTCCCCGTCGCCGTCGGGACGAAGTCGATCAGAAGATCGCCAACACAGACCACTTGCGCCATCTCGCTCCCCTCGGCCTCTCACGCGGACACCGCGGACGGCGCCGCCGGGCGATCGGGCAGTCCTCAGCGTGGCGCCCGCCAGCCCTGGTAATCGGCGACCTTGTCGCGCGTGATCGGGGTCGACGGCAACAGGATCATCGGATCATCCTGCCCGTTGCCGCTGCCATCGGCGGACGTAGGCCGGCGCACAGGAAGGTACCGGGGAGCGTGGCCACCTCGCCGCCCAGCCCGAGCTTGAAGCGCGCGATCCCGGGCGCGCGGTCGGTGGCGATGCCGCCGAGATCGAGCCAGAGCACCCCCTCGGCGTGCAGGATCTCGATCGCGCGCCAGAGCAGCAGGTGGGTCGCGAGCAGGCGGCGGCCCTCGGCGGTGACGTAGCCGACCTCGTAGGTGGCGCTGCCGCCGTGCCGCAGGATCATCACGCCTGCGACCGGATCGCCATGGCGATGGGCGAGCAGCAGGAGCAGCTCGTCGGCCGCTCGGGCGGCGTGGGCGAGCCGGCCGAGGAAAGCGCGGGTCGGGCCGCGATAGCCGATCTGCTGGCGATAGGCTTCGTTGCAGTCGAGAAGCCAGTCGATCGCCGCGCCGTCGACGGTGCGCTGCACGGCGAGGCCTCCATCCTCGGCGCGCCGGAGGCGTTGGCGCCAATCCGCGCACAACCCGCGTCGCAACGGATCGGGGCCGTCGGCGAGGGCGAGCCAGGAGGTGCTGTAGCCGGTCATGATCGGCCGCCTCGGCGCCCCCGCGCCGGATTCGGGCGCCCAAACCAGCAGGCGCCGACGGAAGTGGTCGCGCACGGCGTCGAGCAGCATCGGCTGCAGGTCCCCGACCGGTGGCGCCACGAACCACACCGGCCCGCGCAGCAGGAACGCCGCGCCGCAAGGGCCGAGCAGGCGTCGGTCGGCGATCTGCAGGCAGCCGATCGGCGTCCCCTTGCCGTCGCGCAGGATCCCCGTCTCCACCCGCATGCCGCCGCCGCGCAAGGCTGCGCCATAGCTCCAGCCCTGCTGCAGTCCGCATCGCGCCCGCGAGAGCAGCGCCTGCCAGTCCGCCTGCACACCGAGCTGCCAGTCCAACCCGACCACGCGCTTGCCTCCTCGCGCGGGAACGTGGAAGCTGCGACAATCTATAGTTGAGAAAGAAACCATGGCGCACAAGATTCGCGGCCGGGCCGCGCCGGCGCCGAGACTGACCGCGTGGGGTGCCCTCGCGATCCTGCTCTGGCTCGGCCTGCCGCTGTTCGCCGCGCTGGCACTGGCGGATCTCGCTCTCTATTTCCTCTTCACGCGGCTTCTGGGCCGCTGTTACGGGCTGCTCTGCTGGCTCGGCTGAGAGGCGAGGAGGCGTCATGGACACGATCCCGGCCGACATGGCCTATGTCCGCATCGACCGACCCGGCCCGCCGGAAGTGCTGGTGCCGGATCGGATGCCGGTCCCTGCGCCGCGCCCCGGTGAGGTGCTGATCAAGGTCGCGGCGGCCGGCATCAACCGTCCGGACGTGCTCCAGCGCCAGGGCGGCTATCCGCCGCCGCCCGGCGCCTCCGACGTGCCCGGCCTGGAGGTCGCGGGGGAGATCGTGGCGCTCGGCGAGGGAGTTGGGCGCTGGCGGATCGGCGACCGGGTCATGGCCCTGGTCGGCTCGGGCGGCTACGCCGAGTACTGCGCCGCTCCCGCACCACAGGCCCTGCCCGTGCCGGCGGGCCTTTCGCTGATCGAGGCCGGCGCGGTGCCGGAGACCTATTTCACCGTCTGGACCAATGTCTTCGACCGAGGTCGCCTCACTGCCGGCGAGAGCTTCCTCGTCCATGGCGGCTCCTCCGGCATCGGCACCACCGCCATCCAGCTCGCGCACGCTTTCGGCGCCACCGTGCTCGCAACTGTCGGCGGTCCCGACAAGCAGCGCGCCTGCGTCGAGCTCGGGGCAAAGCGCGCGATCGACTACCGCAAGGAGGACTTCGTCGAGGTGGTGCGGGCCGAGACCGGCGGCCGCGGCGTCGACGTCGTTCTCGACATGGTCGGCGGCTCCTATGTCGAGCGCAATCTCAAGGCGCTCGCGGTCGAGGGCCGGCTGGTCCAGATCGCCTGGCTGGAGGGAGCGAAGGTCCAGGCCAACTTCACGCCGCTGATGGTGAAGCGCCTGACCTGGACCGGCTCGACCCTGCGGCCGCGCTCGGTCGAGCAGAAGGGCGAGATCGCCCGCTCGCTGGAAGCCAAGGTCCTGCCGCTGCTGGCCGAGGGCAGGGTCAAGCCGCTGATCCACGCCACCTTCCCGCTGGCCGAGGCAGCGGCCGCCCACTCCCTCATGGAATCGAGCGCACACATCGGCAAGATCGTGCTCATGCCCTGACCCGCGGCGGAGCGGGCCCTCGCCCGCATCGACCTCGCCGAGCGCGGGCGGCTCTAGGGCGGCACCTGGACGAACGCCGCTTCGCCGGGGAGTCCCTCGGCGTGCAGGAACAGGGGCGGCGTGGTCGCATACTGCGGCAGGGCGATCAGGCTGGCGCTGACCGTGCCGTAGTCGCCCTCGGTCACGATGGTCATCGCCTGGCGCGGATCGCCGCTGCGCGAGCTCCGATCGGCCAGCAGCGCTTGCCAGGACGACCAGTCGCCGGCCTCCGGGTCCGGCTCCGGTACGAACCGGAATTGCGGCAGGAACCGGGCGATGCGGGTCGACGCCGGGTCGTCGAGCTCACCGGCCTCGATCATGTGCGTGCCGATCGGGACCTGGGCGGAGCGGACGGGGCCGTCGCCGGCATGGCGCAGCCAGAACGCATGCTCGGCATCCGCCACGATCAGGTTGAACGGCCGGTAGGCGTCGGGATCCAGCTCGCTCAGGGCCGCCGCCGCTGCCGCAGCCTCGGCGTGGTCGAGCGCCTCGAGAACCAGCTCGCCGCGGCTGCGCTTGCCGGGTGCCGGCCCGAGGGTGCCTCGCCGGTTGAGCACGGCCGCGACCATCCCGTCGTCGTTGACGCCCAGCCACGAGCCCCGCGCCAGTACGTCGAGCCCGCCGCGCACATGCGGCCGGTCGGGCCAGTGCCGTGCCGGGGGCATGCTGGCGCGGGTCCGCAGCTCGTCGCGGTTGGCCGCGAGCAGAAGCGGCCAGGACGACCCGGGGCGGCGCAGAAGAACGAGCGTGCACATCGACTTGACCGGACGAGGTTGACGCGTGGCGGAGCTGTCGCGGAATGCCTATATAGGGGTCCGCACGGGATGGCGAAGCGAAGAGGAGTGCCGATGACCACGTTCAATGAGCGCGAGCGCGGCGAGGAGACCAAGTACAAGCACGACCTCGAGCTTGGCTTCAAGATCCGCAACCGGCGCAACAAGCTCTTCGGGCTGTGGGTCGCGCAGACTCATCTGGGTCTTTCCGGCGAGGAGGCCGCGAACTACGCCAAGGACGTGGTCATGGCCGACTTCGAGCTGCCCGGCGACGAGGATATGATGAGCAAGGTAAGAGCGGACCTCGAGCGCGCCGGCCAGGCGGTGAGCGATCACCAGCTCGACAAGCACCTCAAGGAGTTCGAGACGGCGGCCCGCGAGCAGGTGATGGCCGAGTGAGCGAGAGCAGGCCCACCGCGCCAGCCACGCCGGCGGAGGTGCCGTCGGCCGAGCCGCCCTCGCCGGCGGCAGGCCCGCAACAGCCGCCGGGCGAGATCAATGGACCGCGTGGGCCCGAGCCGACCCGATTTGGCGACTGGGAGAAGGACGGTCGCTGCAGCGACTTCTGAACCCGCCGGGCGGGTACCGCGCGCCGCGGTCGTCCTGATCGCGGCGATCAGTGTCCTGTGGGGCCTGAACTGGCCCATCATGAAGGTCGCGGTGACCGAGCTGTCGCCCTGGACCTTTCGCACCGTCTGTGTCGTCATCAGCGGCGTCGGCCTGATGCTGCTCGCCTGGGTCTCGGGCGAGAAGCTGGCCGTGCCGCGCCGGCAGTGGCGCGCCTTGCTCATGGTCTCGGTGTTCTCGGTCACCGGCTGGCATCTGTTCTCGGCCTTCAGTTTGGTCCATATGGGCGGCGGCAGGGGTGCCATCGTCGCCTACACCATGCCGATCTGGGCAGCACTCTTCAGCGCCTGGTACCTCAAGGAGCGTCCGACACGCCGGCGGCTCTCGGCCCTGGTGGTGGGCATGGCCGGTATCCTGTTCCTGATCGGGCCGGACCTTCTGGGCATCGGCCACGATCCGCTGGGGCCGATGTTCATGATCGGCGCCGCGATCTGCTGGGCGGCGGGCATCGTGACGCTCAAGGGCGAGCGGTGGCAGGTCGGGATCATGGCGCTGACGGGCTGGCAGCTCCTGATTGGTGGCGTTCCGATCGTGCTGGCCTGGCTGATCGTCGAGCCGCATCCGGACCTGTCGCGACTGACCTGGATCGGGGCGTTGGCGACCTTGTATGCGGCCACCGTGGCCCTCATCTTCTGCTTCGCCGCCCACAACAAGGTCGTCACCCTGCTGCCCGCCACGGCGGCGGCGATCAGCACGCTCGCGATCCCCGTGGTCGGCCTGTTGAGTTCCGCTTGGCTGCTCGGCGAGCCGATCGGCTGGCGCGATGTCGCGGCCTTGGTTCTCGTGCTCACCTCGATTGCGATGGTCCTGCTGCCTGAACCCGGTCGCGCGTAAAGCGGCGCGGCTGTTCGACCTGTACGCGAGACTATGCCACCCACCCGCCAGGGGATATAACCTTCGCGGGCAAGCTCTGGAGAATACGGGCCTATGGCCGACACCATGATCAGCCGCCGCGCCGGCGACGACCGCCAGCGGGCCCTCGACGCGGCGATCACCCAGATCGAGCGCGCCTTCGGCAAGGGCTCGGTGATGCGTCTGGGCATGGCCGAGCAGACGCAGGAGATCGAGACCGTCTCCACCGGCTCGCTCGGCCTCGACATCGCGCTGGGCGTCGGCGGCCTGCCGCGCGGCAGGATCATCGAGATCTACGGGCCGGAGAGCTCGGGCAAGACCACGCTGACGCTGCACATCATCGCCGAGGCGCAGAAGACCGGCGGGAACTGCGCCTTCATCGACGCCGAGCACGCGCTCGACCCGTCCTACGCCAAGAAGCTGGGCGTCAGCCTGGACGATCTCCTGATCAGCCAGCCCGACACCGGCGAGCAGGCGCTCGAGATCGCCGACACGCTGGTCCGCTCGGGCGCCATCGACGTCATCGTCGTCGATTCGGTGGCGGCGCTGGTGCCCAAGGCCGAGCTCGAGGGCGAGATGGGCGATTCCCATGTCGGCCTGCAGGCGCGGCTGATGAGCCAGGCGCTGAGGAAGCTCACCGCCTCGATCGCCCGCAGCAAGTGCATGCTGATCTTCACCAACCAGATCCGCTCCAAGATCGGCGTCATGTTCGGCAGCCCGGAGACGACCACCGGCGGCAACGCGCTCAAGTTCTACGCCTCGGTCCGCCTTGACGTGCGCCGCATCGGGCAGGTCAAGGATCGCGACGAGACGGTCGGCAACCAGACCCGGGTGAAGGTGGTCAAGAACAAGGTGGCGCCGCCGTTCCGGGTGGTCGAGTTCGACATCATGTACGGCGAGGGCGTGTCCAAGACCGGCGAGCTGATCGACCTCGGCATCAAGGCCGGCGTGGTCGAGAAGTCCGGCTCCTGGTTCTCCTACAAGTCGCAGCGGATCGGCCAGGGCCGCGAGAACGCCAAGCAGTATCTCAGGGATCACCCCGAGACCGCAGGCGAGATCGAGCAGACCATCCGCACCGAGGCCGGCGTCGCCGGCAAGGGCCTGAACCTGCTCGACGAGGATCTGTCGCCGGAGGATTGATCGACCCGTGGCCGGGATCCGCTCGAGCTGACGAGGCACCACCTGAGCTGTCTCGCCCCAGGCGGCGGCGACCGGCGCCGTCCGGGCTGCACGGCCTGCCATGAGCCGCCGTGATCGCTTTCACGACACCGTCTTTTCCTCCCGGCCCGCTGCGGGCTCCGGCACTGGCGTGACGGCGCGGGCCACCGTATATCTCGCCCCGCACGCCGCACCGTCCGCAACATCAAGGGAACCGGCGCTCGGTCGCGCGACACGAAGCGGGGCCGCCGGACAGTCGACACATGCCGACCGCCAACGAGATCCGCACGGCCTTTCTCGAATATTTCCGCCGCCACGGGCACGAGGTCGTCGCGTCCTCGCCGCTGGTGCCGCACAACGACCCGACCTTGATGTTCACCAACGCCGGCATGGTGCAGTTCAAGAACGTGTTCACCGGCGTCGAGCAGCGGCCCTACCACCGCGCCGCCACCTCGCAGAAATGCGTGCGCGCGGGCGGCAAGCACAACGACCTCGACAATGTCGGCTACACCGCCCGGCACCACACCTTCTTCGAGATGCTGGGCAATTTCAGCTTCGGCGACTATTTCAAGCCGCTCGCCATCGAGCTCGCCTGGAACCTGATCACCAAGGAGTTCGGCCTGTCCAAGGACCGGCTCCTGACCACGGTCTACGCCAGCGACGACGACGCCTTCGAGCTGTGGCGCAAGATCGCCGGGCTCGACGAGCGCCGCATCATCCGGATCGGCACGTCGGACAATTTCTGGGCCATGGGCGACACCGGTCCCTGCGGCCCCTGCTCCGAGATCTTCTACGACCACGGCGCCCACATTCCCGGCGGCCCGCCCGGCAGTCCGGACGAGGATGGCGACCGCTGGGTCGAGATCTGGAACCTGGTCTTCATGCAGTACGAGCAGGTCGACAAGGCGACCCGGCTCGACCTGCCGCGGCCCTCGATCGACACCGGCATGGGCCTCGAGCGCATCGCCGCGGTGCTGCAGGGCAAGACCGACAATTACGACATCGACGTGTTCGAGGCCCTGATCGGTGCCTCCGTCGCGCTCACCGGTGCCCACGCCGAGGGTGCGAGCCGCCCGTCGCACAAGGTGATCGCCGACCATCTGCGCTGCAGCGCGTTCCTGATCGCCGACGGCGTCATGCCGGCCAACGAAGGCCGCGGCTACGTGCTGCGCCGGATCATGCGCCGCGGCATGCGCCACGCCCAGCTCCTGGGCGCCAGAGAGCCTCTGCTGTGGCGGCTGGTGCCGGTGCTGATCGACCAGATGGGTCACGCCTTCCCCGAGCTGGTCCGCGCCGAGGCATTGATCACCGAGGTGCTCAAGCTCGAGGAGACCAGCTTCCGCCGCACGCTGGAGCGCGGGCTGCGCCTGCTCGAGGAGGAGACCACCGCCCTGCCGGAGGGCGCCCCGCTCGCCGGCGAGGTCGCCTTCCGCCTCTACGACACCTACGGCTTCCCGCTCGATCTGACCCAGGACGCCCTGCGCGGCCAGGGCCGCACGGTCGACACCGCGGGCTTCGACGCCGCCATGGCGCGCCAGCGCGAGGCCGCGCGCGCCGCCTGGAAGGGCTCGGGCGAATCGGCGATCGACCCGGTCTGGTTCGATCTGCGCGAAAGCCTCGGGGCCACCGAGTTCCTGGGCTATGCCACCACCAGGGCCGAGGGCGTGGTCCAGGCCCTCGTGGTCGACGGCAAGCCGGCCCAGCGCGCCGAGCCCGGCCCGGTCATGGTGGTCACCAGCCAGACCCCGTTCTACGGCGAATCGGGCGGCCAGATCGGCGACACCGGCACCATCCGCGCCGGCGACGCCTTGGTCCGGGTCACCGACACGCAAAAGCGCTTAGGCGACCTCTGGATCCACATCGGTACCCTGGAGGGCGGCGCGCTGTCGGTCGGCGACGCGGTCGAGCTCGAGGCTGACGCGATCCGCCGCGACCGCATCCGCCGCGCGCACTCCGCCACCCATCTGCTGCACGCCGCGCTGCGCCGCCATCTCGGCCAGCACGTGGCGCAGAAAGGCTCGCTGGTGGCGCCGGACCGGCTGCGTTTCGACTTCAGCCAGCCCCGGCCGATGACGCCGGACGAGATCCGGGCGGTCGAGGCGGAGGTGAACCATTTCCTGCGCCGCAACGACGAGGCCGCCGTGCGGATCATGTCGCGCGACGACGCCATCGGCTCCGGCGCCATGGCCCTGTTCGGCGAGAAGTATGGCGACGAGGTGCGCGTCGTCTCGATGGGCGTCGGCGAGGACGGCAGGACCTACTCGGTCGAGCTGTGCGGCGGCACCCATGTCCGGCGCACCGGCGACATCGCCCTGTTCCGCATCACATCCGAGAGCGCCGTCGCCGCCGGAGTCCGCCGGGTCGAGGCGGTCACGGGCGAGCTCGCCTATGACGAGGCCCGCCGCGAGCACGATCTGCTGGAGAGCCTGGCGCAGAGCCTCAAGGTGGCCCCCGCCGATCTGCCCGCCCGCCTCGAGGTGCTGGTCGAGGAGCGTCGCAGGCTCGAGCGCGAGGCCGCCGATCTGCGCCGCAAGATCGCCGTCGGTGGCGGCGGCGGTGCGGCGGCCAACGGCTTCAAGCAGGTGGGCGAGGTCAAGTTCGCCGCCCGCGCGCTGGAGGGCGTGCCGGCCAAGGAGCTGCGCGGCACGGCCGACGCGATCAAGCAGGAGCTGGGCTCGGGCGTGGTCGCCCTGGTCAGCGTCAACGACGGCAAGGCGGCGGTGGTGGTGAGCGTCACCCCGGACCTCGCCGACAGCATCGACGCGGTCGAGCTGGTCAGGCGCGGCGTCACTGCCGTCGGCGGCGCCGGCGGCGGCGGAAGGCGCGACTTCGCTCAGGGCGGCGGCCCCGAGGGTGCGAAGGCCGGTGCCGCCCTGGCGGCGATCGAGGCCGGGCTCGCCGGCTGACCTGACCGATGCTCTATCCGTGGCTCGACTGGCAGCGCGCCGGCCTCGAAGCATGGCTGGCGACCGCTCGTCTGGCCACCACCGTGACGCCGCTCGCGCCGGTCCTCGATCCGCCGCACGAGCTGCTCGCCCGCACCCTCGCCGCGGGCGCCGTGGCATCGCGCCCGGTCGAGGCGGCGGTCGAGCGCGACGCCCCGTTTCCGGTCGCGGCCGAGGAGCTCCTGCGCACCCCGTTTCTGCGCCTGGTCCGCCTGCGCGGCCGAGCCGCGGACCGCCGCTTCGTCATGGTCGCACCGAACTCCGGCTATGCGGCCGCGATCGCCAGCCCGCTGATCACCGCCCTGCTGGCGCTGGGCGAGGTCGTGGTCACCGACTGGACCGACGCACGCCTCGTACCCCTTGCAGCCGGCCCCTTCGGCCTCGCCAGCCAGATCGCGACCGCCATCGAGGCCGCGGCCGCCGTGGCCGGCCCGGCGCATCTCGTGGCACTGTCGCAGTCCGGCCCGGCGGTGCTCGCCGCCGCCGCGATCCTGGCAGCGGGTCCGGAGCGCCTGCGCCCGGCGAGCCTCGCCTTCCTCGGCTGCCAGCTCGCCCCGGAGACGAACCGCACGCCGCTGCAGCGGATGCTCGCCGGCCTGCCGCGCGACGTGCTCGCTCACGGCCTCACCTCCGCGGTCGGCGTGGGCCAGCCCGGTGCCGGGCGTCGCGTCTATCCCGCCTTGCTCCAGCTGCTCGCCTACAGCGTGGCCAGCCCGGGTCTCTACGGCGAGATCCAGCTCGGCCTGCTGCAGGAGATCGCCGCCGGCCGCAGCGGCGACTATGACCGCCAGCATCTCGACCTGCACAGCCTCCTGGACGTTCCCGCCGAGCTGTTCCTCGACATGCTCGACTGGGCCACGACGGGGAGCCTCGGCACATCGGGCACCCTGATCTTGGCCGGCGAGCGGCATGCTCTCGCCAGGCTGCGCGGTACGCCGATCCTCACCCTCGAGGCCGGCGAGGACGGGCTGGTCGGCACGGGCCAGACCCATGCGCTCGGCAGCCTCCTGCCGGAATCCCGGGCCGAGACGCTTGCCGGCGCCCAGCATCACGAGCTGTTCACCGGTCCGAGCTTCGTCGGCGCCGTGCCCGCGGTGCTGCGCCGGTTCTATCTGTCTAGCCGCTGACCTCCGGTCCGGCTCAGATGGCGGCTGCTTGGCCCGGCACACCGAGCCGGCCATGGCGGACGCCACGCATCAGGCCGGCGAACTCGGCACCCGAGACATGGAGCAGATGCTGGTGGTCGCCCGCTTCCAGATAGATGTCGGGCTGGTCGCGAAGCGTGTCGTCGACCAGACCCGGCAGGCCGTAGGCGGCGCCGACGGGCGGCACCGAGCCGAGCTCGCAGTCCGGGAACAACCGCCCGACCTCCTCCTCGCTGGCGAGACTCACGGGCCGGCCGCAGAGACGCTCGACGGCGTCCAGCGCCAGATGCTGCGAGGCCGGCAGGACGGCCAGAAGATAGCCGCCGCCGTCGCGCAGCAGCACCGCCTTGGCGATCCGCTCGGCCGGCAGATGGCTCGCGTGCGCGGTCTGCGCCGCCGTCGCCGTGCGCCGGTGCGCGAGGAGTTCGGGCTCGATGCCGTTCTGGTCCAGATAGGACGAGAGCTTGTGGGCTACGCCCATGGCGGCCTCCCTGTGCCGAAGGAGAGAGAGGCCGGCGATTATGCGCCTCGCGGCACGCCGGCACAACGTCGTGCCCTGGAACCGTGCGACCGCGGGTTCTCGTCAGAACGCGATTCGCGGGTCCGGACCGGCAACAGGCGGGCTTCAGGCGCTGCGCCCGGGACGAGACCGACCAGGTCGACCCACCAAGCCACATAGAGAAGCCACAACATCATCTTGGTCCAGGCGAAGGATTCGCCAGCCGCTGCTTCGCAGACTGCTGTACGCCCAATATCGGGCGAGTTCGGCCACATGTCTGTGACGCATGGCACAAGATGAACCGGCAGTCTCCAGCTCCGTTCCGCTTGCAGCGAGCCTGCGCGCGATCGCGATCAGGTGACCGGCAGACTCGCACGCACGCCAACGTCTGAGCACCGGCTTGAGACCTCCGGCCAAGCCCGGCCAGCCGAGGCGCTAGTTTGTAGGTTGAATTTCCTTGATCACACTCGCGCATCGGGAGATCATGCGGTCTGGACCTGCCGGAGCGGATGCGATGCCCGCCACTCCTTCCCCCGCCCAGTCCGAGGCCTCCCGCCTGAACGGCGCTTCGTCCGCCGGCCCGGTCACCGACGCCGGCAAGGCGCGCGCCTCGCTCAACGCCGTCCGCCACGGCCTGTCCGGCCGGAGCTTCTTCCTGCTGCCCGACGAGGACCCCGAGGAGTTCGCCGCCCACGAGGCCGAGCTGCTGGCCACCTACCGCCCGCGCGACCATGCCGAGCGCGAGGCGGTGCTGGCGCTGGTCCGGGCGACGTGGCGCGAGATCAGGGGCGACCGGCTGGAGGCGCAGGTGCTGGGCGACCTGTTCGCGGCCGGGAGGATCGCGGACCAGACCGCCCGCGAGGCGGCCCGTGCCGCCGCCTTCCGCCAGCTCGCGACCGTGTTGCGCTACCAGGCGCGGATCGGCCGCGAGCTCACGACGCTGCGGGCGCAACTCGACGCGCTGCGCCAGCGCCGCCTCGGCGCGCAGCCGCCGGTGCGAGACGAGCCCGAGCCGGCACCACCGGCCAACGACGCGCTGGTGCCGGACGAACCCGAGCGCCCGCTGAATCGCCAGCAGCGCCGGGCGCTGGCCGCCATGGCACGCAAGCGCGCGGCCTAGCAGCGCGGCGAGGGTCGGCGCCTCGCCGTCCATGGGAAGCGCGAGGCCGGTGGCCACTGCGGCACCGGGCCGACTAGCCGCCGCCGGGGAACGGCGAGGACAGCATCTCGTGCCGGGGCTCGGGATCGAGGATGCCGCGGCGCAGCAGGAAATCCATCGCGCGTCGCCAGGCCTCCTCGGTGTCCCCGCGCAGCGAGACGGCACCCTTGCGCACGATCCGCCCGGTCGAGACGTCGATCAGCCAGACATGGAGCGCGGCGATCAGGGTCGACATCTTCTGGACCGCCGCGATCGCCGCCTGATCGGCCCCGGCCGCACGGGCGGGCTCGCGCCAGCAGGCGGCGCACTGCAGGAGCGCGCTGCCTCGAGCCCCGCCCGGCGCCAGCTCGACCGCCCGGTAGCGCCCGGAACCCGCGAGCTTCGTCGCCAGCCCGTGCGTGACGTCGACGATGCGCTCGGGCCATTGCGGGTTGGGCGGCTCGCCGCTGGTGTCGACGACCTGGACCGGGAACACGGCGACCAGCGGGGGCGGGTGGTCCGCGGCCAGCGCTGCCAGCGCCGGCCGGGGGGGTGCCGTGACAAGGGCGAGGAGGAGAAGACCCGACCGCCAGCTCACGACGGGCCTTCCCACCGTCACAGGACCTTGAGGTATTCGAGCAGCGCGCGCTTGTTCGCCGCCGACAGGTTCGTCCCGTACTCGTGGCCGCAATTGCTGTTGCCCGAGTCGAGCTGGTCGCAGCCGGTGGCCTGGAAGACGTATCTGGAGCCGGGCTGACTGGCGGCGAGGCCGATATTGACCTGATCGTAGGCCGGCCCGACGGCGAAGGAGGTGACCCGCTGCGCCGCCGGGGTGAGCAGCTGCGCCAGGGTCGGCACCGAGCCGTTGTGCAGATAGGGTGCGGCGGCCCAGATCCCCTGCAACACGCGCGATTCGTAGGCGCCGGTCTCGTTGCCGAGATCGAGGAAGCCCTTCAGCCCGCCCATGGTGCGCGGCCGCTGGTGCAGCGTCCGCACGGCACCGTCGAACACGCAGGTGAGGGGGTGCTCGAGGCAGTACTGCTCGATCGAGCCGAGCACGGCCATGCCCAGGATGTTGATGGCAAGGTCGACCGGCTTGATCGGCGTCGGGTTGGCGAGCGTGTAGGCGCCGTTCAGCACGCCCGACTGCGCGGTCACGGCCATGATGTCGTACTCGTGCGTGTCGGTGCCGACGTTCACGACCGGGGTCAGCCAGGTCTGCTGGTCGATCGGCCGGACCGCGCCGGGCTCGATGCCGTGGCAGTCGACGCAGCCGCCCTGGGCCGTCGGCAGATCGAAGATCGCCTGACCCTGATCGGCGAGCGTGTTGTTGACGGTCCACGGCCACTGCGGCGGCCCGATCTTCTTGATCAGCTCCTCGAGCGCGAGCAGGCCGGGAACGTTGGCGGAGTTGGTGGCGAGATAGTCGACGCCGAGGATGGTCTTCTCCGGCGCAAAATTGGCGAACACGCCATAGACCTCGCCGACATTGCGCGCGAGGCCGAGGATCGTGTTGCCGTTGTCGGCGAAGCCCGGCCATTGGGTGTGGTCCTGGATCGCCGCGTTCCACAGGAACGGGTAGCGGACCGGGGCCGAGGCCTCCTGGATGTTGTCGGGGATCAGGTAGCTGGGCGGCGGGCCGAGATCGAGGCCGGTGAGCCGGTTGAAGATCATCGACACGGCGTCCAGCCGCCCCAGACCCCAGGCGGGATCGGGCAGCGCCCGCTCGACCAGGGTGTGGAAGCGCAGGTACCAGGCCTGCACCTCGCTCATGAGCGCCGTTTGCTCGGCCGGCGGCGGCGACGGGCCGAGCACCGCCTCGGCGAAGGCGGCGAAGACCGGGCCGCCGGCGACCACCGCGCCGACGGCGGTGTCGAGATCCTCGAGGAAGCTCTGGAAGTCGACGAGGGCGGGTCCGCCGTCGATCCGGTACTGGACCCCGCCGGACGAGATCTGGCGCGTGTGGCAGGCGGCGCAGGTCATCCCGACCATGGTGTCCGCGCCCGTGCCGTTGACCGTGAAGCCGACCGGCAGGCCGGGCGTGGGGCTGGCCGGATTGCGCAGATAGCCGTAGCGGGCGAGGCTGGACCCCAGGAAGGGCTTGCCGTTCGGCTGCTGCAGCGCCTCGAGCCAGCTCAGGGGCATGATCTGCGAGCCCTGGTCCTGGCTGTAGAACTGCAGCCGGGTCGCCGGCGTCCAGTTCGGGCCCTGCGGCACCGCCACCGGGCCGCTGGGCGAGCCGAACGGGTTGGCCTGCGCCGGCGCGCCCAACCCCAGCGCAACGGCCGCGATCAAGCCGAGCAGCCCCACAAACCGCGCGCGCAACGAGACACCCATCGCCGCTTCCCCCCGAGCCGGGTCGTTGCCGGTCGTCTTTTGAACTATTCCTGTTCACAGCTCATACACCAGAAGGCGAACGGCGTCAGCCCGCTCAGGCCGTCGCCGAATCGGCACCGCTTGAACCTCCAGATCGCCTGCGCCATGACAGCCGGGACGGCGGTCACAACAATTGGCGCCGCCGGGGAGGCAGGAATGCTGCGAACGTTGGTAGTGGGCCTGGGCGCCGTGCTCATGGCTTCTAGTGCGATGGCGCAAAGCCGCTGGGATGGGGCCGACGAACTGGCGGTGAGCCCGTTGGCCTGTGGCGAGGGCGGAGCGGCGGCGGTGGCGGCCAAGCCCTCTGACGGCGGCCAGCCCACCAACGCGCCGGACCGGGCGGGCAAGCCGATCACCGTCGTCGACGTGCCCAAGCTGATCGGCATCGGCTACTTCAGCGCGACCAGCAAGGGCATGCAGGACGCGGCCAAGGAGCTGGGCAACGTCACGGTGACCACCGACGGCCCGACCAAGGCCAACATCGACGAGCAGATCACGTTCATCGACAATTACGTCACGCGCGGCGTGGACGGCATCCTGTTCGCCGCCAACGATCCGGTGGCGATCGCGCCGGTCCTGAAGAAGGCGCTGGAGAAGGGGATCAACGTCGTCGGCTACGACGCCAACTCGACGCCCGACGCGCGCCAGTGGTTCGTCAATCAGGCCGAGTTCAACGGCATCGGCAAGGCGCTGATCGACCAGATGGCCAAGGAGATCGGCGAGGACGGCGCGTTCGCGATCGTCACCTCGACCTTCACCACGCCCAATCAGGCACGCTGGATCGCGGAGATGCAGGCCTATCAGGAGGCCTGCCACCCGAACATGAAGTGGCTGGAGACGGTCGAGGCGCAGGAGGACAACATCCTGTCGTTCAACCAGGCCAGCACGCTCATCAACAAGTATGGCGAGGAGCTGAAGGGCATCTTCGGCATGACCAGCGTCGCCACTCCGGCCTCGGCCGAGGCGGTGACCCAGGCCAAGCAGTGCGGCAACATCGCGGTGGTGGGCCTCGCCACCCCGAATGCGATGAGGCCCTATGTCCAGGCCGACTGCGTCAAGTCGGTGGTGCTCTGGAACCCGGTCGATCTCGGCTACGCCGCGACCTACGTCATGCGCGCGGTGGCCGACGGCAAGCTCCAGCCCGGCGCCACCGAGGTCGAGGCCGGCAAGCTCGGCAAGCTCAAGGTGGTCAACGGCAGCGAGATCCTGCTCGGGCCACCCTTCGTCTACACCAAGGAGAACATCGACCAGTTCGACTTCTAGGTCGGCGCCGAAGCTCGGACGGCTCTCCCCATGACGGAGAGGGCCGTCGCGCCTCAGACCGGGTAGCGCAGGATCGCGGCCAGCGCTGCCTGCTCCGGGATGTCCTCGGCACGCACCGCAAGCACGTGGCCACGGGCCTGCAGCGTGCGGCGGGCGATCTCGTCGACCACGCCGTAAGTGTCGGCCGAGCTGGCCTCGGCGAAAGCGACCACACCAGTCTCAGGGTCGATCGTGCCGGGCACGGCGCGGTCGATGTCGACCAGAAGCGTGTCGATGGCGCCGAAGGTGGCGGCCCGGGCCGCCTGGGCGATGTCGGTGGTACTGCGGCCCTGGCCTGCGCGGGTGTCGAACAGCTCGCGCCAGGCGGCGAGGCGATCGCGGTAGAGCCCATCCAGGATCGTCCGCGCCCGATCCGCCAGCTCGAGGTCGGAGAGCGCCTCGGGGTTGCCCTCGATCATGCCGGCGGCGAGCAGAGGATAGCTGTTCACCGAGCGGTAGATCGGGTCGAGCGTGTGGGCGGTGGCGAGGATCAACGGCACGGCGCTGCCGGCGAGCAGAGGTCGCAGGGCCTGGTCGACCTGGCGCACGAATTGGCGCAGCCTGACCTTCTTGCCCTCCGAGCCTTGGATCCGGCCGGTCGGCGAGCGGTCGTTGATGCTGGCCTTGCCGACGCTGTCGGCGGCGCCCTTGGGAATCCCGTCGAGCTTGACCGTCACGGGCGGGAGGTCGGCCGACACCTCGACCACGCGGACCAGGTTCTCCGACAGCGCCAGGACATGGGCGGTGTTGGGGAAGGCTATCGCGCGCAAGAGCGGCTTGAGGTGGAAGCGGTCCGAGACCTCCACGCCGATCTGCAGCGTGGAGGGGAGACGAAAGGTCCGCAGGGTGGTGGGCGTGGCGAAGGCGACCAGGCTGCGCGCCTGCAGGCGCCAGAACTCGTCGTCCTCGCGCAGGTCGTCGAGATGCTCGAGCAGGGCCGCGACTTGCCGCTTGTCGGCGCCGGCGGCCTCGAGCTGACGCTGCGCCTCGCGGGCGAGGTTGCCGAGCTCGATCCGGTCGCCGGCGGTTTGCTGGCTCAGGGGCGTGGTCGGCAGGGCGATCGAGACGCAGATGTCGCCGCGATGGTCGGCGAGATGCGCGAGATCGGCGTCGGTCGGCAGATCGACGTGAAGCATGGGTCGGGTGTCCCTTATGTGTCCCAGCGACGAGAACGGTGCGATGGTGGGCTAGCCGACGAGCTGCGCCCCGTCCAGGCAGGAGGCAGATTTTGGCGATCGCGGTGCTCGACGTCGGCAAGACCAACGCCAAGGCGATCCTGCTCGACGATGCCGGGACGATGCTGGCGCAGCGCTCGCGGCCGTCGGCCGGTCTGACCGGGCCGCCCTATCCGCAGCTCGACCTGGACGGGGTGTGGGCGTGGGCTCGGGAGGCGCTGACGGAGCTGGGCGAGCTGGCGCCGATCCGCTGCATCGTGCCGGTGGCGCACGGGGCTGCGGGCGTGCTGATGGCAGGCGACGGGCTCGCCCTGCCGGCCCTGGACTACGAGCATGACGGGCCGGACGCGAACGTCGACGAGCTGGCCGGGTTGCTCGACCCGTTCGCCCTCACGGCGAGCCCGGTCCTGCCGCTCGGGCTCAATGTCGGCTCGCAGCTCCTCTGGCAGCAACGCGCCTTCCCCGATGCGTTCGCCCGCGCCACGGACCTCCTCATGCTGCCGCAATACTGGGCGTGGCGGCTGTCGGGGGTGAAGGCGGGCGAGGTCACCGCACTGGGCGCTCACACCCATCTCTGGCGCCCGGGCGAGCGGCGGCTCTCGGGCCTGGTCGAGCGCTGCGGCTGGCGGGGGCTGTTTCCGCCGCTGCGGCCCGCCTGGGAGCCTCTGGGGCCGATCACGCCCGGGCTCGCCGCGGCCACCGGCCTGCCGCGCGACTGCCTCGTGCTCACCGGCATCCACGACAGT
The DNA here is from genome assembly GCA_050246385.1 of Geminicoccaceae bacterium. Taxonomy (GTDB): domain Bacteria; phylum Pseudomonadota; class Alphaproteobacteria; order Geminicoccales; family Geminicoccaceae; genus Benzoatithermus. The sequence goes on from JBFWWD010000037.1 coordinate 20,367, forward strand.
AATGCCTCCTGGCTGCCGCACATGCTGGCGCGCGAGCCGCCCTTCACCGTCCTTTCGACGGGAACGTGGGTGATCGCCATGGCCGCCGGCGCCTCGCTCGACCGGCTCGATCCCGCGGCCGACATGCTGGCGAATGTCGACGCGCGCGGCGATCCGGTGCCGGGCGGGCGGTTCATGGGCGGGCGGGAGCTCGAGCTGGTGACGGGCCCCGAAGCCGTGCGGGCCACCGCCACGGCCGAGGACGTCGTGGCCGTGATCGCGGCGGACGCCATCGCGCTGCCCGCCTTCGTCCAAGGCAGCGGCCCGTTCCTCGGCCGGCACGGCGGAATTCTCGGCGATCCTGGGGCCGAGCCGGAGCGACGGGCGGCGCTGGGCGCGCTCTACGCGGCGCTCGTGGTCGACGTGATGCTCGACCGGCTCGGCGTCGGCGGGCCGGTGGTGATCGAGGGCAGCTTCCACCGCAATGCAGCCTTCTGCGGCCTCCTCGCCGCGCTGCGGGCGGGCCAGCCGGTGCATGCCACGGACGATCCGAGCGGCACGGCCCGCGGCGCCTGGCTGCTCGCCCGCTGGAGCGAGAGGCCGAGCTGGCCCAATGCCCTTCCGCCTCCGACGGCGCCATGGCAGATCGAAGGGCTCGCGGCCTACCGCTCGCGGTGGCATGAACTGAGTTGGGATCAGCGCTCGACTTGATCGGATCGCGTACTCGGCATATGGATTCGAAAATCGATTTTCTGCCAGGGGGGCGAATTGGCGGAGAACCGGCAGGGTGCGGGAGCCGCACGAGGGGTCGGGCGACGACCCACGATTCACGATGTGGCGCGCTCGGCCGCCGTCTCACCGGCCACCGTCTCCAATGTCCTCACCGGTCGGCGTCATGTCGATCCGGATCTCGCGGCACGTGTTCGCCGAATCATCGACGAGCTGGGCTATCGGCGCGACGTCGCCGCGTCCGCGCTGCGCAGCGCGCAGCGGACCGTGGTCGGCGCCGTGGTCCCGGAGCTGAGCAATCCCTTCTTCGCCGAGATGATCGACCTCCTGGAGCGGGAAGCGCGCGCCGCGGGCCGCCGCCTGCTGGTCGCCACCAGCGGCAGCGACCCGGCCGAGGAGCTGCGCCAGATCGAGGCGCTGATCGCTTGGCGGCCGGCCGGCGTGATCGCCGTCCCGTCCGAAGGAGCGTTCGCCGGGCGCCTGCTGCTGGAGCGGGAAGGCATCCCGTTCGTCGTGCTGGACCGCCCGATCGACGACGGCGCGCAGGTGGACACGATCGCGGTCGACAATGTCGCCGGTGCCCAGGAGGGTGCGGTCCGGCTGCTGGAGATGGGCCATCGACGGCTGCTCGTCGTCGCGTCGGCGGTGGCGATCGGGAATGTCCGCGAGCGTCTGGCCGGCATCGACGTCGCGATCGCCGAGGTGCCCGACGCGTCGGCGGAGCTGCTCGAGGCCGGGATCGAGATCGACGAGGTCGCGGAGGTCATCGCAGGACGGCTGGCGCGGCAACCCTGGCCGACCGCGATCTTCACGCTCAACAACGTGCTGACGCTGGGCGTGCTCAAGGCCGTGGCGGATCTGGGCATCGCCGTCCCCGACGAGCTGTCGCTGCTCGGCTTTGACGATTTCGACTGGATGGAGGTGTACCGGCCGCCCCTGAGCGCCATCCGCCAGCCGGTGGCGGCGATGGCGCATGCGGCCTGGGACCGACTTGCCGTGTTGACGGGAGCGGCGCCGATGCCGCCGATCCCCGACCCATGCCACGTCCGGCTGTCCTGCACCCTCGCCTGGCGAGGCTCAGTTGTTCCACCCCGGACGTCCGCATCGGCCAAGCGCCCGAGGGACGTGGCGCTGCCGCCATGACAGGGAGAGTTCACATCATGCCCTTCACCCGCCGTCGACTGACGGGGCTGGCCGCCGCCACCCCGCTGGCTTTCGCCCTATCGGCCGGCGCTTTCGCCGCCGACCCGCCCGAGATCGTGACCGTGGTCAAGATCGGCGGTATCCCATGGTTCAACGCGATGGAGGCCGGCATCCAGAAGGAGGGCAAGGAGCTCGGCGTGAACGCGTCGATGATCGGCCCGACGCAGGCCGACGCGGCGCAGCAGGTGCGCGCGGTCGAGGACCTGATCGCACGCAACGTCGACGTCATCGCCGTCGTCCCGAACGACGCGGTGGCGCTCGAGCCGGTGTTCAAGCGCGCCCAGGACGCCGGCATCAAGGTGCTCACCCACGAGAGCCCGGACCAGAAGAACAATGACTGGAACGTCGAGCTGACCAGCGCCACCGGCTTCGGCGAGACCCACATGGAGGCGCTCGCCAAGGCGATGGGCGGCGAGGGCAAGTACATCGTCTATGTCGGCTCCTTGACCGTGCCGCTGCACAACAAGTGGGCCGACGCGGCGATCGCGCTGCAGAAGGAGAAGTATCCGAACATGGAGCTGGTCGCCGACCGCTTCGGCGTCGCCGAGAGCCTCGACGACAGCTACAAGACGGCACTCGACCAGATGCGCGCCAACCCCGACCTCAAGGGCATCCTCGCCTTCGGCAGCCAGGGCCCGATCGGCGCCGCCCGCGCGGTCGAGGAGCGCGGCAAGGAGGCGAGCATCGCGGTGGTCGGACCGTTCTCGCCGGGCCAGGGCGCCAAGTACATCAAGTCCGGCGCGATCCGCGAAGGCTTCATCTGGAACCCGATGCTGGCCGGCCAGGTGATCGTCTATCTCGGCGACATGCTGGCCAAGGGCCAGACGCCCACCGATGGGATGGAGATTCCCGAGCTCGGGCCGGTCACGGTCGATCCCGCCACCCGCAACATCATGGCGCAGAAGCTGCAGCCCATTAACAAGGACACCATCGACGAGCTGGTCGGCATGGGCCTCTGAGCCCATGCTCCGGGGGCGGCGCCGGCCGCCTCCGGAGACCGTGCGATGACCGATACCTCGGCCCCCTTCCTTCGCCTGACCGGGGTCAGCAAGCGCTTCGGCGGCGTGCTGGCGCTGGATCGGGTCGACTGGGACGTCCGCCCCGGCGAGGTCCACTGCCTCGTCGGCGAGAACGGCTGCGGCAAGTCCACGCTGATCAAGCTGGTGGCCGGCGTGCACCAGCCCGATCCCGGCAGCGTGATCGAGATCGCGGGCGCGGTGCGCGAGGGGCTCGGCCCGGCCGAGGCCAAGGACCTGGGCATCCAGGTCATCTACCAGGACCTGTCCCTGTTCCCGAACCTGTCGGTGGCCGAGAACATCGCCTTCGACCGCAACCTCGCCGGTCTCGCCCGCCCGGTGAGCTACGACCGCATGCGCGGCATCGCGCGCGAGCTGCTGCAGCGGCTCGGGGTGGCGCTGCCGCTCGACGCCACGGTGGGCTCGCTCTCGATCGCCGAGCGGCAGGTGGTCGCGATCTGCCGCGGCCTCGCCGCGGACGCGAAGCTCCTGTTCATGGACGAGCCCACCGCGTCGCTGACCCGGGCCGAGGTCAAGGCGCTGCTCGGCTTCGTCGGCCGGCTGCGCGGCGAGGGCGTGGCGGTGGTGTTCGTCAGCCACCGGCTCGACGAGGTCGTGGAGATCGCCGAGCGCGTCACGGTCATGCGCGACGGCCGCAAGGTCGGCACCTATGCCGCCGGTGAGGTCGACGCGCGTCGCATTGGCGAGCTGATGACCGGGCTGGTGATCGACCAGGCGGTCACCGCGCGCGACCTGAGCGATGCCGCGCCGCTGCTCGAGGTGCGGGCGCTTACCCGCCTGGGCGAGTATCGGGACGTGAGCTTCACCCTGCGCCGCGGCGAGGTGCTCGGCCTGACCGGCCTGCTCGGCGCCGGCCGCACCGAGCTGGCGCTGTCGTTGTTCGGCATGACCCGGCCCGATTCCGGCGAGATCCTGCTGGAGGGCCACCTGATCACGGTGTCCTCGAACCAGGACGCGATCGCCGCCGGGATCGCCTATGTCTCCGAGGACCGGCTCAATCTCGGCCTGAACATGCGCCAGTCGGTCGGCGACAATCTGGTCCTGGCCTCGCTCGGCCGGCTCGCCAACGGGCTGGGCTGGATAGCACCCCAGCGTCGCCGGTCGCTGGCCGGCGACTGGGTGGCGCGCCTGCACATCAAGATCCCCGGCCTCGACAACCCCGTGCAGCAGCTCTCGGGTGGCAACCAGCAGAGGGTCGTGCTGGGCAAGTGGCTCGCGACCATGCCCAAGCTGCTGATCCTCGATTCGCCGACCGTCGGCGTCGACATCGGCAACAAGCGCGGCATCTACGAGCTGGTGCGCAGCCTCGCCGCGAGCGGGGTCGGCATCCTCATGATCTCCGACGAGGTGCCGGAGGTGTTCTACAACTGCGACCGCGTGCTCCACATGCGCGAGGGCCGGATCGTGGGCGAGGTCATCCCCGGCCGGATCGGCGAGCACGAGCTCGAGGAGCGGGTCTATGCTTGAGCGCCTGGGCCGGCTGACCCGACACGCCGAGGGGCTCCTGCTGCTGGTGATCCTGCTCCTGGGCGGCCTTTTGGCCGTGCTGTCGCCCTATTTTCTCACTTTGTCCAACATCGTCGACCTGATCGAGAGCTATTCGGTGACGGCGGTGCTGGCGCTCGGCGTGTTCGTGGTCCTGGTCGCGGGCGGGATCGACATCTCGTTCGCGGCCACCGCCTCGGTGGCGCAGTACGTCACCGCCTATGTGGCCACCGCCTGGGGCCTGCCGGCCGTGCCCTGCATCCTGCTCGGCCTCGCCGTCGGGCTGGCGCTCGGCTGCCTGAACGCGGCGCTGATCCACTATCTGCGCGTCACCTCGATCATCATCACCATCGCCACCATGAGCGTCTATTTCGCGCTCCTGATGTGGGTGACCGGCGGCAGGTCGATCTACGCCCTGCCCGACTGGTGGTCGTCGCGGGTGGTGCTGTGGCAGACCGAGACCGCGAACGGCGATCTGGTCCGCATCACCCTGCCCTTCCTCGTCGCCGCGCTGGCCGTCCTGCTCACCTGGCTCCTGATGACCCGCAGCGCCGCCGGGCGGCAGCTCACCGCCATGGGCGGCAACCCCGAGGCGGCGCGGCGGCTGGGCGTGAACCTCGCCGCGATGCATTTCCTGGCCTACGGCTATCTCGGCCTGATGGCGGGCGTCGCCGGGCTGCTGCAGGCGCATCGGGTCGGCGAGGCGGTGCCCAACGCCATGTACGGCAACGAGCTCAACGTGCTCGCCGCCGCGGTGCTCGGCGGCGCCAGCCTGACCGGCGGCATCGGCACGGTCGGCGGCGTGCTGCTCGGCATCCTGTTGCTCGCCATGCTGCAGAACGGGCTCAACCTGCTGGGCGTCTCGCCCTATTTCTTCCAGATCGTGATCGGCCTCGTGATCCTGGTCTCGACCTCGATCACCGGCCTGTCGTCGCGGGTGCGCCGCCGCGACCGGCGGGCGGTCACGGCATGAGCATGTCCGAGGCCACGGGCGCGCCGGGTCTGCTCGCCCGCCTGACGCGGGGCGAGGGCCCGGGCAACGCGCTGGGCCTGTTCGGGCTGCTCGCGGCGCTGGCGGTGCTGTTCAGCCTCCTGCTGCCGGGCCGGTTCGCCACCTTCGGCACCGTGCAGTCGATGATGTTCCAGCTCCCGGAGCTGGGCCTGCTCGCCCTCGCCATGGTGATCCCGCTGATCTCGGGCGGGCTCAATCTCGCCATCATCGCGACCACCAACCAGTGCGCGCTCCTGATGGCCTGGATCATGTCGACCTGGCTGCCGGCCGGTGCCGGGACGCCGGAGACGGTGCTGGTCGTCGCGGCCGCCCTGCTCGCGGGTCTCATCCTGTGCACCGCGATCGGCCTGCTCACCGGCATCCTCGTCGCCACCATGGGCGTGCACCCGATCCTGGTCACGCTCGGCACCAAGTCGCTGATCGACGGCATCTCGATCTGGCTCACCCGGGGCACCGTGGTCTCGGGCCTGCCGGAATCCTTCCAGTGGCTCGGCAACGGCGTGCTGTGGGGCGTGCCGGTGCCGTTCCTGGTGCTGATCCTGGTGGCGGTCGCGGTCGGGCTGGTGCTGACGCGGACCAGCTTCGGCGTCTCGATCTACATGCTAGGCTCGAACCTGGAGGCCACCCGCTACTCGGGCGTCGACACCAGGCGGGTGCTGATCGGGATCTACACGCTCTCGAGCATCCTGTGCTTCGTCGCCGCCTGTCTCATGTTGGCGCGGTTCAACTCGGCCAGCGCCGGCTACGCCCAGTCCTACCTCCTCGTGACCATCCTCGCCGCGGTGATGGGCGGGGTCGATCCGTTCGGCGGATTCGGCCGCATCTCGGGGCTGATGCTGGCGCTGGTCGTGCTGCAGGTGATCTCCTCGGGCTGCAACCTGCTCGGCCTCAGCCAGCACCTGACGCTCGCCATCTGGGGCCTGACCCTGATCGCGGTGATGGGGGTCAAGTTTCTCGTCGCACCTTGGGTGGCGGAGCGCCTCGCCCGCCGCCCCCATTCGTCGGAGAGAAGAGGATGAACAAGCTGGGCGTGCACGCGCTGGTGTGGGTCGGCGGCTGGAGCGAGGCCGAGTGCACCAAGGCGATCAAGAGTACGGCCGAGCTCGGCTACGACTATATCGAGATCCCGCTGCTCAACCCCTATGGCTTTCCGACCGAGTTCACGCGCGCCCGGCTCGAGGAGCACGGACTCGGCTCCGCCGCCTCGCTCGGGCTCTCGGCCGCGACCGACATCTCGAGCGACGATCCGGACGCGGTGAAGCGGGGCGAGGATCTGCTCAACACCGCCCTGTCCGTGGTGCGCGACCTGGGTGCCACGCATTTCTGCGGCGTGATCTATTCCGCGCTGCAGAAGTACATGCGGCCCAAGACCGAGCAGGGCGTGGCCAACATCGTCGAGGTGATGGGCCGGATCTGCGAGAAGGCGAAGGCCTCGGACATCACGGTCGGCATCGAGGTGGTCAACCGCTACGAGACCAACATCATCAACACCGCTGCCGAGTGCGTGGCGCTGCTGGACCAGATCGGTGCGCCGAACGCCTATGCCCATCTCGACACCTACCACATGAACATCGAGGAAGGCTTCGTCGCCAAGGCGATCGAGGACTGCGGCGACCGGCTGGGCTATTTCCACATCGGCGAGAGTCACAGAGGCTATCTCGGCACCGGCACGGTCGACTTCGATGCCGTGTTCCGCAGCCTGGCACGCATCGACTATCAGGGCCCGATCGCGTTCGAGAGCTTCTCCTCGGCCGTGGTCGACCCGGTACTGTCCAACATGCTGGGCGTCTGGCGCAATCTCTGGTCCGACGGCTACGACCTCGCCCGCCACGCCAAAGGCTTCATGGAGGCGCAGCTCGTGGCGGCGAAGCACGCCACGGCCAGCGCGGGGTGAGCTTCCTCGGCCTCGACGTCGGCACCTCCGCGGTCAAGGCGGTGCTGGTCGACGGGGACCAGCGTCTGCTGGCCGAGGCCGAGGCACCGCTCGCCACCTCGCGACCTCGACCGCTTTGGTCGGAGCAGGATCCGGACGATTGGTGGACCGCGACGCTCGGAGTGGTCGCAGGGCTGCGGCAGGCCGAGCCCAAGGCATACGGCGCAGTACGGGCGATCGGCCTGTCGGGCCAGATGCATGGAGCGGTGGTCCTCGACGCCGACGATCGGCCGCTGCGTCCGGCCATCCTGTGGAATGATGGTCGCGCCCAAGCTGAGTGCCGCCTACTGTCGGAGCGGGTACCGGAGATCGGGCGCATTGCCGGCGTGCCCCCCACGCCAGGCTACACGGCGCCCAAGCTGCTCTGGCTCGCTGCGCACGAGCCGGAGCTGTTTGCCCGTGTCGTCAAGGTTCTTCCGCCCAAGGACTATGTGCGTCTCAGGCTGACCGGGGATCATGCCACGGACCCGGTCGACGCCGCTGGCACGCTGTGGCTGGACGAGGCGCGTCGCGCCTGGTCTCCCGAGATCCTTGCGGCGACCGGCCTGAGCGAGAAGCAGATGCCGTGCGTGGTCGAGGGCAACGAGCCTGCGGGCGCACTGCGGACGGAGGTTGCGGTGGAGCTCGGCCTGCCGGCCGGAACTCCGGTCGCGGCTGGAGCAGGCGACGCGGCGGCGGGGGCGATCGGGATCGGCGCCATCGCCGATGGCGACGCCTTCGTCTCGCTCGGCACCTCGGCGCAGTACTTCGTCACCACCGCAAGCTACCGGCCCTGCCCGGAACGGCTGATCCAGGCTTACTGCCATGGCCTGCCAGAGCGCTGGTACCAGTGCGCGGCCCTGCTCAATGGCGCCAGCTGCCTGGGCTGGGCGGCGGCGTTGCTGGGCGAGGCGGACATCCCGGCGCTGGTGGCGCGGGTCGAGGCGCGCTGGCGTGGTCCCTCGCGGGTTCTGTTCCTGCCCTATCTCATGGGCGAGCGGACCCCGCACGATGACCCCTACGCGCGGGGCGTGCTGTTCGGGCTCGAGCCCGATACCGACGCGGTCGAGGTGGCGCAGGCGGTGATGGAAGGCGTCGCGTTCTCGCTCGCCGAGGCCCAGGATTGCCTGTCGGTCGCCGGCAGCGAGGTGGAGGTGTTGGCCGCGATCGGCGGTGGGGCACGCAGCCCGTTCTGGATGCGCCTGCTCGCGACGGTGCTCGACCGACCGGTTACGGTCTATGCCGGGGCCGCCAAGGGCCCGGCCTTTGGTGCGGCGAGGCTCGCACGCCTTGCGCTGACGGCCGAAGCGCCGGAGGCGGTGTGCGGCAAGCCGGAGATCGCGCAGGTGCTGGAGCCGGAGCGGCCGCTCGTCGATTCCTATTTCGAGCGAGGGCGACGGTTCCGCTATCTCTATCAGGCGCTGCGATCCGAATTCCGGGCGGGAGAGTGCGCGTGACGAGCAGGTACGGCTTGGGCTGGCGCCTACAGGATGGGGTTGGTGATCGCCGCCGCCGGTGTCGTCTCGTCAGCTCGCTGTGAGGTAACGGATGGATTTCGCTCTGCCGTCGGAAATCGTCGAACTCGCGCGGCGAACTCGCGCATTCATCGAGGCGGAAATCATCCCGGTCGAGGCGGACCGTTCGGCGTGGGATGCGCATGAGAACATCCGGCTGGACCGGCTTGCGGAGCTGCGGGCGAAGGCGCGCGGCGAGGGGCTGTGGGCGCCGCAGACGCCGCGCGAGCTGGGCGGGATGGGGCTGTCGCGGCTGGCGATGGCGGTGATGTACCAGGAGGCCAACCGCTCGATCTTCGGGCCGGTGGTGTTCAATGCCGCCGCCCCGGACGACGGCAACATGATGCTGCTGGCCAAGGTGGCGACGCCGGCGCAGCAGGCGCGCTGGCTGCGGCCGATCGTCGAGGGCGAGGTCCGCTCGGCCTTCGTCATGACCGAGCCCATGCCGGGCGGCGGCTCCGATCCGAGCATGATCCGCACCCGCGCCCGGCGGCGTGCCGGCGGCTGGGTGGTCGAGGGTCGCAAATGGTTCATCACCGGCGCCGGCGAGGCCCAGCACTTCATCCTGGTCGCGCGCACCTCGGACGATCCGCGCCGCGGCCTGAGCGCCTTTCTGTTCGACCGCGACCAGCCCGGCTGGGAGATCGTGCGGCGCATCCCGATCATGGGGCCGGAGGAGCATGGCGGGCATTGCGAGCTCGCCTTCACCGGCCTGGAGATCGCGGACGAGAGCCTGCTGATGGGCGAGGGCGACGGGCTGAAGGCGACCCAGATCCGCCTCGGCCCGGCGCGGCTGACCCACTGCATGCGCTGGCTCGGCCTGGCGCAGCGCTGCCTGGAGCTGGCGCAGGCCTATGTCGACCAGCGCATGGCCTTCGGCACCCGCCTGGCCGAGCGCGAGAGCGTGCAGATCAAGCTCGGCCGGACGGCGAGCGCGATCGAGATCGGCCGGCTGCTGGTGCTCAAGGCGGCCTGGCGGCTCGATCAGGGCGAGCGCGCGCGCAAGGAGATCTCGATGGCCAAGGTGCAGGTCGCCGACACCCTGCAGCTGGCGGCCGACACCGCCGTCCAGCTCCAGGGCGCGCGTGGCTACTCGAAAGACAGCGTCGCCGAATGGATCTACCGCTACGCCCGCCAGGCACGCCTGGTCGACGGCGCCAGCGAGGTCCACGAGATGGTCATCGCACAGCTCTGGCGCGAACAGCGGCTGGAGTTCTGGCGCTAGGCTTGATGGACAGGGGGCGAGGAGCCATAGACCTTAGTATGGCGGCAGCTACCTGGACCTGAAGGCGGGAGTGAAGTTCGCACCTCCGACGGCATGTCTGAGCTCTGCACGGATCATGGCGAAGGAGCTGGGCCATTCCTCACGCCGGAACCGGACGAGCTGTCCGCCGAGAGGTGGTTTTCAACACCAAGGGGAGATACCCATGTCCGTCGACGTCAAATACCGTACCACCGCCACCGCCACCGGCGGCCGCGACGGTCAGGCCGCCACCAAGGACGGCTCGTTCTCGGTCAAGCTGGCGACGCCGAAGG
>JBFWWD010000038.1:0-30130 GCA_050246385.1 Geminicoccaceae bacterium
TTGTCGCTGACCGTGCTGTCGGTCAGTGTGACGAGATTGCCCCGGATCCCACCTCCGCCTCCGCCCGTCGTTCTGTTGCCGCTGACCGTGCTGCCGGTCATCGTCAGGATGTTGTCGCTGAAAATCCCACCCCCGCCGCCGCCCGCCGTGCTGTTGCCGCTGACCGTGCTGTTGACCAGCGTCATGGTGCCGCCGGAGATCCCACCCCCGCCCCGCGCGCTGTTGTCGCTGACTGTGCTACTGGTCAGCGACATATATCTGCCAGAGATCCCACCCCCGCCGCCGCCCGCCGTGCTGTTGCCGCTGACCTCGCTGTCGGTCAGCGTCACCCTAGAACCTGCGATCCCGCCGCCGTCGGCCCCATCACCCGCTGTGCTGTTGCCGCTGACGGTGCTGTCGGTCAGCGTGACGTACGAGAAGCCGAAGATCCCGCCGCCTGTGGCACGATACCCAGCGGTGCTGTTGCCGCTGACGGTGGCGTGGTCCAGCGTCAGCCTGGTGGTCTGGCCAGCCTGGATGCCACCACCACCGTCATAGTCCCCCGTGGTCCGCCCGCCGGTGATAGTCAGGCGCTGCAGCGTGACGTCGGTCCCGAGGCCTTGGATCAGCAGCACGCGGCTGGCCTGGTTCGCATCGATCGTGACACCGGCCCCGCCGTCGACGGTGATGTCGGAGCTGGCCGTGAGCTGGCTCCCGGCGAGGATGATGGTCTGGCCCTGCACCTCGGCCGCAAACTCGATCCGGTCCTTGCTCAGGCTGTCGGCATCAGCCAGCGCCAGCGCCTCGCGCAGGGTCAGCTGCCCATCATCGGCCGTGACATCACTCGTCGTCGTAACGACGAAGGTCGTCTCGACCGGCGGCGTCGGGTCGGACTGGTCCAGCTCGAAGGCGCCGATGTCGGGGGCCGTGCCCGTCGGCTGCGGCCGGGCCTCGCCGCGCTGGTCGGTGGCGGGAGCGATCTCCGGATCGGCCCGGCCCAGAGCAGGGTTGTCGGCGGCAGCGCGCAGCGCGATCGTCTGCGTCGGCCCGCCATTGTCCGCAAGCAGACCGCCTCCCGTGACCGGGTCCAGTGGCGAGAACAGAAGATTGGTCGGGAAATTCTCCCTGTCGCTCGGGAGACTGCCGTCGACTGCGCTGCCGAAAACGTTCAGGCCGTTGCTCAGGACGCTGCTGTAGGCGCTGCCGTAGGCGCGCCGGTAGACGTCGGGACCGGCGCCGCCGATCGTCGTGTTGCCCGCGACGATGCTGTTGGCCAGCGTCACGTCGCGGCCGACGATCCCGCCGCCATCGGCCCCAACACCCGCTGTGCTGTTGCCGCTGACGGTGCTGTCGGTCAGCGTGATGGACCTGTAGGCGTCGATCCCGCCGCCGGAGGCGTCATCCCCCGCCGTGCGGTTGCCGCTGACCGTGCTGTCTGCCACCGTGACGTAGTAGCCCCGGATCCCACCGCCCTGTGCGAAGGTGCCCGTCGTGCTGTTGCCGCTGACCGTGCTGTCGGTTAACGTCAGCCTGAAGCCGTAGATCCCACCGCCCTTGGCGTAGACGCCCGCCGTGCTGTTGTCGCTGACCGTGCTGTCGGTCATCGTCACCCTAAAACCTGCGATCCCGCCGCCGTCGGACCCATCACCCGCTGTGCTGTTGCCGCTGACCGTGCTGTTGGTCAGCGTGACGTATGAGAAGCCGAAGATCGCGCCACCTCTTGCACGAAATCCTGCCGTGCTGTTGCCGCTGACGACAGCGTGGTCGAGCGTCAGCGCCGTGTAGTCTTCGGCCCAGATGCCGCCGCCGGATTCATAGTCGCCCACGGTTCGGCCGCCGGTGACGGTCAGGTCGGCAAGCGTGACCGCGTTCGAGTCGGCCCGCGTGCCGCCCTGGACCAGCAAGACGCGGCTCTTCCCGTCGGCGTCGATCGTCACGCCGCTGCCGCCGTCGATGGTCACGTCCGAATTCACGGTGAGCTGGCTGCCGGCGAGCACGATGGTCTGACCCTGCACGTCAGGGGCGAAGTCGATCGTGTCGGCCGTACCCGGATCGGCATCGGCCAGGGCCAGCGCCTCGCGCAGGCTGAGCTGGCCATCGCCAGGGTCGACCAGATCGCTGGTCGTGGTCACCGTGTAGGTTGCCATCGCCCGCCTCCCCGCCGGCAGAACGTGAACAACCATTATTCTACTATCGAACGACGCCCAGTGTATCGAGCCCCAATTGTGCCAAGCGATAGTCGCGACGGTGGAAACGCGCTCTCGGCCGGCGCTGCGGTTGCAACCGGCGATCCCCAGCCAGGCCGCCTCGATCAGGCGGCCCCGATCGTCCGAAAGACATGCTCATCCAGGCGGGATGGTTGCCCGCAGGCCATTGTGCTTTGCCGCGGCGAGTGAGAAGGCGAAAGGGCGGGTCGGAAGGCGGGAGCCTCACGGCATGATCGGCGTCGAAGGAGCTCGATGTGACCCTGTCGACCGGGACCCACTGCCGCCGCCTCAGCTGTCGCGCCGAGGTGCCGAATGCATGGATCTGAGCCGCTCCCTGATTGGCTGACACCTTGTCGGCGAGCCGCCACCGCCTGGTGGGTGGTAGCACTCTCTTTTGTCCTCACGTCCTGCCAGGAGGGCGTCCTCGACCCGCAGGGGCCAATAGGCGCAGCCCAGCTCACGATCCTGATCGATTCGCTGGCGATCATGCTGGCCATCGTCGTGCCGACGATCGCCGCCACGCTCGGGTTCGCATGGTGGTTCCGGGCGGGCAACGAACGGGCGCGGTATCTGCCGGACTGGAAATTCTCGGGCCAGATCGAGGTGCTGGTCTGGTCGATCCCGCTGATGACCATCATGCTGCTGGGCGGCGTCGCCTGGATCGGCTCGCACGCGCTCGACCCGGCGCGCGAGCTGCCGTCGGACAGCCCGCCGCTGGAGGTGCAGGTCGCCTCCCTGGATTGGAAGTGGCTGTTCATCTATCCGGACCGGCAGGTGGCGGCGGTCAACGAGCTGGTCATCCCCGCTGGCGTGCCGGTCCGCTTCACCCTGACCTCGGCCAGCGTGATGAACGCGTTCTTCATCCCCGAGCTCGGCAGCATGCTCTACGCGATGAACGGGATGGCGAGCGAGCTGAACCTGCGGGCGGACAGGCCCGGCACCTTCCAGGGGCGCTCGACCCACTATAGCGGGGCCGGCTTCTCGGACATGGCCTTCTCGGTCCGGGCCGTCCCGGCGGAGGAGTTCGCCGGCTGGCTCGACCGGACGGCGGCGGGCTCCGGACCGACGCTCGACGCCACGAGCTATGCGCAGCTCGCCGAGCAGAGCAGCGACGTCGCCCCGTTCACCTACCGCGCGGTGGATCCCGGGCTGTTCCATCGGATCGTCATGCAGGAGCTGCCGCCCGGGCCGGGGCCGACGGTCGAGACCAATCCAGGTGCTGCCAGCCGAGCGGGGAACTAGGATGCTGGGCAAGCTGAGCTGGGCCGCCATCCCGCTGGACCAGCCGATCCCGCTGTTCGCCGCGGCCATCGTCGGCGTCGTGCTGCTGGGCGTGCTGGTCCTGGTGACCCTGAAGGGCTGGGTGCCCTATCTGTGGCGCGAGTGGATCACCAGCGTCGACCACAAGCGGATCGGCGTGATGTACTGCCTCCTGGCGCTGGTCATGCTGCTGCGCGGGTTCATCGACGCCATCATGATGCGCTCGCAGCAGGCGCTCGCCTTCCAGTCGGAAGGCTATCTGCCGCCGGAGCACTACGACCAGATCTTCTCGGCCCACGGCACGCTGATGATCTTCTTCGTCGCGATGCCCTTCATGATCGGCCTGATGAACTTCGTCGTGCCGCTGCAGCTGGGCGTCCGCGACGTCGCCTTCCCGACGCTGAACTCGGTCGGCTTCTGGCTGACCGCGACCGGGGCCCTGCTGGTCAACGTGTCGCTGGTGGTGGGGGAGTTCGCGCGCACGGGCTGGCTGCCCTATCCGCCCCTGTCGGAGCTGACCTACTCGCCCGGGGTCGGGGTCGACTACTATCTTTGGGCGGTGCAGATCTCCGGCGTCGGCACCCTGCTCACCGGGGTGAATTTCGTCACCACGATCCTGAAGCTGCGGGCGCCGGGGCTGACGCTCATGCGCATGCCGATGTTCTGCTGGACCGCCCTGGCGACCAACCTGCTCATCGTCGCGGCATTCCCGATCCTGACCGCCACGCTCGCGATGCTGCTGCTCGACCGCTATGCCGGCTTTCATTTCTTCACCAACGAGGCCGGCGGCAATGTCATGATGTTCATGAATCTCATCTGGGCCTGGGGCCATCCGGAGGTCTACATCCTGATCCTGCCGGCGTTCGGCGTGTTCTCGGAGGTGGTCTCGACCTTCGCGCGCAAGCCTCTGTTCGGCTATCGCTCGATGGTGCTGGCGACGATGGCGATCTGCATCATCTCCTTCACTGTCTGGCTGCACCATTTCTTCACCATGGGTGCGGGTGCCAACGTCAACGCCATCTTCGGCATCGCGACGATGATCATCGCCGTGCCCACAGGCGTGAAGATCTTCAACTGGCTTTTCACGCTCTATGGCGGGCGGATCGTGTTCGCCTCGCCGCTGCTGTGGTCGCTCGGCTTCATGGTGACCTTCGTGCTGGGCGGCATGACCGGCGTCCTGCTGGCCGTACCGCCGGCGGACTTCATCCTGCACAACAGCCTGTTCCTGGTGGCCCATTTCCACAATGTGATCATCGGCGGCGTGCTGTTCGGCGCCTTCGCCGGCTACAATTTCTGGTTCCCCAAGGCGTTCGGCTTCCGCCTGCACGAGGGGCTGGGCAAGGCCGCCTTCTGGTGCTGGCTGATCGGGTTCTATCTCGCCTTCGTGCCGCTCTATGTGCTGGGCCTGATGGGCATGACCCGGCGGATGCAGCACTATGACGTCGCCGCATGGCACCCCTGGCTCCTGGTCGCCGCGGCCGGTGCCGCGGTGATCCTCGCCGGCATCCTGCTCCAGGTCGCCCAGCTCGTGGTCAGCATCCGCCGCCGGGACCAGCTGCGCGACGCGAGCGGTGATCCCTGGCAGGGCCGCTCGCTCGAATGGTCGACCGTGTCGCCGCCACCCAGCTTCAACTTCGCCGTGCTGCCGAGGATTCATGGGTCCGATGCCTATTGGGACGCGAAGCAGCGCACCCAGCCGGACCAGGAGCCCAGCTACGCTGCCATCGAGATGCCGCGCAACAGTCCGACCGGCTTCGTGTGCGCGTTCTTCGCGACGGTGATCGGCTTCGCGATGATCTGGCAGATCTGGTGGATGGTCGGGTTGGGCGCTCTCGGCGCCTTCGCGACCTTCGTCGTGTTCGCATGGCGCGATCGGTCGGAAGAGGAGATTCCGGCCGAGGAGGTGGCGAGGATCGACCGTGCCAACCGGAACGAGCGAGCTGCCGCTTTCGCCAGCACGCAGGCGGCGGAATGACCACGGCGGTCGCGAGCGATCCCCGCCGCGTCGGGCACGGTATCGACGCGCGGGACATGGAGCTGGAACGGAGCCACGCGGACGGCGGCCTCGCGTCCAAGCGCATCGTCGTCGCCTACGGCTTCTGGATCTTCCTGCTCAGCGACATCATCATGTTCTCGGCGTTCTTCGCCGCCTATGCGGTGCTGTCCGGGGAGACCGCGGGAGGACCGAGCGGGCGCGACCTGTTCGATCTGAGCAACGTCGCGCTCGAGACTGCGTTCTTGCTGTTGTCGAGCTTCACCTGCGGCCTCGCCATCCTCGGCGCCCGTGCCCACAACAATGCCCTGTACTATGGCGGGATGGCGGCGACGTTCCTGCTCGGTGCCGGGTTCCTGTTCCTGGAATTGCGGGAGTTCTCGGGCCTGCTGGCACAGGGGGCCGGCCCGACGCGCAGCGCCTTCCTGTCGGCGTTCTTCGCCCTGGTCGGCTGCCATGGGCTCCATGTCACCCTGGGCCTGCTCTGGCTGCTGACCATGATCGCCCAGGTGATGGCCAAGGGCTATCGGCCGGACATCCTGCGCCGGGTCGCCTGCTTCGGCCTGTTCTGGCACACGCTCGACATCATCTGGGTGGCCGTGTTCACGGTGGTCTATCTGATGGGAGTGGCGCGATGAGCCAGGGCGCGGAGCGGATGGAGCTGCGTGCCGACACGGCGCCGGGCGACGAGCGCATCGATGGCCGCGACATCGCGGCGGGGCTGCGCAGCTATCTGATCGGCCTGGGACTGGCCATCGTGATCACGGCGGTCGCGTTCTCCGTCGCGCAGACCACGCTGGTCTGGCAGCCCAGCATCCCGATCGCGCTCGCCGTCCTCGCGGTCGCCCAGATGGGTGTCCACCTCGTCTTCTTCCTGCACATCACGACCGGGCCGGACCACCTCAACAACGCCCTCGCCCTGGCCTTCGGCGTGCTGATCGTCCTGCTGCTGATCGCCGGCTCCCTGTGGATCATGAGCAACCTCAACCACAACATGATGCCGATGGAGCGCCTGATGGAGATGCAGCGCTGACGGACGGGCGCGGCGGATCGTGAGGGCGGGCGGTGACCTGTCTCAGCGCCCCGCCGCCTCAAGCACCGCCGCCTCGATCATGCCGGTCGAGCGGCAACCGGCGGTGAAGGTCGCGGCCCGGATCGGGTTGGTGTAGCCGGCGGTGAAGTCGGCCTCGACCTCGACCCGGGTCCCGCCGCCGGCCGACACGAAACCCACCCGGACCAGCGCCTGGCGCGTCCGGGCCGAGGCCATCACCCGCCGGTCGTCGCCGCCGCCGACGAGGCGCGGCGGGCAGGTGGCCCAGGCGGGCAAGGCCGACGTCGATCGGGCGGTGAGGCCGGTGGCCGACCGGTCGGAGACGGAAAGGCCGAGCGCGGTCAGGCGTGCCACGATCCGGTCCGCCACCTGCTCGGGGCCGTCGGACACCTCACGGCGCACCTCGACCGGGCCGGTCGCGCAGGCGGCGAGCAGCACGGTGGTGAGAAGCGCCGCGCACCCGGCTCGCATGGCACCTCCATGCTCAACGTGACGTGGCGGCCTGCAGCAGCTCCCGCGCGTTGGGATAGCCCGGCGCCACCCGCACCAGGGTCTGGGCATAGCGGCTGGCACCCGCGAAGTCGCCGGTCTGGAGCAGGATTGCCGCAACCGTGAACAGGAGGTCGGGGTCGCTCGGGTGGCGGCGGAGCGCCGCCTCCAGCACCGGCACGGCATCGCCCGGCCGGCCGGTCTCCTGCAGGGCGACGGCGTAGACATAGGCGTAGCGCGGATTCTCCGGCCCGAGCTCGGCGGCCCGGCCGAGCTCCGCGACGGCCTCCTGGTATTTCTGCTGGCGAATCAGCCAGAGGCCCTTGGCGTGGTGCAGCTCGGCGCTGGCGGGGGCGACGGCGAGGCCTGCCGCCAGGACCGCCTCCCCGTCCTGATCACGGCCCTGCTGGCGCAGCAGGTCGGCGAGATTGCCATAGGCCGGCGTGAAGCCGGGGTGCAGCCGGATGCTGTCCTTCAGCCGCGCCTCGGCGTCGGCGACACGCCCCCGCTCGCGGTAGAAGTTGGCGAGCGTGACGAGACCCTCGGGCCGCTCCACGAGCTGCGACTGCGCCTGCTCGTAGTCCGCATAGGCGGCGTCGAGCCGCGCGCGCCGCTCGGCGGGCAGGTCGAGTGTCTGGACCGGGGCCAGCACGCGGGCGGCGTCGAGGCGGACCGCGCGGACGGGGTCGTCGAGTAAGGGCTCGGCCAGCGTCAGCCGCTGCTGCGGATCGAGGCTGCCCAGCGTCCCGACCGCCGCGAGGCGGACGAGCGGGTCGGGATCGGCGAGCGCGCTGCGGACGGTGGCGAGGCTGCGGTCGTCCAGATACCGCTCCAGGGCGGCGACGGCGGTGGCACGCGCGATCCCGGGCATGGCCTGGTCGCCGGCGACCGCCACGAGACGCGTCGCGGCATCAGGTCGGTTCAGGCGATCGGCACCGAGCGCCTCGCCGAAGGTCGGCTCGCGCCGGCGCTGCGCGCCGTACCATTCCGCGATCCGCCCGGCCGCCCAGGCGGTGTCGCGATCGGTGTGGCAGCCGGTGCAGACGTCCGGCGAGCCCGTCCGGCTGGCGAGATCGGGGCGGGGGATCTTGAACGAGTGATCATGGCGCGGGTCGACCACCATGTAGGTCTTGGCGGGCATATGGCAGTCGACGCATTGCGAGCCGGGCTGGCCGGGCGTGTGGCGATGATGCTCGGCGACGTCGAAGACCGCCGGCTGGTGGCACTGGGCGCAGACCGCGTTGCCTTCGGCCCGCAGCTTCAGGCCGTGCGGCTCGTGGCAGTTCGAGCAGGTCACGCCCGCCGCATACATGCGGCTCTGCAGGAACGAGCCGTAATTGTAGACCTCGCCGTCCATCCCGCCGTCGGCATGGTAGGCGCCGGGCTCGAGCAGCGAGGTGCGGAAGGCGTCGAGCAGCGGCAGGCCGATGGTGTGGCCGTCGCCGAGCGGCGCGCGGCGGGCATGGCAGGGCGCGCAGACCTCGGTCTCGGTGTGCGTCGGCAAGGGCGTCATGCGCGCGGCGATGGGCGCGTCGCCGACGAAACGCCATTGGTCGGCGCCGCGATCGTGAAGCTGGACGGTCAGCCCCTGCTTGGGGTCATCGGCGCTCGCGCCATTCTGAGCCCAGGCGACATGGGCCGAGCCGGGGCCGTGGCAGGCCTCGCAGGAGACGTTCAGCGCCGAGTAGGTGGTGTGGTAGCTGTCGGTCTTCAGGTCGTAGCCGCGCACCAGATCGGTCGAGTGGCAGTCGGCGCACATCCAGTTCCAGTTCTGGTTGATCCCGGTCCAGTGCAGCTCGTCGCCGGCCGGGATCTTCTCCTCGGGATAGAGATGGAACCAGCGCTGGCCGCCCTGCTCCTTCGCGCGCGTGTCCCAGGCGATCGGCAGCGCCTGCCAGCGCCCGCCCGGGAAGGCGACGAGATATTGCTGCAACGGATAGACGCCGAAGGTGTAGTCGATCGCATATTCCGTGAGCTTGCCGTCCGGCCCGTCGGTCAAGGCGTAGAAGCGGTCACCCTTGCGGTAGAAGCGCGAGGTGACGCCGTCCTTGGTGAAGCTCGTGTCGTCGAAGTCGCCGAGCACCGTGGCCGGGCTCGCCACCTGCATCGCCTGATCGTGCTGCGAGCCGCGCCAGGCCGAGCTCTCGGCCTGATGGCAGCCGGCGCAGGCCTGCTCGCCGACGAAGCCGGGCCCCGGCTCGGCGGCAGGCAAGCCCGAGGTGAACGAGGCGCAGGCGGCGAGCAGAATGGCGATGGCGAAAGCTCTCATGCCGCAAAGGCTATCAGGCTGATCGGGCGCGCCAAGACCTGCCCGATCGTCGCTGCCGCCAGATCGCGGATTTTGTGTCCGATCGCACAGCGCGACCGTGAGGAATCCTGCCAAATGGGCCGCATGTCCGGCATTGACCGGACCAGGCCGCGGGAGGCCAGGTCACATGATCTCCCATTCGCCCGCACGGCGTTGGCTGATATCGGCTGCGGCCATGGCCGCTTCGACCTACGCCCTGGATGCGGTCGCGACCACCAGCGGTGCGGCCCTCGTCCTCTCCGGCCTGCTCGACCGGCTCGATGGCGGCCATCTGCTGGCGGGCCTGGCGGCATCGTACCTGCTCTGGGTCTGCGGGCTTCGCATGAGCATCGCCGCCAATTGGGCCTTGCTCGAAGCGACCGGCACCAGCACCAGCCTGCCGTCGCTGCTTGCCTATGAGCTCGCCTGCGCGCGGACGAGATCCCGGCGGATGCAGCGGCTGGCGGCGGGGTTGGGCTATGTCGGGACCGAGATCGCGAAGGAGCTGCCCTACTATCTCGCCGCCTTCGGCGCGGCGTCGTTGAGCGCGGACCTGACGACCGGTGATGCCCTGATCTTCCTGATCGGGGCCAATCTCGGCGCGGCGGTCTATGAAGGCGGGCTCGGCATCGCGGTTCGCGTCGGGTTGCGCCACACCGCCGGCGATGCCCGAAAGCTCCGGCTCGGCGTGGCCTGACGCGAAGCGGGCGTGCGGGCGGCGCCGCGGGGTTCGGCGGCCCGAGGCTAGGGCCTGAACAGAATCTTCCAGTCCCGCTGCATGCTGATCACCGTCCAGCCCTTCCGCCCGGCCTCGTCGTAGAGCTCCTGGGTGAAGGTGCCGACCCTGGTGTCGGGCAGGCCCTGCGCCGGGCCGTAGGCATATTCGCGCTCGCCGTCGTCGTGCAGGACCAGCATCGCCAGCCGCTTGCCGCCACCGCCCGTGGCCCATTCCAGCATCTGCCGGTCGCCGGTCGAGTTGCCGAACGCCGCCTGCGGGCGCTGGCCGGTGAACAGATAGATGTCCTCGGGCTTGCCGGAATTGTTGTCGTTCAGCTCGAGCTTGGGCTCGCGCAGCAAGACGCCCCGCCCCGCCGCGTCGTAGCCGTACTTGATGTCCAGCGCGGAGCCGATGACCTCCGCGGGCGTGATCCCGTAGACGCGCCGGGCGTAGGAGCGCACGAAATCCTGCCCGCCGCCGGTGACGATGTAGGTGCGGTAGCCGTTGGCGCGCAGCAGCCGCAGCAGCTCCAGCATCGGCTGGTAGACCAGCTCGGTATAGGGTCGGTGCCAGTGCGGGTCCTCGGCCTTGCCGGCCCAGTCGGCGGCGATCTTGGTGAACGCCTCGACGCTCGTGCCGGTGTGGGTGGCGAACACGATCTCCTCGAGGTCGCGCAAGGACAGCTTCGCGATCGCCGCCCGGTCACCCGAGAGGACCGTCTTGAACGGCTCCTGGTCCTTCCACTCCGGATGCTCGGACGCCAGGGCGACGACCCGGTCGAGCGCGAACACGACCTGGCTGTAGATCGGGTGCTCGACCCAGAGCGTGCCGTCCTGGTCGAAGGTGGCGAGCCGCTCCTCGGGTGCCACATAGTCCGGGCTGCCGGCCGCGGTGGTCGCGTCGACGAACTCGACGATCGCCTGCTTGGCGGCGCCGTCGTTCCAGGATGGCAGCGGGTCGGTCTCCTGGGCGCGCGGATGTCCGCAGAGGAGCCCAGCCGCCGCCAGAGCGGCCAGCAACAGGCGACGCGACAGCATCATCGGCGCTCTCCCAGGCAGGCTCAGAAGGTCAGTTTGAGGCCAGCGATCGGGCCGTGGATGGTCACGTCCCAGTCGAAGCGGTCGCGGCCGTTGCCGTTCTCGTACTTCTGCTTGAGCACCCGGTAGCCGGCGAAGAAGTTGGCGTTGTCCTGGCCGAACAGGCCGAACCGATAGCCGACCAGCCCCCAGGCCTCCGCACTGTACTGATCGCTGGTGCTGATGCCGCCGACGTCGCCCGCGGCGACCAGGCTCCAATGCTCGCCGAGGGTCCAGGTGCTGCGCAGACCGACGATCGGGTCGATCCAGTGCTCGCTCTGGTCGGCATCGCGGTGCGCGGTGATGCCGAGATCGGGTAGGTCGAGCTTTCCGTCGAGCTGCGCGTCGAGATAGGTGTAGCGGGCGCCGGCATAGGGATCGAGCGTGACGCCGAGCGGACCGGCCGCCGTGTCCGCGAGCTGCCAGGTGCCGACGCGGTAGGTGCCGGCGAGCGATTGGATGAACAGCTTGGCGGTGGCGTCGACCTTGAGCCGATGCTCGGCCGAGGCGGCGTTGTCCTCGAGATCGGCGTAGAGGCTGTCCGAGAGCAGGCCGAAGCGGCCCTTCCGCGCCTCCAGGCTGAGCATCAACGCGCCGTTGAGGTGGTCCAGGATGTCGCTGAAGCTGGCGTCGACCCTGGCGTCGGTCTTGCCGACTCCGACATCGCCCTTGATCGCGACCCCCCAGAGATAGGGCGCAATGCTGAGCTGCCAGCGATCGGGGTCCGGCGCGGGGTTCTGGGCCGCGGCGGGTCCGGCGGCCATTCCCGTTATCAGCATCAGCGCCAACGCCGAGCCTGTTTTCCTTGCCGCGTCGTGCCTCATGCTCTCACCGCAACT
The DNA here is from genome assembly GCA_050246385.1 of Geminicoccaceae bacterium. GTDB lineage: Bacteria > Pseudomonadota > Alphaproteobacteria > Geminicoccales > Geminicoccaceae > Benzoatithermus. Next base: position 11,900 of record JBFWWD010000038.1, read on the forward strand.
CACTTCGGGAACAGGAACGCCAATTCGGCGCGCAGCTCCCAGTCGGCGCCATACTCAGGCTTCTCGACATAATCGAAGGCCTGGATGCTCGCATTGATCGGCAGCTTGCCGATGTGGAACAGCCGGCCGACGCCGCCGCCGACCGGGACCGTCCAGGTGTCCTTGCTACGGCCGGCCTCCCAGTTCGCGGTGACGATCGGGTTGCTGATCAGGTACCAGCCGTCGGCGATGTTGTAGTTGACGAAGGGCTGGACCAGCATCTGGTTGACGCTCTTGCGATCGCTGTCGCCCGCGAACGACCACTGGTTGTTCACCAGCGTCCCGACTACCCACTTGCCTGGCGTCCATACCACGACGCCAGCCGGGCCGGCGCTCCACTTCTCCGTGCCAAGGTCGCTCTTGGTGGCCGTCGGCAAGGTGAAGGTCGGCCCGAAACCGACCATCAGGTCCCTGGCGAGCGAGGTCGCAAAGAAGAAGGTCGGGTTGACGTCGCCGATGCCGTTGTCCGAGCTGTCGCCCTTCTCCGACGACGGCAGGTGGATGAACGGCACGATCGTCCGGGTGATCAGGTTCCAGTTCTCGTTCAGCTTGAACGGGATCACCGGCTGGAAGTTGAGCACGTTCAGCGTCCGCTCGCGCGGCCCGAAGTTGAACTGGGTGTTGTTCTGGAACGGCACGCTGATCAGGTTGGCGATCGGGTTCTGCGCCTGCTTGGCCAGCTCCCGCGTCTCCTCCTCGCTCGGCGTCTTGGCTTCCTCCTGGCCGACCGCGACGCCGCTGCACAGGGTCAGCAAAAGAATGCCTGCAGTGACCCATGAGCGCTGACGGATCATGGTAGCGGCCCATCCCGGCAATGCGCGCAGCTCAGCGACCGCGGCCACCGCCGCCCCAGCTGCCGCCTGCACCCTCGAATTCGCCCTGACTGAGTTGACCATCGCCGTTCGTGTCCGCGGCGTCGAAGGCGTCGTCCATCTCCTGCGGCGAGATCAGGCCGTCATGGTCCCGGTCGAGGAGGTCGCCGCACCAGGCGCCTTGATCGCATTGCCCGCCGCTCCCGCCGGCCACGTTCCCGCCGGACGCACCTCCGTCCGAGCTGGCGCAGCCGGCCAGCAGCAATGCCAGACCAAACAATCCTACACGGACGACGAATGCAGATCCTCCAGCCGCCATCGAGCTCGTCCCGATCATGGATCGCGCCACCACTCTCCGGAGTGGAGCAGCGAGCCATTCCACGCGGGCAGACTAATCACCCGCGTGGAACGCTGCTCCAGCTTCGGCCGCCGCTACTGCCCGCGCTGGTTCTTGATCATTTCGTCGATCTGGGCCTTGACCGCCTCGAGGTTGAAGGAGGCCGGCGCCTGCATGGGCGGATAGTCGATCGCCGTCTTGGCCAGGTCGGCGACGGCCTGCTGCACCAGGACGAAGCGCCAGAACTCGCGGGCGTAGAACTCGTTCATGTAGCCGCCGCCCATGTCGTTCAGGCTCTCACCCCGGATCGACGGCGTGCGCTCGAACGGGTCCTGGCGCAGGTTGACGATAGTCGGCATGTCGGTGGTCACCTTCTCGCCGGGCCAGCCCCAGGGCTGCTGGAAGAACTGGTACTTGAAGTCGTCGATGCGGAGGGCGCCCAGCTTGGCGCCGCCGAAGTAGAACAGCTCGTGCCGCTTCGACGGGCCGGTGCCCAGGAGCAGGTCGGTCTGGTCGTAGCCGTCGAGGTGGTTCTTGTAGGTCCGGTCGCCCAGCTTGACGCCCTTGAGGAGCTGGCCGGTGATGTCCGGGCTGCCGGCCGCGGCAGCCAGGGTCGGGAGCCAATCGAGGCCGGAGAAGATGCCGTTCTGCACCGTGCCCGACTTGACCTTGCCCGGCCAACGGATGATCGCGGGCGCGCGGAAGCCGCCCTCGAACACGGTGCCCTTGGTGGCGCGGAACGGCGTCATGCCGCCGTCGGGCCAGGTGAACACCTCCGCCCCGTTGTCGGTGGTGAACACGACGATCGTGTTGTCGGCCTCGCCGATCTCCTCCAGGTGCTTGAGCAGCTCGCCGATGCTGTCGTCCATCTGCGCCATGCCGGCCTCTTCCAGGCCGTAATTGCTCTCATAGTTCATCTTCGCCTGGTATTCCGGCGGGACGAAGGTGAAGATGTGCATGCGCGTCGTGTTGTGCCAGATGAAGAACGGCTTGCCGTCCTTCTTGGCCTTGTCCATGAAGCCCTTGCTGTGCTCGACCAGCACCTGGTCGAAGGTTTCCATGTTGTACTTGGCCGGGCGACCCGCCTGCCAGCCCTGGCGTCCGGCCATGTCCGGGAACGGCGCCAGCGGCCCCTCGTCCTCGATCCGCTGCTTGCCGACCTTGCCCCAGCGCGGCTGCTCGGTCGGATCGTCCTTGTCCGTGGCCCAGGAGTGGATGAGGTCGCGCGGGCCGGACTTGTCCCACCAGTCCTGCGGGAAGCTGTGCCAGTACGGATCGGACATGGCGTCGAGATGGTAGAGATAGCCGAAGAACTCGTCGAAGCCATGGACGGTCGGCAGGAACTTGTTCAGGTCACCCAGATGGTTCTTGCCGAACTGGCCGGTCAGATAGCCCTGCGCCTTGAGCACGGTGGCGAGGGTTACGGCCTCGGCGGGCATCCCCACGTCCGCGCCCGCCTGCCCGACCGTGGTCAGGCCGGTCCGGATCGGCAGCTCGCCGGTGATGAAGTTCGCCCGACCGGCCGTGCAGCTCGCCTCGGCATAGTAGTCCGTGAACCGCATGCCCTCGGCGGCGAGCCTGTCGAGGTTCGGCGTCTTGCCGGACATCATGCCCTGGTGATAGGCGCCGATGTTGAACCAGCCGACATCGTCGCCCATGATGAACAGGATGTTGGGTTTCTTCGCGTCCTGCGCGATGGCAGGCCCGTCCGCCAAGCCGAGCAGGCCGACTATGGCCAGCACCCCCGCCATATGCCAGTATCTCATACGCCTCTCCTTGGACTCTTCTTCCAGTTCCAGGACTGCTCTGTTCTCAGCATCGTCCGGATCTCGGTCAGCAACTCCGCGGATACCTGCCGGTACTCCATGATCCGTTGCATATTGACTGCCTGGTCAGGATCGAGCTTGGCCAGGACCTGGAGCGCGTCGCGATAGTCCTCGCAGACCGTCCGGAACTCCGGATCGCGCCAGAACCGCCGCCGAATCCGATCGGCGCGGGCGGGCAGGCTGCCGCACACGGCCTCGATCGCGTCCAACGCGTTCGACCTCCGCGCCGCCGACGCGGACTCGGTGATTGGGCAAAGGCCTGCTGCCCGCCTGTCGCTCGGCGGCTATGCGGCCGCACCGCTACGAGGCGAGCGCACCGCCGGCCGTGGGCGGCTCGCGTCCCGGCGGTGATCACCGAGACTACGGGTTCTGACCGGTCATCCCGGAAACCCCCCAGCCCGAACCGCCCTTGGTGAGGGTGAACTCACGCGAGCTGTCGCCGCTGCATTCGGCGGTGCCGCCCTGCGAGGTGGCGCTGAAGGTGTAGTCCACCGCGACGACCGCCTGGTCGCCGCTCTCGCTGACCACCCGAGCGTCGCCGATGTTCGACATGTGCCCGGCGCCGCAATTGCCGCCGCCCTCGCGGGCATTCGCAGCGTAGTAGTTCATGATCGCCTCTTTGGCGCCGGAGAACTTCTCCAGCGCCGAGGCGTCGGCCCATGCCGTGGCAGCGAGCATCACCGGCAGCGCTGCGACTGCGAACCCGAGCATGCGCGCCTTCATCATACTCCTCACTCCTCGAGATGACCTGCGCGACTGGGAGCCTTACTTGGCGTGGTCGATCTGAGAGACGTTGTTGGTGTTGACGTCGTACTCCACCGTCACCTTCTCACCGACCTTGATCTCGTCGATCTTCAGCCCGGAGGCTTGGCCTTCCAGCATGTAGGGCTGGCCGTTGATCACCACCGTCTTGGCGTTCGGATCGACGCTGTCCACCGTGCCGGTCATCGACTCGGCCATGGCGGCCCCGGCGCCGAGCAGCAGCGGGATGGCGAAGGCGGACGTGAGCAGCTTGTTCAAGACAGTCTCCCCGGCGAACGCTCGTTCGCGACTGGTTGGGCATGGTGCCCCGGGCTCCGAGCTCCCGGGCGCGTTGCATGCGAATTCTGCGCGCCACTGCTGGCCGGCGGGTAGGCTGTTACGGTAACAAAACGGCTTCCGACCCGGCCGATACAAGGTGGGCGGAGTCTGCTATGCGAGGGTTCGCCTCTTCGGCGGAGAGGTCAGGTGAGCCTGACGCCACGGGCGCGCGGCGACGACGGGCAGTCGGCGGACGAGATTCGTGCCTATCTGGAGTGGCTGCTCGAGAGGGCTGAATTCCATGCCAGCGCGCGGCGCCGCAAGCTGCTGGCCTACGTCGTCGACCGCACCCTGGCGGGTCAGGCGGAGCGGCTCAAGGCGTTCGACATCGCCCTGGCGGTGCTCGGCCGCGACGAGCGCTTCGACCCGCACAACGACCCCATCGTTCGCATCGAGTTCGGCCGGCTTCGGCGCGATCTCGACCAGTACTATCTGACCGATGGGCATGACGATTCGATCCGCATCAGCATCCCCAAGGGGCACTACGTCCCTGCGTTCGAGTCCCGGGTCGAGGCCGCGGTGCCGGCCGCACCCTCGGCTCGGCGGCCGGGCTTTCCCCACCTGCGCGACCGGCATTCGGTCCTGGCCGGCGGCCTCTGTGCGCTCGCGCTGGTCGGCGGCATCGCCGGCGTGGCGCTGTGGCGGGCCGACGGGCAGGCTCAATCGGCCGGCCCGGCTCTGGTCATCGTACCGTTTCAGGCCCTGAGCGGCGGCGAGGGTGGTCGGCTGCTCGCGAGCGGCCTGACCAATGGGCTGATCACGGATCTCATGCGCTTCGACGGCCTGCAGGTGTTCGCCGCCGCGCCGGACAGCGATGGGAGCACGCCGCTGCCCGGTGCGGCGGCATCCGCACCCGCCTACGTGCTCACCGGCGGTGTCGAGCGGGAGCCGGAGCGGATTCGGGTGACGGCCAGACTGGCCGAGCGTGTCTCGGGCCAGGTGCTGTGGAGCCAGAGATATGACCAGGCGCTGACCGCGGTCACGCCATTCGACGTTCAGGACGACATCGCCGGGGAAATAGCGACGCGCCTGGCCCAGGAGTACGGCGTGGTCACTCAGGCGGCCTCGCGGCAATTGGCGCGGACCCTACCCGAAACGATGTTCGCCTACGACTGCGTGCAGCGGGCTTTGGCCTTCAGACGGACGTTCGAGCCCGCGGACTATCCGCCGGTGCGCGCCTGCCTCGAGGAGGCCGTCCGGCGCGATCCGGGCTATGCTGGGGCATGGGCGATGCTCGCCTTCGCCCATATGGATGCGGCCCGTTTCGAGCTGGTCGAGCCCTCGGCACGGCCGGTTGAGCTGGATGCCGGACTGGCGGCGGCGCAGCGGGCGGTCGCACTGGCACCCGAGGCCGTCCGCAGCCTTCAGGCACTCGCAGCACTTCAGTTCGCTCGCGGTGACTACGACGAGGCCGAGCGCGTGCAGCGGCGGGCGATCGCGCTCAATCCGCACAATCCGGAGAGCCTGGCGCAGCTCGGCTGGCGGCTGATGGCCCGAGGCCGCTGGGAGGAGGGCGGGAAGCTGCTGCAGGAAGCGATCGAGGGCAGCATGGTCGTCCCGGCCTGGTATCACGAGACCCTGGCGCTGGCGCTCTTCCTGGGTGGCGATCTCGAGAAGGCCCGCGATCAGGCCGAGTTGGGCAAGGAGGACTGCTGCCAGGGCTACGCCACCCTCGCCATCACCGAGGCGGCGCTGGGGCACGAGGCGGCCGCCCGGGCGGCACTGGCACAGGCCCACCGCCAGTCGCCGCTGCTCGCCCGCGATCCGGTCGCGTTCTGGGGCAACTTCCAGGCCGCGCCCGAGGTCATCGGGCGTCTGAACGCCGGGCTGGTCGGGGCGGGGCTGGAGCTGCCCGCTTCCACCGTCGCCCCGCGCCGATGAGGGGCTATCCGGCAGGCTCCGCCAGCCCGTAGAGCATCTGCGGCCGGGCCACGCCGCGCAGGGTGAAGCTGCCCAACGCGAGCAGCTGCTCGCGCCGCTCGGACGGGCAGAGCCCGGCGAACTCCTCGGACATGACCAGGGTGCGATCGAGCTGGCGGCACATGGCGGCGATCCGGCTCGCCTCGTTGACCGCGGGGCCCAGCACCGTGAAGTCGAGCCGCGCACGCCCGCCGATATTGCCGTAGAGCACGTCGCCCGCGTGGAGCGCCAGATAGGGATGGGTCTGGCCGATCGGCCGGCGCCCGAGCCGACCGCAGCGCGCGCTCGCCTCCGCCCACGCCTCGAGGGCCGCCTCGCAGGCGGCGCTCTCGCCGGGGCCGCGGAAGATGGCGAGGATGCCGTCGCCCATGAACTTGAGGACCTGCCCGCCCCTGCCCTCGATCGCGTCGACCAGGATCTCGGCATGGTCGTTGAGCAGGCGCAGGATCTCGGCGGCCCCTGCGAACAGCTGCAGCATCCCGGCGCCGGCGATCTGATCGGCGATGCGGGTGAAGCCGGCGAGATCGCTGTACCAGATCACGGCGTGGATCATCTCCGCCCGACCGCGCTCGACGTCGCCGCCGAGCACGCGCCGTGCCGCGTCCGAGCCGAGATAGGTGGCGAGCAGGGTGGCAGCCGTGGCGTTGCCCAAGGCGCCGGCGACGACGACCGCAAGGAGCGGCTCGATGGCGGAGATGCGCGCGATCTCGGCGTCGGTGAAGCCGCCAGGGCGGTCGCAAGCCCAGGAAGAGAAGACGCTGGTGCCGTCACCGAGCGCCAGACCTGGCGCCAGGCGGGTCCGCAGGACCAGATAGTCGCTGGCGCCCTCGGCCACGAGCTGGGCCAGGACCGGGAACTCGCCCGTCCCTTCATCTTCGGCCAGGCGGTAGCGCCGCATCCGGCCCTCCGCCTGCTCCAGCCGGTGGAACGGGCTGTCGCGCCAGGCCTCGGTGCCACGCACCGCCGGGCGGGGCGTGTCGTCGAGGTAGGCGCCACGGTCGGGGCGCCAGATCACCAGCGTCGCATCGAGCAGCGGATGCAGGAGGAGCGCACCGACGGTGGTGCGCAGGAGCGGGATCCCCGCCTCGACCATCGCTCGGCTGATCGCCTCGAGAATTTCCGTCGGCGAGCGGCCGGCGATGGCGGCTGCCACCAGCACCGACGAAAGATCCGACCCGGGCTCGGTCATGCTCATCTCGGCAGCCTATCAGCCCGCCTGCCCAAGATCAGGTGGGACGCGCACCGCGATAGCCAAGATGCCGCGCGCGGTGGTACGGGTTCGACTGGATAAGCCGGGCGGCACCGGCATCAGGGAGACGGGAACATGCGGAATCTTCTGCTCGGGGCGAGCGCTCTGGCGCTCGCCGTCACATTCGGCGGCGAGGCCATGGCGCAGTCCGGCGCCCTGTCCAAGGCCGTGGGCGGCTACAGCTTCGAGGACGCGGTCAAGGAAGCGCCCGGCACCAAGGACTTCAACAGCAAGGACGGCAAGCTCACCTTCGCGATCATCACCCACACCGCCGGCAACGGCTTCTTCGATCCGACCTATGTCGGCGCCAAGCTCGCGGCCGACCTGGTCGGCGTGAACCTCCTGATGCTCGGCTCCGAGGCACCGGTCGACGACATCCCGCGCCAGCTCGAGATCATCAACCAGGCGGTGCAGGACCCGACCATCGACGGCTTCATCCTGACCACGCCGCAGGCCGGCGCCTACAACGACATCGTCAAGGGGCTGCTCGACAAGGGCATCCCGGTCGCGACCACCAACAGCTTCGACGGCACGCTCTATGATCGCTCGGCGATCAGCCACACCGGCCAGGATGCGAGCGCGGCGGCGATCGGCGGCGAGGCGCTGGCGCGCTGCGTGCTGGCGAGCGGTGCCGACAGCGGGTCGATCATCTTTCCCAGCACCACCACGCTCGGCAATGTCGAGGTCAACAACCGGATCACCGCGGCCTTCACCGCGGCCGTGGCGACGCTGGCGCTCGAGGGCAAGCTCGGCAACTTCAAGGTCGACGCCGGGCCGGAGAACATCGGCATCGACGTCGACGCCAACAATCCGGTGGGCTCGGTCGTCAGCCTGATCGAGAGCCGGGGCGACGTGGTCGGCATCATGGGCGCCAACGGCTTCGTCACGCCGGCGATCGGTGATGCGGTGGCGCAGCTGAACCTTGGCGACAAGGTCTGCTCCTACGGCTTCGACCTCGGCCCGAAGCAGCAGGAGCAGCTCAAGTCCGGCGCGCTCGACGGTGCCCTCGGCCAGCAGCCGTTCCTCCAGGGCTTCTGGCCGGTGATGCAGCTCTACCTGCAGATCGACCGCGGCATCTCCGCCGCCAACCTGGACACGCGCGCCCAGCTCGTGACCAAGGACACGGTCGACAAGGTCGGCAAGCGCTACGAGAATTGAGTTCGTGGCGGCACGCTCCGATGCCGTCGGAGCCGGCCCGGGGGCTTCCGCTCTCGGCCGCTTCGGCGGCTTCGCCTATGGCTGGGAGGTCGGCCTCCTGATCGTCATGGCCGGCCTCTATCTGGTCGGCACCACGATCAACCCGCGCTTCTTCGGCGACCTCACCGCCCTGCAGTCGGTGCTGCGCGACGCAGCACGCTACGGCGTGATGGCGGTCGGCATGACCTTCGTCATCGTCGACCGTGACCTCGACCTCTCGGTCGGCTCGACCCTGGGCCTGGTCGCGGTGGTGTTCTCGATCGCCTTCGCGCCGACCCATTTCGACCTGCCGGCCTGGGCGGCGGTGCTGATCTGCCTCGGCGTCGGGACGGCGATCGGGCTGATCAACGGCGTGCTGGTCACCTGGCTCAAGGTGCCGGCGTTCATCGCCACGCTCACCATGCTGTTCGTCGGCCGCGGGCTGGTGCTGGGGCTCACCGGCGGCAAGACCATCGCCTACGAGATCAAGGCGCGCGAGTTCGGCTTCTTCATGCTCGGCGAGAGCAACGCGCTGGGCTTCAACAACCAGATCCTGGCCTTCGTGCTGGTGGCGCTCATCGGCGGCATCGCGCTCGCGCGCACGCGCTGGGGCTATGAGGCCTATGCGGTCGGTGGCAATGAGCTCGCCGCCGAATATGCCGGCATCGACACGAGAAGCGTCCGCATCCGCGGCTTCGTCCTGGCGGCGCTGTGCGCGACGCTGGCCGGGCTGATGAACGTCGCCCAGGACAAGGGCGTCACCTCGCAATACGGCCTGGGTGCCGAGCTGATCGTGATCGCGGCGGTGATCGTCGGCGGCGCCTCGATCCTGGGTGGGCGCGGCCGGGTGCTGGGCTCCTGCATGGGCGCGGTCCTGGTCGTGCTGATCGACAAGGTCCTGCGCGAGGGCGTGCCGATCACCCGCACGCTCAAGGTCGGTAACCAGGAGCTGCAGGTGCAGGCCATGGCCTCCCTGCCCCCGGGTGCGGTACCGGCCTTTCTCGGCCTGATCCTGCTGGTCGCCGTGCTGATCGAGCCTTGGGTGATCCGCCGCAAGCTGATCCCACGCCTGCTCGCCCGGCTGCGCGGAACCGAGCCGCCACCGGTCGACACCGGCTCGGTCGCGATCGAGGCGCCGCGCACCCATGGCAGCAGTCTCGCCGCATCGGAGTTCAGCGCGCGTGGCCTGCGCTGGTGGCTGACCCAGCGCGAGTCCGCGGCTGTCATCTTCATGGTCGCCTTGTGGCTGTTCGGCTGGTGGCTGCGGCCCGACTTCTGGGCCGGGCTCGACAACAGCTTCAACCTCCTGCTCGCCTTCACCGAGATCGGGCTGATGGCGATCGGCATGAGCTACGTCATGGCCAATGGCGACGTCGACCTGTCGGTCGGCGCCGTCCTGGCGCTCTCGGGCTCGACCGCGGCCTTCCTGATGAAGTTCATGGGCTGGGCGCCGCTGCCCGCCGGGCTCGGCGGCTTCGCGGCCGGCCTGCTCGCCGGCTGCGTCAACGGGCTGCTCGCCACCCGGCTCTTGCTGCCGGCCTTCGTCGCCACGCTCGGCATGTTCTACGTGGCACGCGGCATCGCCGCCTGGCTGGTGGCGGGAAGGCAGCTCAGCCAGTTCCCGGAGAGCTACAATCTGATCGGGCGCAAGCTGATCGAGGTGCTGCGCGCCGTCGGCCACGAGCCGGCCCCGGGCAGCCTCTGGTTCGACATCGCCAATGCCCTCTCGACCCAGAGCATCCTGCTCGTGCTCGTGGCGATCGTGGCCGGCATCGTGCTGGCCAAGACCCCGATCGGCTACCGGGTGTTCGCGACCGGCGGCAACCGGCGGGCGGCCGAATATGCCGGCATCGACACCGACAAGGTGCGGTTCTGGAGCCTGGTCTTCAGCGCCGCCTGCGCCTCGCTCGCCGGCCTGATCTACATCGCCTATTTCCGCTCGTTCAATCCGTCGGCCGGCCAGCTGCGCGAGCTCGACGTGATCGCCGCGGTGATCATCGGCGGCGCCTCGATCTTCGGCGGCTACGGCTCGATCGCAGGGGCGCTGGCCGGCGCCGCGGTGATCACGCTCCTGCGCGCGCTGCTGTCCTTGCAGATCATCCTGCCCGACGGCAGCTCGCTGATCATGCCGCAGCACTGGGTCAACGTGTTCATCGGCCTGATCCTGATCGCGGCCGTGCTCGGCGACATCTGGCTGCGCCAGGAGGGGCTGATCGGCCGCATCCGCCACCGCCTCGCCGGCCATCGGGAGACGCTCGCATGACCACGCCCCTGATCGACATGCGCGGCATCCAGAAGAGCTTCGGCGCCGTCCGGGCGCTGGCGGACGTGAGCCTGCGGCTGGAGCACGGCGAGATCCTGGGCCTGGTCGGCGACAATTCGGCCGGCAAGTCGACGCTGATGAAGATCATGACCGGCGCCTATCAGCGCGACGAGGGCGAGGTGCTGGTCGAAGGCAGCCCGACCCACTTCAGGAGCCCGCACGAGAGCCGCGCGGTCGGGATCGAGATGATCTACCAGGACTTCGCGCTGTGCGGGAACCTGGACGTCGCCGCCAACATCTTCCTCGGCCGCTGGCCGACCAGGGGCTGGTTCGTCGACCGCAAGGCGATGGAGGAGGAGGCCTGGGGCGTGCTGCGCCGGCTCAAGGTCGACGTGAACCATGTCCGCCAGCGCGTCGAGAGCCTGTCCGGCGGCCGGCAGCAGTCGGTGGCGATCGCGCGTGCGATCAGCTTCGCGCCCAAGGTGCTGATCCTCGACGAGCCGACCGCCAACCTCTCGGTCATGGCGACCGAGCGCCTGCTCGAGACCATGGCCGAGCTCAAGCGCCAGGGCGTGGCGCAGATCATCATCAGCCACCGCCTCAACGACATCTTCGCCGTCGGTGACCGGGTGATGGTGCTCAAGCGCGGCCGCAACGCCGGCGAGCGCCCGATTCCGCAGACGACCGAGAAGGAGGTGCTGGAGCTGATCGTCCGCGGCGGGGAGGATCAGGCGGCCTGACGCCGGGCTTGGCAGCCTCGCCGTCGAAAGGCACATTCATGTCAGGCGGAGAGCTGCATGGATGACCTGATGGCCGAGCCGGCCGAGAAGCCAATGACCGTCGACGAGTTCCTGGGCTGGGACGACGGTACGGATACCCGCTACGAGCTGGTCGATGGCCAGATCATGGCGATGGCGCCGCCAAGCGGACAGCATGGAACGGTGGTTGCCAATGCCGTGACGCTTGTGAACACGCGACTGCGTTCCCGCCCGCCATGCCGCGCGCAGACGGAGGCCGGCGTGCGGGTCTCGGAGCATCGCTGGTGGCAGGCCGATGCCGCCGTGACATGCCGGCCGCCGGAGGCCGAGATCGTCGATCCTCTGCTGGTGATCGAGGTGCTCTCGCCGTCGACGCGGGGCCGGGACTTCGCCGATAAGCTCCCCGACTACAAGGCGCTGCCGAGTGTCCGCGAGATCTGGCTGATCGACAGCGAGCGGCGGTGGGCGCAGGTGTGGTGGCGCGAGCCCGAGAGCTGGCATGGCCGCGACCATGTCGGTGGCGGCGCCTTCCGCAGCCAGGTGCTGGACGGTGAGGTGATGCTCGACGAACTCTACCTCAACGCCGGGCTGTAGAGACAGGAGCAGAACGACGCGCCCGCATGTCCGGGCACGTGACGTCGGCGCTTGGCCCCTGCCGGGTTGCCCGAAGCGGCAAACCCATCTAAGCCACCCTGGTATGGTTCGGTGTTGGGGAGGCGCGAGACGCGTGGCACTTGGGCGGCTCGCAGTCACGGTGCCTGATTGGTCTCCAGGCAGATGAGCGGCGAGTGCATCCTCGCAACAGAGGGCCTGACCAAGGCTTTCAAGGGGTTCGTGGCGGTGCGCGATGTCCGGCTCGAGGTGCGCCGGGGCTCGATCCACGCCCTGATCGGCCCGAACGGGGCCGGCAAGACCACCTGCTTCAACCTGCTCACCAAGTTCCTCGAGCCGACCCAGGGTCGGATCACCTACAATGGGCGCGACATCACCCGCGCCTCGCCCGCGGCGATCGCCCGGATGGGCATGGTGCGCTCGTTCCAGATCTCGGCCGTGTTCGGCCATATGAGCGCGCTCGAGAACGTGCGCGTCGCCCTGCAGCGCAATCACGGCGACTGCTTCGATTTCTGGCGCTCCGAGCGGGTGCTGCGCCGCTACGACGCCCGCGCCCGCGAGCTGCTGGACGCGGTCGGAATCCTGGATCTCGCCGACATCCCCGCGGTGGAACTTTCCTATGGCCGCAAGCGGGCGCTCGAGCTGGCCACCACCCTGGCGCTCGAGCCCGAGACCATGCTCCTCGACGAGCCGACCGCGGGCATGGGCCACGAGGATGTCGGCCGGATCGCACAGCTGATCAAGCGCATGGCTGCCGGCCGCACCGTGCTCATGGTCGAGCACAACCTCTCGGTCGTGGCCGATCTGTCCGACCGGATCACCGTGCTGGCCCGCGGCGAGATTCTGGCTGAAGGCGACTATGAGCAGGTCTCCAAGAACCCGGCCGTGATCGAGGCCTATATGGGCTCGGGCCATGCGTGAGGGCGGCGAGGGCCAGCCCCTCCTGTCCGTGCGCCGCCTCAACGCCTGGTACGGCGAATCGCACATCCTGCACGGCGTCGACTTCGACGTGCCGGAAGGCGAGGTGGTAACGCTGCTCGGGCGCAACGGCGCCGGCAAGACCACCACCATGAAGTCGATCATGGGCATGGTCGCCAGGCGCGACGGCAGCATCCGCTACGGCGGCACCGAGACCATCGGCCTGCCCTCGCACCGGGTCGCCCGGCTCGGCGTCGCCCTGGTCCCCGAGGAGCGGGGCATCTTCGCGAGCCTCTCGGTCGCGGAGAACCTGACCCTGCCGCCGGTGGTGCAGCCCGGCGGGATGTCGACCGACGAGATCCATCGACTGTTCCCCAACCTGCGCGAGCGCGCGTCCAGCCAGGGCACCAAGCTGTCCGGCGGCGAGCAGCAGATGCTGGCGATCGGCCGCATCCTGCGGACCGGAGCGCGGCTGCTGCTGCTCGACGAGCCGACCGAGGGGCTCGCCCCGGTGATCATCGAGCAGATCGGGCACTCCATCCGCACGCTCAAGGCCAGGGGCCTGACCGTGCTGCTGGTCGAGCAGAACTTCCGCTTCGCCGCCACCGTGGCCGACCGATTCTATGTCATGGAGCACGGCCGGATCGTCGAGCATGTCCCGCGCGACCGGCTCGAGGCACGGATGGACGTGCTCCACGACTATCTTGGCGTCTGAGAGGACGTCGCCCGATCACCAGGGAGCACGCGGATGAGAACCAGCATGTTGCTTGCCACGGCTGCGGCCATGGCCCTCTTGGCCGTCCCGGCGTCGGCGGAAATGTCCGACGGCAAGGTCAAGATCGGCGTGCTCAACGATCAATCGAGCCTGTATGCCGATCTCTCCGGGCAGGGCTCGGTGCTCGCCGCCAAGATGGCGGTCGAGGACTTCGGCGGCAGCGTCGACGGCACGCCGGTCGAGGTCGTCTTCGCGGACCATCAGAACAAGCCGGACGTCGGCTCGAACATCGCGCGTCAGTGGTACGACGTCGATCAGGTCGACATGATCGTCGATGTGCCGAACTCGGCGGTGGCACTCGCGGTCAACGAGGTCACGCGCGAGAAGAACAAGGTGTTCCTCAACTCGGGTGCCGCGAGCTCGGCGCTCACCGGCGACAAATGCTCGCCCAACACGGTCCACTGGACCTACGACACCTGGGCGCTGGCGAACGGCACCGGCAAGGCCGTGGTGCAGACCGGCGGCGACAGTTGGTTCTTCCTGACCGCCGACTACGCCTTCGGCCATGCCCTGGAGAAGGACACCTCGGCGGTGGTGAAGGCGAACGGCGGCACCGTCGTGGGCGCCGTGCGCCACCCGCTGAACACGGCCGACTTCTCGTCCTTCCTGCTCCAGGCCCAGTCGAGCGGCGCCAAGGTCATCGGCCTCGCCAACGCCGGCGGCGACACCACCAACTCGATCAAGCAGGCGTCCGAGTTCGGCATCGTCCAGGGTGGCCAGCAGCTCGCGGCCCTGCTCCTGTTCCTGACCGACGTCCATGCCCTGGGCCTGCCCGTGGCGCAGGGCCTCACCTTCACCGAGGCGTTCTACTGGGACCAGAACGACAAGACGCGCGAGTTCTCCAAGAAGTTCGCCGAGCAGAACGGCGGCACCCCTCCTACCATGGTGCACGCCGGCGTCTATGCGGCGACGCTGCACTATCTCAAGGCGCTGGCGGCGCTCGGCAGCGACGGCGACGGTGCGGCGGTGGTCGCCAAGATGAAGGAGCTGCCGACCGACGACGTCCTGTTCGGCCAGGGCACGATCCGCGCCGACGGCCGCAAGATCCACGACATGTATCTGTTCCAGGTCAAGACCCCCGAGGAGAGCAAGGGGCCGTGGGACTACTACAACCTGCGCGCCACGATCCCGGCGGCGGAGGCCTTCCGACCGCTCGACCAGGGCGGCTGCCCACTCGTGAAGTCCTGACGCGAGCGAGCTAGCGGAGGAGGCCGGACATGTTCGCCGAGCTGTTCGGCATACCGCCCCAGGCGCTGTTCGGGCAGCTCCTGCTGGGGCTGATCAACGGCGCGTTCTACGCCATGCTGAGCCTCGGGCTCGCCGTCATCTTCGGCCTCCTCAACATCATCAACTTCGCCCACGGCGCCCAGTACATGATGGGCGCCTTCGCCGCCTGGTTTCTCCTGAACTATCTCGGCATCGGCTACTGGTGGGCGCTCATCCTGGTCCCGGTCGCCATGGGGCTGTTCGGCATGCTCATCGAGCGCACGATGCTCAAGCGGCTCTACCAGCTCGATCATCTCTACGGCCTCTTGCTCACCTTCGGCCTGGCGCTGATCATCGAGGGCCTGTTCCGGCACCGGTTCGGCTCGTCGGGCCAGCCCTACGCCATCCCGCCGCAGCTCCAGGGCGGCTTCAATCTCGGCTTCATGTTCCTGCCGGCCTATCGCGGCTGGGTGGTCGTGGCCTCGCTGGCCGTCTGCCTGCTCACCTGGTTCGTGATCGAACGGACCAAGCTCGGCGCCTATCTGCGGGCGGCGACCGAGAATCCCGGCCTGGTGCAGGCGTTCGGGATCGACGTGCCGCGCATGGTGACGCTGACCTATGGCTTCGGGGTGGCGCTCGCCGCCTTCGCCGGCGTCCTCGCCGCCCCGATCTACCAGGTCAACCCGACCATGGGCTCGAGCCTGATCATCGTCGTTTTCGCCGTGGTGGTGATCGGCGGCATGGGCTCGATCCTGGGCTCGATCGTCACCGGCTTCGGCCTCGGCGTCGTCGAGGGGCTGACCAAGGTGTTCTACCCCGAGGCGTCGAACACGGTGATCTTCGTCCTCATGGCCATTGTCCTGCTGCTGCGGCCCGCGGGCCTGTTCGGGAGGGCGTGAGATGGCGGCGACCCGAGCGGCGACCGCGGCGCCCGAGCGGAACGCCCGCCGGGACTGGCCGGCCATCGTGCTGATGCTGGTGATCTTCCTGATCGCCCCGTTCTTCGTCTATCCCGTGTTCCTGATGAAGGCCCTGTGCTTCGCGCTGTTCGCCTGCGCCTTCAACCTGCTCATCGGCTATGGCGGGCTCCTGTCGTTCGGCCATGCCATGTTCCTGGGCACGGCCGGGTATGTCAGCGCGCATGCCGCCAAGGTCTGGGGCCTGACTCCGGAGCTCGCGATCCTGGCCGGCACCCTGGCCGCCGCGGCGCTGGGCGTGGTGGCCGGGGCGATCGCCATCCGCCGGCAGGGCATCTACTTCGCGATGGTCACGCTGGCCCTCGCGCAGATGATGTTCTTTTTCTATCTGCAGGCGCCGTTCACGGGGGGCGAGGACGGGATCCAGGCGGTGCCGCGCGGGCATCTCTTCGGGCTGATCGACCTCCACCAGCCGCTCGCGATGTACGGCGTGGTGCTCGCCGTGTTCATGGCCGGGTTTCTGCTGATCCATCGCACCATCCACTCGCCGTTCGGCCAGGTGCTCAAGGCGATCCGCGAGAACGAGCCCAGGGCACTCTCCCTCGGCTGGCGCGCCGACCTGTACAAGCTCCTGGCCTTCGTGCTGTCGGCGGCACTCTCCGGGCTCGCCGGTGCCACCAAGGCGATCGTGTTCCAGCTCGCCTCGCTGACCGACGTCTACTGGGCCATGTCGGGCGAGGTGGTGCTGATGACCTTGCTGGGTGGGCTCGGCACCGTGTTCGGGCCGGTCGTCGGCGCCTTCGCGATCGTCGGGCTGCAGAACTATCTGGCCCAGCTCGGCGCGTGGGTGACCGTGGTCCAGGGCGGGATCTTCGTCCTTTGCGTGCTCACCTTCCGCCACGGCGTCGTCGGCGAGATCTCCAGCTGGTGGGCGCGCCGCCGACGCTAGCCGCCGGGCAGGACCTTGACCAGGCCGGTCGGGCGCAGCTCGATCCCTGGCGCCGGCTCGCGGCGGAAGCCTTCCCGGGCCGGCCGGGTCGCGGCTGAACGATCGTTGACGTCACCGGCGTCAGGCGATGGATCGCTGGAGGCTGTCGTCTGGCCCGCACCAGGGCTGGCGTGCTACGCTGCCGGAAAAGCTCGGACCAGGAAGAACGAGCCAGAGCCTGCTGCGGGGTCGGGAAGAATCTCATGCGAATGATGCAAGTCGCGCATCGTCGGGCGCGCAAGGACAGCAGCAGCCTCTTGGTCCTGTCGGCCGTGGCTCTGCTCATCTCATCGGCCGTGCACGGGGTCGCCCTGGCGCACGAGCAGTGGGTGCTGACACCCGAGCAGATGCGGGATCTGGACGCCAGACCGTTGCCGGACCTGTTCACCACCTGGTCCGCCGGCAACCTGATCCCGGTCCTGGTCTTCCTGGCCTTCCTGGCCTGCTGGGTCCGCCTCGGCTTCACCGGCGCACGCGAGCTGTTTCCCGACCTGCAGGCGCGGCTGGCCTCGCATGGCGACATCGTCGCCCCGATCCTGCGCTTCTGCCTGGCCTGGATGCTGCTGTCGTCCGGGCTGGGTGCTGAACCCCGCGTCGGGATATCGGCGTTCAGCACGCCGAGCCTGTTCGCGCCCGACCTGCACCTGGCAATGCTCTCCCCCGACTGGGCGTGGCTGGGCTGGGCGCAGATGGGCATCGCGCTCGCCCTGCTGCTCGGCATCTATGTCCGGTTCTTCGCCGCGCTGCTCATCGTCCTGGCCGTTCTCGGCATCGGCCTGTTCGGCACCGCGATGCTGTCCTATGTCGGCGCCCTGATCGGCGTCTGCATCTATCTCGTCCTGCAGGGCGCGGGGCGGCACTTCCTGCCCCTTCCAATGCCGGCGGCGCGGTGGCTCGGACCATTGCATGCGTGGCTCGCGGCACAGCCACGCCCGCGCGCGCAGGCGATCATGCGGGTGCTCGCCGGCACGACGGTGCTCTACATGGGCGTGTCCTACAAGCTGCTGCAGCCCAATCTGATGATCGGCATCATCGAGAGCTACGACCTGCCTATACTGTCGCTCGCGCCGGCGACCTTCACCCTGATCATGATGCTGGTCGAGGTCGCCGCCGGGCTTCTGATCATCGCCGGCATCCTGTTGCGGCCGCTGGCGATCGTCCTGATGCTCGCCTTTCTGTTCTTCGCCAGTCTTCTTCCCGAAAGCTATATGGCACACGCACTGTTCTATGGCGTCGTCATCTCGTTCTTCATCAATGGCGCGGGGCACTGGAAGGCGCCGGAGGCTCGAGACCAGGCGGCCCGCATCGTCGTCGTCGGCGGCGGCATCTCGGCGATCGGCGCCGCCATGCGCATC
>JBFWWD010000039.1:0-30000 GCA_050246385.1 Geminicoccaceae bacterium
CACGCGCGGGGTCGGCCGATGCGAGAGGTTGCGTCACAGCACGCCTCCCTCGTGGCCGCCATCCTTGGTGGCGTAGCGCAGCACGGCATCCTGGCCGGGGATGTGCGGGAACCCCCGGAAGTTGGCCGTGTTGGCGAACCTGGCGCCGCAGGTCTCGATCCGCTTATCGCAGCCCGCACGGATGGTGAAGGCATTGCCCTCGGAGATCTCGCGCACCGGCGCCTCGAGAAGGGTCAGCACGGCGATGCCGTCCGTCACATCATGGCCGAGAACCTCGGCCCGACGCCCCGCGTTGGAGCCACTGGTCCATTCGATGGTCCCGAAGGTGAACCAGCCGGAGGCGAAGCCGCCGAGGCCCGAAGCGGTGAAGGCGCGGTCGCGTAGAAGGTCGATCACGACGCTCGTGCCCTTGAACGCCGGGTTCTCCAGATCGACGCCGCAGCGCGCATCGCCGAGCGCGGCATCGCAGGTCGCCTGGAACGTCCGCCCGATCGTCTGGCCAAGCACATGCGCGAGCGAGCGGACTTCGGCGACGAAGGCCAGCCGCCCGCGCCGGATCTGGCCGATGGCCCCGCGCCGCATCAGCACGCGCTGGTTCGTGTCGGCCCAGTTCACCCGCCAGACTTCGACCTCGGCGTTATCCCAGCGGCCGTCGAGGATGTCGGTCTCGGTAATCCGGTCCGAGGTCAGCACGCCCTCGGCGTCCTGCGCATCGACCGAGAGGTCCGAGCCGGAACGGACCTCGGAGGCCGTCAGCCCGCTCTCGGGCTCGAAATCCGTCCCCTCGAAGCTGAGCGTCCGATCGTGGTCGGTGAAGCCGAAACTCGTGCCGTCGGCGCGCACGATCCGCCAGCACCAGGCGAGCGTCGTCGTTCCCTCGTCGAGATGGGCCTGCAGGTCGGGGTCGAGGGACTTCATCGGCGCAGTTCCAGAAGCGGGATGGAGGTGATCGAGCCGAGCCGCTCGAGGTCGAGCGTCACGTCGAGCGCGTCGGTGTCGAAACGGACCGGCACGTCGAACTCGAAGCCCGCGGTGATGGCGGCGCCAGCGCCCGGCGCGGTGCTGAAGGTGACGACGCCGGTGGCGGTGTCGACCGACCAGCCGGAAGGCTGCTCGACCCCGCCGAGCGCGATGCGCGCGGTTCCGGTCACCGGCTTCGCGACGGCGCGCGTCCAGGATTGCGCACCCGAGGCGTAGCGCTTGACCAGCTGGAAGGCGGTCGTCGCGCCGTCGCCCGTGCCGATAGACTGATCGGTGGGCGACGGCGTGCCCGAAGGCAGGCAGGACTTGTGGTCACCCCAGTCCTTGAACCGGAAGCCATGCAGGCGGCCATTGCGCGCCTCGAAGAAGGCGACGACGGCGGCCAGATCGTCGGCGCGGCGGATGCCATAGGCGACATCGTAGCGGCGGCGCGAATTGGCCCAGCTGGCGTTGCGCTCCTCGTCGCCCGAGGCGAGCTCGACGATCTGCGTGCGCCGCTCCGGTCCGCCCCGCGCACCTCGGCTGATGTTGTCGGGAAACCGGACCTCGTGAAACGCCATCACATGCCCCTCCGACCGAGCGACACGGCGCGGGCGATATCCGCGGCGACCTGCGTTCGCGATTGCCGGAAGCTCTCGGCGTCGCGGGCCATGATGGTCACGTTGACCCCGCCGCCCGCGCCGTAGCTCTGTGCCTCCCGCCGCGACAGCACGCGTTCCCCGCGCTGCAGGATCGCGGGCACCTCGTCGTGACGAAGCCCGGCCATGCCGCCACCATGCATCCGCGGCGCGGCGGCGAAGGCCATGGCCGGGACCATCCGCGAGGGTCCAGCCGATCCGACCATCCCGCCCGCATGCAGGACGTTGGCGAAGATGCCGCCCGCCCCGGAGAAGACGCCGGAGAGCGCATTGGCGATCGGCCCGAGGATGAACCGCCGCGCCGCCAGTTGGGCGAGATCGGCCAGCAGCGACGTCACCAGATCGCGGAAGTCGAGCTTGCCGGTCTTCACGAACTGGCCCACCGCGTTCTCGGCCGACTGGAAGGCGCCGACGAGGCTCTGGCCGATGTCGCCACCGATCTCGCGGGCCTTGCTGGCGTAGTCGGAGAGCGCGGCGGTGACCGCCCGCCAGCCGGTGACGGCCGCGTCGGTCGCGGGCTCCGCTACCGCAGCAGCAGCTCCGGCCGCCACACCTGCATCTGTTGCGGCGCGCCCGGCGTCGCCGAGGGACGTCTCCAGGCGCTCCGCCGCAGCGGTGGTCTCGGCCAGTGCGTCGGCGCCGTCCTCGTCGGTGCCGCGTACGGCATCGCGCAGCGCCTGCCAGCTTTCGAGGGGCGCACGGGCCCCCTCCGCCAGGTCGCGCGCCGCGCCGCGGTAAAGGTTGGCGGACTCGAGCGCCCTGTTCGCCGCCTCGGTCAGACCGAGATCGGGCGCGGAGAGCGGATTGTCCTCGAAGGCCCGATCGAAGGCCGCCTGAGCTGCCGTGGTTGCGGCAGTCGCCGCTCCCTCGAAGCGGTTCTCGATCTCGCCGAGGTCGAGGTCCGGAACCAGCGATATGCGCCGCTCCGACCCGAGCGCTTCGAGCCCCTGGTTGATTCCGCCGATAAAGCCGTTGATCCGCGAGACCACCCCGTTCAGCATCGCCTCGACGCCATCGACCAGGCTGTTGGCCGCCTGGAACGCGAGATCGCCGATGGCGGCGGGCAGCAGGCCCCAGATCGCCTTGATCGCCTCGTAGGCGCCTTCGAAGGTGTTCGCGGCCGTGTTGCCGAAGCCCACCACGCTCTCGATGGCGCTCTGCATGCCCGATGCGGCATCCGCCTTCAGGTCGAAGAACATCGCCGTGGCGGCCGCGCCCGCCGCCGCCGCGCCCATACTGATGCGTTCCCAGACCTCGACCGCGAGGTCCTTCAGGAGCGACATCGCTTCTCCGAAACCGCCGGCGCCGGAGACGAGCCGGGTGAACTGGTAGACGAGCTCGCCCGCGCCGACGATCAGCGCGCCGATGCCGGTGCGGATCAGCGCCCCGCGCAGGACAACGAGCGCCGTGGCGAGGCCCCGGACCGAGAGCGCCGCAGCCGCCATGCCGGCGACCCAACGTCCCGCGAGGAACGCCGCGAAGGTGGCGGCATAGGTGGTCAGGCGGCCGATGTTGTCCAAGAGACCGCGGATCGCGATGCCGAGCGGCCCGGTGCGGCTGGCCACCGCCGCCATGGCATCGGCGACGGCTTCCAGCGCAGGTGCCGCTGCGACCGCCAACTGGTTCGAGAGCCCGCGCCAGACCAACCCGAGCCGCGAGATGGCGTCGTTCGTCCGCTCGATCTGGTCGGCGTCCTGCTCGGAGACGACAACCCCGAAGGCGAGGACGTCCTCTGTCGCCTGGCGCAGCGTCGCGGTGTCGATCCGGCTCATCGCGATGGAGCCTTCCTCGCCGAAGAGCTGGCCCGCGACCGCCGCGCGCTCGGCGGCAGGCACGAAGCTCTCGATCGCCGCGTTGATCGCGCCCACGCGCTGGTCCAGCGGCAAGGCGATCAGCTCATTTGCTGAAAGCCCCAGCCGGTCGAGCGCGTCGGCAGCAGGGCCGGTCCCGGCGGCCGCCTGACTGAGACGGCGCGTCAGATCCTTGGTGGCCTGCTCGATGCCGGACATGGAGACGCCCGCCAGATCGCCCGCGCGCTCCAGCGTCTGGATCGAGGCGACGGTGGTGCCGAGCGACTGCGCCAGCTTCGCCTGCGCATCGACCGTCTGCAGGCTGGACCGGATCATCGCCACGCCAGCAGCGGCTGCGGCGGCCACGGCAGCGGCAGCCGCGACCCGCACCCGCCGCGAGAAGGCCGCGAGCCGGGCGTTCGCGGCTTCCATCTCCCGGCTCAGCCGTCCGAAGCCGCGCGACCCGGCCTCGCCCACGCCTTCGAGTTCGGCGCGCACCTGCCGTCCGCCCACGGCCGCGAGGCGGACGCTGACCCTCTTCTCAGCCATGGGAATGATCCATCTTTTCGTTGAGCTTGGCCACCATCACCGCTTCGATGACGGGCAAGAGTTCACCCGCAGCAGCGGGCGGGACGCCGAGCGCATTTCCCAGAGCGAGGGCCGCGGACAGGTCCCAGCCGACCACCGCGCCGGGCAGCACGCGCAACTGACCGCCGAGGCGGCCGACGAGATCCCAGACCTGCCAGCCCTCATGGGTAAGCGGCCGGTTCAGGCGCGTCGGGCAGTCTTCGCACGCTTGCGCGCAGGCTTCGCAGTAGCGCTCGCCCCCGCCGAAGGACCACTCGGCGAGAGCGCGGAGGCGTTTTTTTCCTGTTCCAGCAGCAGGCCTTTGGACACGTAGGTCAATTGGAAGGCCTCGAAGATCGGCCAGACGTCGAGCAGCGCGTCGATGGCCTCGGGGGTGGGATCGATCGGGTTGCCGTCGGCATCGCCGATGCCCTCCCAGCCGAGCACAGCCCGTCGCGCCAGCGCCTTGGCGAAGGCGACGGCGCGCTCCTCGTCGGAAGCCTCCTCGGGCACCGCCTCGACGGCGGGGTCGCTGCGCGTCGCGACCATCAGGGCGGTCGTCAGCGGGCGCAGTTGCACCCGGACGCCGGGGGCGAGGTCATGCCAGCGCGGCGCGTTGGTCAGGTCGAGCGTCAGCATCAATACGTCTCCACGTCATTCACGAGGGTGGCGGTGCACATCCGGCCGACGACGCTGTCGCGCGCGGCCTGCCAGTCGAATGTCGCCTGGACGCCCTGCGGCCCGGAAATCTCGATCCGTGGACGCGGCAGGTAGACGGCGTGCACGGTGAAGGAGAAGCTTTCGCCTGAAGGCAGGACGTAGGCGAATTCCATCTCGCAGGCCTCGCCGTTGATCGCCTGCGTCACCAGCGTCTGGTCGGCGAAGCGCACCTCGATCCGGCCCGTCAGCGCGGCAATGGATGGATCCGCGCCATCGATGCGGCCGTCCGAGCGGATGGTCTCGATCCGGTCGAGGTTGTTGGCGTAGGTGATCTCGGCCGAGACCACATTGCCGAGGGCGGTGCCGTTCCGGGTGATCGCCCCGTTGAAATGGCCGAAGCGCTTCAACTCCAGTGCGGCGGGCGTTCCGGCACTGGTCGTGGTGCCGACCGTCTCGCCCTGCGCCACCAGCCGCGCGGTCGCGGTGAGCAGGCCCGAGCGCTGCATCTGCCAGGTGATCTGGTCGAGCACGCAGCCCGAGTACATCGCATAGCGGGGCACCTCGGGCATGCCGGTCTCGATCGACATCGAGGGCAACGTCCAGGACCCCGACTGAAATTCGTGGCTGTACGGGGCCTCCGCGCCCGTGGTCGTGGGCGCGCCGAAGGCTGCCTTCAGCCAGAAGCCGAACGCCTCGGCGTCCAGCGGCACGACGACGTCGCCGTCGGCCGTCACGGCGTCCTTGATCGGCGCTAGCGGATCGCGGCCGTAGCCGAGAAGCTCCGAATTCAGCAGCGGCTGCTCCGCGCCGAGCGACGTGCTGGCGAAGGGCATGCGGGTGAAGCCGCTGACGGGCGGCGTTCCATAGGTCGTCTCGAACGCAAGCGCCATCAGCGCTCGCGCCCCTTGGGCTCGTGCCATGTTCGTCTCCTGTGGTCGGTTGGGTCAGGCCAGCGGGTCGGCCGTGGAATAGTGCAGCACGACCGGGATAACGGCGGCCTTCAGACTCGCCGCGCCCTCGACCGGCAGATCGACCGGGCGCGGGGCTTCGGCCTCGACCCAGTCGCAGAACCCGCCCAGCGTCCGGTCGGCGGCGAGCGCTGCGCCGATGCTGGCGGTCAGCGTGTCAAAGGCGGCGTCGCGATCGGCACCCTGAACGACCGCCTCGATCTCGGCTCGGTGCTGGTAGTGATAGCGCAGCGGCGACAGCGTGACTTCGGGCGCACCTGGTTCGCCATCGCGCAGGATCATCAGGCCCTCGACCGGCATGCGCTCGGGCAGCACGTCCCCGCGCAGAGCGGTGGCGGGCAGCGCCGAGAGCCGCGCGTGCAGCGCGACGAGGATGGTTTCGCGAGGTGTCATGGGTCGGCCGAGTTGGAAATCGCGTCGAGCACCGGACAATCGGGGACTTCGGCGCCCGAACACCTGGATGCAGTTGTAGCGAGGACGGATTCGATACGCCGAAGATCCGCGATCCTCGCGCGGACATCGGCAAGGTGCCGCTCCGTCCGTTCCTTGACCTCGGCGCAGGTCGGCGCGGCGCCGTCGCCGAGCCCCATCAGCCCGCGGATGTCCTCCATCGAGAACCCGAGTTCGCGGGCGCGCAGGATGAAGCGGAGGCGTGTGGCGTGTGCGGCGGAATAGACCCGGTAGCCGGCGTCCGTGCGGGGCGGGTCGGGCAGCAGGCCGGTCTTCTCGTAATAGCGGATCGTCTCGATGTTGCAGCCGGTCGCCCGGGCCAGGTCGCCGCGTGTGAAGCCGCTCTCGCGCTCGTGATCGGTCATGGGCAAGTTTCCTCTTGAGCCTGTAGTTGCTACAGACCCTACACCCATCGTCAATCACAGACGAGAGGTGCGCGACATGGCGCTGACAGACGACAGAACGGACAGCACGGGCGCGGATCGCCCCGCCCGAAAGGGCTGGCTCGCGGCGGGCGGTGTGGTGGGCGCCTTTCTCGCCTCGGCCTGCTGCATCGGGCCGCTGGTGCTTCTGACTCTCGGCATCTCGGGCGCCTGGATCGGCAACCTGACGGCTCTGGAGCCTTACAAGCCGATCTTCGCCGTGATCGCGCTCGGCTTCATCGCGGCGGGTTTCTGGCAGGTCTATTTCCGCAAGCCAACCGTCTGCGAACCCGGTTCCTACTGCGCAAGGCCAGCATCGGCGCGCATCACCAAGTCGGCTCTCTGGGCCTCCCTGATCCTCGTTCTCGCAGCCCTCACCATCGACTGGTGGGCCCCGCTTCTCTACTGACCCCGAAAGGACATCCACATGAAGAAGATCCTTGCACTCGCCTTGTTCGGCCTGACCGCCGTTGTGCCGATCACCGCCATCCCTGTTGCCGCGCAGACCGTCGCCGCCGAGCAGACCGTCACCTTCGCGGTGGACAACATGACCTGCGCGCTCTGCCCAGTCACCGTGAAGCGTGCGATGGAGGGCGTCGCGGGCGTGCGCGCCGTCGAGATCGACTTCGATGCCCGCACCGCCACGGTGATCTTCGACACCGCCGCGACGAGCGCCGACGCCATCGCGACCGCGTCGGCCAATGCAGGCTACCCGGCGCGTGTCGCGGGCTGACGAGATGACCGAGCAGTCCGACCGCAAGCTGATCGCGACAGGGATCGTCGGCACCGTCATCGCGGCGCTCTGCTGCTTCACTCCGGTGCTGGTGGTGCTTCTGGGTGCCGTGGGCCTGTCGGCCTGGCTGGGTTGGCTCGACTACGTTCTGCTGCCCGCGCTCGCCTTTTTCGTCGCGCTGACCGTGTACGCGGTCTGGAGACGGCAGCGGCGCCAGACCACTCGAACGGATGGATGACTTGATGAAAGACGATTGCTGCGCGCCCAAGGGCGATTTCGACCTTGCCGTGATCGGCGCCGGATCGGCCGGGTTCTCGGCCGCGATCACCGCCGCCGAGGGAGGCAAGCGCGTCGCGCTGATCGGCCATGGCACCATCGGCGGGACCTGCGTGAACGTGGGCTGTGTGCCCTCCAAGACGATGATCCGGGCCGCGGAAGCCCTGCACGGTGCGCAGACAGCACATCGGTTCCCGGGCCTGAACAGCGAGGCGCAGGTCGCCGACTGGTCGGCGCTGATTGCGGCCAAGGACGATCTTGTCGCGACACTGCGCCAGAAGAAGTACGCCGATCTGCTGCCGGGCTACGGCGGTGTGACCTATCTCGACGAGGGTCCGGCGCGTCTCGTCCTCGGCGGGGTCGAGGTCGGCGGGCGCAGGATCACGGCTCCCAAGGTGATCGTCGCGACCGGTGGCCGACCCGCCGTGCCCGACATCCCTGGGATCCAGGACGCACCAACGCTCGACAGCACGTCGCTGCTGGAGCTGGACCGGTTGCCCGAAAGCCTGATCTTCCTCGGCGGCGGCTACATCGGCGTGGAGCTGGCGCAGATGATGGCGCGGATGGGCACCCGCGTCACCATTGTCTGCCGCTCGCGCCTGCTGCCGCGCACAGAGCCGGAGGTGTCCCGGGCGCTGACGGAGACGCTGCGCGCCGAGGGCGTCGCGGTTGTCGATGGCGCGACCTACGACGCCGCACGGCGCGACGGGGCCCGTGCGGTCCTGACGGTGACGGTGGACGGCGCAGACCGCGATCTGACGGCCGACCGCCTCGTCCTGACGACGGGACGCGCAGCCAACACCGAGGGGCTGGGCCTCGCGGAGATGGGCGTCGAGACCGACGCGCGTGGCGCGATCCGGGTGGGCGACGACATGCAGACCACGAAGGCCGGCATCTTCGCGGCGGGCGATGTGACCGACCGCGACCAGTTCGTCTACATGGCCGCCTATGGCGCCAAGCTCGCGTCCCGCAACGCCGTTCTGGGCGGGGCGGAGCGCTACGACAACGCCGCGATGCCGTGGGTGGTGTTCACCGATCCGCAGGTCGCCGGCGTCGGGCTGACCGAGGCGCAGGCGCGCGCCGCGGGTCATGACGTCAAGACCAGTGTGCTGACGCTCGACAACGTGCCCCGCGCGCTCGCCGCCCGCGACACGCGCGGCCTGATCAAGCTCGTCGCGGACCGGGCGACCGACCGCCTCCTGGGCGGCGTGATCATGGCGCCGGAGGGAGCCGACAGTGTCCAGACGCTCGCCATGGCGCTCAAGTTCGGCATGACGACAAAGGCGCTCGGCGAGACGATCTTCCCCTATCTGACCACGGTAGAGGGGCTGAAGCTCGCCGCGCAGACCTTCGACAAGGATGTCGCGAAGCTGTCGTGCTGCGCGGGGTAACCCGAGCCGTCGGTTTCGTGGCTGCCGAGCAAGATTGCGCATCGATGCGATCACAACCTACCCCCCACCCAGTTCGCCACGATCAGCCCCGGCACGCTGTCCAACGCCCGGTCTGCATCCCGCGCCAGATCCAGCCGCTTCGGCAGCTTGACCTGCGGCACCAGCAGGAAGATCGGCGCAGTGACCTTTCCGCGCCCGGTCTTCGACCGCGACACCACCGCCTGGCCTTTCGTGTTCAGCCGCCCCTCGGCGACCAGCAGGCTGGGGCCCGTCCGGCGATAGACGAAACGCAGGCGGAGGCCGCGTCGCCGCTCCCATTCACCGGGGGTGATCCGGCCGCCGCGCAGGGATTTGCCCGCCGCGGGCAGCGGGATCGCCAGCCAGAACCCGTTCTTCGATCGGATCAGCGGCCCGGTGTCATGCGCACCGACGATTACCGGCGCCTTCGACCAGACCAGCGCCGCAGCCTCAAGGCTCTCGCCCGACCTCGGGAAGTTCTGGCTCCGGATCGAGTTGGCGAGCCGTGTACCAAGCCCCGCGCCGGTGATCTGCAACCGCCACGCCGTCTTCAGCCCAGTCCCGGCCTCGCGAATGGCGGCGGTGACGGCCCGTTCACCCGCCGCGACCTCGGCCGCCATCATCGCGACGATGTCGGGATCGATGTCGAGCTTCAGTTTCACGCGGGCCTCAGGTCGACGGTCCAGACCAGCCGCTCGCGGTCGCGGACCGGCTCGCCCTGTATGAGGAAGGCGTCGCCGTCGATCTCGATGCGGTCGCCGGGACGCGGGTTCGCCACCTCGGCCACGCGCAGGTCGATCCGGGTGGTTTCGGACCAGAGCCGCGCGTCGCCGAAGTCGGTGACCGCGTCGGCGCGACGGGCGACGGCACGCACCAGCACGGGTGTACCGCCGTCGGCGATGTAGACCGCGTCCCGGCCGATGTTCGGATCGGCGAAGAGCGCGCCGATGGCGGCGGCGAAGGCCGACATCAGAACGTCGCGTTCAGGCGCACCCGGCCGATGGTGTCGCCGGCGCCGCTCGCCACCGCCTCGACGGCCGCGCCGATGAGGGTGTTGTCGGTCGCGACGGTCGTGGTGCGCTTGTTGGTGTCGTCCCAATAGACCTTGGCGCCGACGGTCCAGGCCTGCGAGCCGACCTTGGTGATGTCGAAGACGCCGACGAGCGCTGCCTCGACGGGCTCGGCGATAGCGGCGTCCCCGGCGGCGATGCCGAAGATGGAGCCGACGAGCAGGCCATCGCCGGAGGCGACGGCATAGGGCGCGGTCAGGGTGATGGTGTTGCCGGGCTGGACGTAGGTTTTCATGATGGGGATCCTCGTGGAAAGACGAAGGGCGGCCCGTCAGGACCGCCCGTGTGTCAGGGTTCAGGAAGCGCGCCTTACGCGCCCGGGTTCTTGTAGAGGCCGCGCCAGTCGATGGCCTTGGCTCCGAAGTCGAGGCGGCACTTGATCTCGACCCCGTCGACGTCGAAGCCGTTGCGCGTCTCGATATAGGCGCCCTGCTGGCCCTCGAGATAGGCGTACTCGATGGTGTCGATCTGGTTCGGGCTGGCCGCCAGATACCAGGCGGTCTCGCTGGCGGCGTCGAGCCGGGGCTCGCTGATCGGCGCCAGCGTCCTGATCGACTGCGGCACCACGCTGGACGTCGCGGCGGGCACGAGGTTCTGGGCCACCAGCTGTTCGGCTTTCAGTTCCAGTGAGGCCGGCACGATCAGGAAGGCAGGCCGGACGTTCAGCACCGTCTTCTTGTCGAGGCCGGTCTGCTTGGCCATCGCCGCGCGCGCCGCTCCGACGCTGCTGACATCGAGCGCCGCGCCGGTGCCTGCCAGGTTCTTGTGGGTGGTGTGGAAGAGCGCATTGCCGTCGGCCATCGCCGGGTTGGCGGTGATGATGCCCCAGACCACGTCCGACTCCAGCTGGGCGATGGAGTTGCCGTACATCGCCGGGATGCGGGTGAAGGCGTCGAGATCGTCGTTGATCAGCGTCTGACGGGTGATGGCGACCACCCGGCCATAGGTCTTGACCTTGTAGCTCTCCTTGCTCTCGCCCAGCGTGCCGCGCTTGAACTCGCCGCTTTCGCCGACCTCGAGCAGCTGCGGGGCTTCGCCGAGCTGGACGCGATGCATCGCCTTGAAGTCGGTCGCCAGCACCTGGCGACAGAACAGCATGAAGGTGCGGGGATAGGCCTCGTAGGCCTGCCGCAGCGTCTTGTTGGTGACGGCCGACAGGATCTCGGGGAAGTCCGAGGTCGAGTGCAGCGCGCGCGTCGCCACCTCGTCACGCGACAGGCCGCGCGTGTTGACCCCGGCATTGCCGAGGCTTTCGCGGGCGAGCTCCAGCAGCGTCATGCCGCGATACTGGCGCGCGGCGTCCTCGAGCTGGAACAGCGTTGGGCTGTAGCGGTGCAGCAGTGCGTTCGCCACCGCGTCACGGCGGGTGATGCACTCGTCTCGGCCGCCGAGCGGGACGGAGACATGGGGGAAGTTCCGGGTCTCGTCGGATTTCGCGGCGACCTGGTCGAGGATCAGTCGGCGGGACTCGTCGATGCTGACGCCGCGCTTGACCAGATCCTCGGCGAAGCCGCGCTCGAGGTTCAGCCGCCCGGCCAGATCGTAAATGGTGGAGACGCGGTCGCGCTCGGCCTCGCGGGCGCGGGTGGCGACCACTTCGGTATCGGGCGCGGGAGTTACCTGCGTCTTCTGGCTGCGCGTCTCGCTGGCCGCGACCTTCGGGTCGGGCGCAGCCGGTTTCGGCTCGGTCATGGGGGTGTCCTCGGTTTCGACCGGCGCGGTCGGCTGGGTGTTGGCGGGGGTTGCGGCGTCGCTCGCCGGGGTCTGGGTCGTGTCCGTCATCGGGATCGGTCCTTTCGTGGTGGAAGGGGCGTCCCGGCGGTGGAGGACGCAGTCGTGAAGGGGGTGCTGGGCGCGGAAGCCCGCTGCTGGGTCGGCTCCGACCGCGACGGCGGAGACCTCGAAGGGCGTCCAGTCCACCGCGCGCCAGAGCTCGCGGGCGCCATCAGGCTTCGAGATATCAAACCGGTGGACCTGGTAGCCGATGGAGACGGCGCGGATGTGCCCCGCCTGGATGTCGCGCCAGATCGGCTCGACATCGGCACGCTCGCTGATCCGGACCAAGGCGATGCCGCGACCGTTCTCGATCCGGGCCGAGCCCGGCACGACCGAGCCGATCACCGCGTCGAGCGTGTCGAGCTCGTGCACCTTCAGGAACGGCGCGCCCGCGTTCAGCCGGTCGAGCCGGACATGGGCCGGGTCGAGGCTGAGTTCCTCGTCATAAGGCTCGCCGAAGAAGGTGGCACGGCGGACGCGAGCCCCGGCCGACCAGACCACCTCGACGGTGCGGTTGTCGGCATCGGCCGTGTTCGGCGCAAGCTCCGCCGACCGGCGCATGGCCGGCAGTTCGATCATCGTGTCCATGAAGGTCAGTCCTGTTGGTCGGCCTGCGCCGGGTCTGTATCCGCGTCGGCGGTCGGGTCGTCGGCGTCTGGTTCGTCGGCGGCCGGATCGTTCGCCGGATCGCTGGCCCCGTCTTTGGATTGTGCGCTGCCGGTCTTGGTGACGCGGCGAGGGTCGCTGTCGAGGACCAACCCCAGCGCGTCGAGCTTGGCGTTGGTCGCCGCGATCTCGGCCAGCACGGCGTCGGGGTTGCGGCCCTGCCGGGCGATCACCTCGGCCAGCGTCATGGTGCCCGAGCGGATGGACAGCAGGTTCGCCATCGCGTCCTTCTGCGGATCGACCGCCTCGAACTTCGGCGGCGACCATTCCACAGGCACGATCGGCGACGGGATCTGCCCCGCCGCCCATGCGGCTTCCGTGAACCACCGCCACACCGGGGCGCAGAACATCGGGATGAACAGCTGCCATTGGACGGCGTCGATCTGGCGGCGGAACTCCACGAGACCCGCCCGGATCGAGGAGTAGTTCACTTGGGACAGGTCCCCCGTCAGCAGCTCGTAGGGCACGCGGAAGCCTGCCGAGATCGTGTGCAGGCTCGCGCGCTTGTATTCGCCGTAGCCGCCCGTCGCCGAGGGCTGGTTGAAGCGGATGTCCTTGCCGCCGCGGGCATAGGCGATCAGCCCCGGCTCGAACTGTTCCACCCGGTTGCCGTCGGCATCGACCACGGAGGGCGCGATGCCCTGTTGCGCCTCGTCGTCGCCGAAGACGATGGCGGTGACGCAGGCCTCGGTCTTCTTGCGAACCAGTTCGGCCACTTCATAGTCGTCGAGATCACGCAACGACCGGATCACCGGCGCGCCCCAGGGGACGCCGCGCGCTTGCGTGCGCTGCTTCTCGTAGACATGGGCGATCTCGGTCGCGGGGACCGGGCGGCTCTGCAACCCGTTCTGCAAGGCCCCGTAGGCGTCGCCCGGATGCTCGGCATGCAGCCAGTAAGCCCGGCGCTTCCCGACCGGGTCGAACTCGATCCCCTGCACGAGGCGCCCTGCGCCGAGGGCTCCGGACTTGGTGGCGTCGAGGAAGTCGGCTTCCAGCACCTGCAATTGCAGCGGCACCGGCAGGCCGTCGCTCGCGCGCCGCAGGCGGCGGCGCACCAGAACCTCGCCCGCCTCGACCATCTCCCGGCAGATCAGCGTCTGCAGGCCATAGAAGTCAAGCTGGCCATCGGCGTCGCAGTCCGCCGTCCAGCGTTCGAAGAGCGCATCGACCTTCCGGTCCAGCTTGTCGTCGCCGCTAGCGGCGCGGGGCATGATGCCCGCGCCGATGATGTTGTTGACCAGCACCGCCACGGCCTTGGCCGCATGCGGGTTGTTGCGCACCAGATCGCGCATGCGGTCGCGCAGCAGCGCCCCGGCGACGCCGATTTCGGTGTCGGCCGAGGATCCCGGCGCGCGCCAGCCGTCCGTCCGTCGCCCGCGCGCCGCGCCGTCATAGCCACGCGTCAGCGTCTCGAATGCCTGACGCGCCATCACGCGCCGAGCCGCCATGCGCGGCGCCACCGTGGCGATGGCGTGGTCGAACCAGGTCGCCGACATCAGCGATCCCCGCGCGAGAAGCCAGCGAGCCCCGCCACGGGCAGCGGGCGGCTGAAGCCCGCGATGGCGCGCTCGATGGTCCGGATGCGGGCGAGCAGATCCTCGGCCGAGCCGTAATCCACCGACTTGCCGTCATAGCTGACGCGCGTCGTGCCGCTGGCATAGGCCCGGCGCAGCGCCGAAAGCTCGGTTTCCGTCCAGTCGATCATGTTCAGAACCATCCCTCCCGCCGCCCGAGCCAGTCGGAGCGGCGCTTGCCCTGCGGGGCCTGTCCCGGCCGGTTGATCTGCCCGGCGGGATCGGTGTCGGTGGGGGCGGCCCCGAGCTGATCCTCGAGGTCGCGCCATTTCTCGTCGGGCCAGCGGTCCGCGCCCGCGATCCAGGCGGCTGCGCGGGCGTAGACCCGGCAATCCAGCGCCTCGTTGCGCTCGCGCAGCTTCTGCCATTCCAGCCGGGCGAAGCCGCGCTTGGTGCGCACCGTCACCAGCTGCTCGGCCACGAACTGCTTCAGCCATTCGTTCTCGACCCAGTGCGGCAGGTGCACCGAGCCGGGCGGGAACGCCGCCCCGTCGGCCATCTCCTCCTCGGTCGGGCGTGCCAGCCGCAGGAAGCGGTAGGTTTCGGCCTTGAAGGTCGAGACCGCCACGGTCCAGAGCCGCGCCCCGCGCCGCAGGCGTTTGCCGCCCTCGGTCGCGTCGACAAAGGTCGGCCCCGACACCGGGCTCGAGCGGTTGAACCCCTCGACGCCCTTGACCGGCGACACCTGCGCGAAGCCTTGCGCCCGCGACCAGGAATAGACCGCCGGGGCCTCGTAGCCGGTGTCGATGGCGAGCCGCGCGATCCTGAGATGCGCGCGGCGTTCATGCGGCCAGGACCTGTCCAGCAGCGCGGTCAGCTCCGACCAGGCGTCGTGCCGGTCGGGCCCGCCCTCGATGACGACGTGATCGACGAGCCAGCTTTCCAAGCCGCGACCCCAGGCCCAGACATCGACCTCGATCCGGTCCTTCTGCACGTCGGCTCCGGCTGTCAGGAACAACCCGCCTGCTGGCACCGTGCCGGATTTCCAGCGTTCGCGCCGGTCGTAGAGCCGCTGCCAGTCGGGCGCTTCCCCGGTCTCGACCCATGTCTCGCCGAGGATCGTGTTGCGGAACGCCTTGATCGCCTCGTCCGACCCTTGGGCTGCTTCCCATGACCGCACGATCCGCTCCCAGCTCAGCCAGCCGATCGGCGAATAGAGCGCCGAAAGGTGATACCCGACCGTGGTCGGATCGGCGGCCGT
This sequence comes from Geminicoccaceae bacterium, assembly GCA_050246385.1. Lineage (GTDB taxonomy): Bacteria > Pseudomonadota > Alphaproteobacteria > Geminicoccales > Geminicoccaceae > Benzoatithermus. The sequence goes on from JBFWWD010000039.1 coordinate 15,182, forward strand.
GGCGGTCGCCCGCCATTCGCCGCCCTCCAGCATCGCCGTCTTGTGGTGTTCCGCGATTGCCGCGTCGCAGCCCTCGCAGTGATACTCGGCCGTCTCCGGGCGGCCCTTTTGCCAGCGCAGCCGGTCGAACTTCAGCCATTGTGCGTGGCCGCATTGTGGGCACGGCACGAAGAACCGACGCTGGTCGCTGGCCTCGTACTCGCGCTCGATGCGCGACAGCCCCCGGATCGTGGGCGTCGAGACCAGCAGCACCTTGCGCCGGTGGGCGAAGGTCAGGGAGCGCGCCTCGGCGAGCGTGACCGGATCGCCTTCCTCGTCGGCCGAGGCGGGATAGGCGTCGACCTCGTCGAGGAAGATGTAGCGCGCCGGGGTGGACCGAAGCCCGACCGCCGAGTTCGCGCCCGTCATGATCAGGATGCCGCCCGCGAACTCCTTCGAGAGCATCGTGTTGCCCGCATCGCGGGATCGCGCGGGCTTCACCCGCTCCCGCAGCTCTGGGCTTTCATCGATCAGCGGGTCGATGCGCTGGCGCGAGTTGCGCTTGGCCAGTTCCACGGTCGGCTGGACCGCCAGCATCGGACCCGGCGCCTGGTGGATCGCGAACCCGATCCAGTTGTTGCCCGCCTCGGTCGCGCCGACCTGCGCCGCCTTCATGAACACGATCCGCTGCGTGGGATCCCCCGGCGACAGCCGGTCCATGATCTCGCGCATGTAGGGCGTGCGCACGGTGCGATACCGCCCCGGTTCGGCTGAAGCCCGCCCCGAGAGCATCCGGTGCCGGTCCGCCCATTCCGAAACGGTCAGGTCCGGGTCGGGCCGCAACCCGTTGCCCCAGGCGCGGAGGATCTCGCCCGCGCCGTCGAAGTCGATCAGGCCATCATCGTCACCGGAAGTCGGGCCGGACCTCGGCGAGTTCGTCGAGGTGGGCGCGTACATGTTTCTCCAGGACCTTCTGCATCGCGGCTGGCTCCACGGTGATCTGCTGGCCGGTCACGTCGGCGCACGAGGCTGACAGTTCGGCCGCCATCAGCGCCGCCGCGCGTGCAGGCCAGTTCACCCACGCGTCCCGTTCCTCCCGCGCCAGCCGGAACACCAGCGCCAGCGCGCGGGCCCGCTCGATCAACTCCCCCTTCAGCTTCTGGAGCCGGATGCGCCGCTCCTGCGCTTTCAGCACCTCGTTCGCGGTCTTCGCCTGCAGGAAGGTCGTGCCGCCGCCGACGGCCGGGACTGCCAGCCCCTGTTCACGCAGCGTGTCGCCAACAGCGGCCACGGCCGCCTCGGGGACGGGCTTCAGCTTCGGCGTGGGCGGCTTGCGGGTCTTGGACGGGTCGGTCGTCTCGGCACGTCTGGCGTCGCTGGCGGCCGCGTTGATGCTGCCGTCGGGATAGAGGACCAGCCGCTCGGCGGCCTTGGCCTTCTGGATCGCGCCCCGCGACAGCCCGACATGCGCGGCGTACTGGCGCTCGCTCATGCCCTGCATCGACGGCTCCGATTATCTATCGAAATCATGTTCTTATCGAGTTGATAAGCAGCGCGACCGGAGCGAACGTCCGTTCAGAAGGACGATGCAACTCACCAAGGAGCCATCACGATGACCACGCGCCTGAACCCGATCACCACCCCGCGCCACGAACTCCGCGCCGAGAAGGCGCGCCGGAATAAGGAAGCCGCGCTCGCGGCCTTCATCGGCAAGAAGGCCGAGATCGACGAGATGCTCGCCCGGCTGCAGACGCTGAGCGACGACCACTTCAACGCCCACCCCGACGAGATCAACTGGGGCCATGTCGGCACCCTCGAACACTACGCCAGCCTCCTGAAGCGCATCACCGACAGCGCCTTCGGCGAGGGCGAGCACGCCCGCTGATCTCCGGCACTGCCGGAACTCCCGCCGCGCGCCCTGCGCGGCTCGGGGTCGTAGGAGGCGCCGCATGACGCGGGCCCGAATACGGAGACGATCCCATGACCAAGCTTTCTGACACCCAAGCCATCATCCTCAGCGCCGCCGCACAGCGCGAGGACCGCATCGCACTGCCGCTGCCCGAGAGCCTGCGCGGCGGCGCCGCTGCCAAGGTGGTCGGCGCGATGCTCGCGAAGAACTTCCTGCAGGAGGTCGACGCCGACACGCGCAAGGGCGAGCTTATGTGGCGCGAGACCGGAGACGGCCACGGCGTCACGCTGGTTGCCACCGACGCGGGCCTTGCCGCCATCGGGATCGAGACCGAGGACGCGAACCCCGCGCCTGCGGGCGCGACGGACGCGCCTACCGAGGAGGCCGCGCCGGACACCCCCACCGTAGCCGAAACCGCGCCCAAGACGCGCACACCGCGCGAGGGCACCAAGCAGGCCACGCTGATCGCCATGCTGCGCGCACCGGACGGCGCGACCATCGAGGAGATCATGGCCGCGACGGGCTGGCAGTCGCACACGGTGCGCGGCGCGATGGCGGGGGCGCTGAAGAAGAAGCTCGGGCTCGAGGTGACCTCGGAGAAGGTCGAGGATCGGGGGCGCGTGTACAAACTCCCCGCCGCCTGACGCGCCGGACCCCGACAAGCTGATGACCGCCGTCCCTACGGGGCGGCGGTCGATCATTTGGCGCTCCGCATCCGGATCGCCTCGAACACCCGCCGCAAAGCGAAGGAACGGGCGATCGAGACGACGGTGAAAATGGCGCCCATCTTCAGGTTCTGCGCCAGCGTCGTGTGCAGCCCGAAGATCGGGAAGATCAGGATCTGCGTCACGACCGCGACGCCGTAGCCGACGATCACGTTGGCGACGGACTCGACCAGCGACATGAGGCGGGTCTGCTTCATGCCGCTGCCTCATCCATCGGCCAGCAGTTCAGCCGCGAGAGTTCGCAGCGCATGCGCCGCAACCAAGGGGACCACGCCGTTGCCACAGAGGCGAAGCCGGTCCACCCGGTGGGCCAACCCATCAGTGCCTCGACGAACAGCGGGTTCAAGGTCCGGCGCGGCTCGGAGGTATCGCTCCCAGCCATCGGCGTCACCAGGACCTGGCGGCCAAGCAGGCCGTTCACCGGCGTGTTCGCGAGTGTCGTCGCCCCGTCCTTGTGATCCCGCGCCGTCGGCGTCATCCACAATCCCACCGCATGGGTCAGATCGGCCGTCTTGCGGTTGCCCGCGCTCGGCTTGCAGCCGTCGTTCGCCATCGGCGTCGGCCAGTCCCGCGCCATGCGGTCCAGACCCTTCTCGTCTCGTCGTTCGCCGCCCCGGCTGCGGAAACTGTCGGTCTGCGGCGTGGGCCACATCGCAGCCGTGGTCGCCAGGTTCATGCCGTGCTGGCCCGCTTTCTGCGACGGCGTCGGTATTGTCTGCCTGTTCTCGTTGGCGCTGGCCCTTGGCGTCGGCCAGAGCCGCAGCAGTTCCGTCCGGTTCCCGCCACTCGACCGGGTGCCAGAGCAGGCGCGCGGGGTCGGCCAGCTCGTCCCCTTCGCGGATGGCGAGGATGAAGAGCCGCTCGCGCTTGTGGGGCGCGCCGACTTCCGCCGCCGTGAAGAGGCCTGCCGCAAGGCGGTAGCCCATGCCGACCAGTCCTGCGGCGACTTCGGGGAAGCCGAGGCGGAGATGATGGGCGACATTCTCGAGGAAGACGAAGGGCGGTTCGACCTCGCCGATGATGCGGGCGACATGCGGCCAGAGGTGGCGCGGGTCGTCGGCGCCCCGGCGTTTGCCCGCGACGGAGAACGGCTGGCACGGATAGCCCGCAGTGACGATGTCCACCGCGCCGCGCCACGGGCGGCCGTCGAAAGTTGCAACATCGTCCCAGACAACAGCCTGATCCAGGGACGCGTCTTCCATCCGCGCCACGAGAGTGGCTGCGGCGAAGGTTTCCCGTTCGACATGGCCCACAGCACGATATCCGGGGATGGCGATGGTGAGCCCGAGGTCGATACCGCCCGCGCCGGAGCAGAGGGAGAGGCCGAACAGACATGCGTCGCCGGCTCCGGAAGCGTCTCCGGAGGAAGGTAGAGCCAGGTCATGCATGTCACGCGGCGGTCTGGCGCTTTCGCGCGGGTTCGGGTTCGGCGTCCGTGTCCGGCGTATCGGTGACGTCGCCCAGCCGCTCCGCCTTCACCTGCGCGAAGGTCCGGCCGTCGCCGTCGAGGATCGCGTCCTTGTCGGTTTCGGCCTGCCAACGCTCCACGGCGACATCGACATACGCCGCGCTGATCTCCATTGCGAAGACGCGGCGGCCATTGGCCTCGCCCGCCATGATCTGCGACCCGGAGCCGGAGAACGGCTCATAGCAGAGGCCGCCCCGCGCCACATGCTGGCGCATCGGGATCCCGAAGGCGTCGAGCGGCTTCGGCGTCGGATGGTCAGGCCGGTCATCCTTGGCGAAGCTGGGAAGCGCCCATGTCGATGGCAGCGTTTCCTCGGCCACCTTCGGCGGGCGGTTCGGGCGACGCCAGCCCATGAAACAGGGCTCGTGCTTCCAGAGGTAATGCGACCGGGTCAGGACGCCCCGGTCTTTCACCCAGATGATTTGCTGATGCACAAAGGCGCCTGCCTTCTCCCAGCAGGCTTCCAGCATCGCCTGGCGGCGCGAGGCGTGCCAGCAGTACCAGGCAGCATCCTCGGCGATGGCTTCCGCCACGGCTGCAGCGATGAACCCGTCATAGAGTTCCGCGCCCTGCGAACTGTCGTCCCAAGTCGTGCCGTAGGACGCCGACCAGTCCTTGTTGCGGGTCGGATGGTTCGAGCCGTCGTAGTCGACGAGATACGGTGGATCGGTCGCGAAAAGGATCGCGCGCTCACCGTTCATCAGGCGGCGCACATCGGCCGCGCTGGTGCTGTCGCCGCACAGCAGCCGGTGATCGCCGAGGATCCAGAGATCGCCCGTCCGCGACGCCGGATTGCGTGGGGGTTCGGGGATGGTCACCGGCGGCACGGAGCCCCCGGCGCCCTCTTCCTCGCCGCCACCGTCGAGATCGAAGGCCAGCAGCTTGTCGAGTTCGCCATCGGAAAACCCGACCAGCGACAGGTCGAAGTCTTCGGCCAGCAGGTCGTTCAGTTCCGCCGACAGCAGCGCCTCGTCCCAGGTGCCGAGTTCCGTCAGCTTGTTGTCCGCAATCCGGTACGCCCGGCGCTGCGCTTCGGTCAGGTGCCCGAGCACGATCACCGGCGCCTCGGTCAGCCCGAGCTGCGTCGCGGCCAGCACGCGCCCGTGGCCTGCTATCAGTTCGCCGTCCTCGCCGACGAGGCAGGGCACGGTCCAGCCGAACTCGGCCATGCTGGCGGCGATCTTCGCGACCTGATCCGCGCCATGCGCCTTCGCGTTCTTCGCGTAGGGCTGGAGGCGCGACAGCGGCCACGTCTCGATCGCGTCCGGGGCGAAGCTCAACGTCATGATGGGCACGGTTCCTCGGTCGGGTGGATGCCGGTGGCTTCCGGACTCCGGATGCCGGGCCGGACTCCACACGGGGTCCAGCGGCCACCAGCGGTGTCCGGTCGGAAGGCCAGCGTTCATTGGTGTTTGCGCGGGGCGCGCGTGGCTCCGGCTTCCGGGTGGCTTCCCAAAAATCCGGCCCTGTCGCTGGCGATGTTCCGCGCTTCGCCCGCCAGCATACGAATGTCGCCAGGAAGGAACCGGAAACTGCCGTGGGATGGACCCCCGCCGGACCCTCGCTGGATACCGGGGTCCAGAAGAGCCCCGTCAACGCAAAGGGGAGAGCGAACTTTCCAGCGCACTCTCCCCATCTTGCCTTCGGAATAGCATGATCATGTTGCAGATGTCGAAGGAAAAAGTGTTGCAACATATTGGAGTCACTGCGCATTCAGGCGCGCAGCGATCTTGGTCAGCGCCAGCTGCCAGCGACGCCAGGCGGTCGTGCGGTCGCACCCCAGCTCGCCGCTGATCTGCTTCCACGGCACCCGGGCCGCACGCGACCAGACCAGCTTGCGCTCCGCCTCCTCGATCCAGAGCACCCAGTCGAAGGTCTCCTCGAGCCGGGTGATCGCAGCGGCCGAGGGCCAGACCCGCATCGGCTGGGGTTCCATCGCCGCGATCTCGCGGCTGGTCCGCACGATGTCGGGCCAGGTGTTGAAATAGCCCTGCGCCTTCACCGGCGGCAGCTTGCGCAGGGTGCGGAACGCCTCCTCGAAATGATCGGCGACGCAGTCCGCGGTCCATTCCCGATCAGCCATGACGCGCCTCCCTGTCGGACGGGCGCGGGCCGTAGAGCTTCTCGCCCAGCTGGCGGACCAGTTCACGCTCGGGCCAGGTGAGGCGGTCGTCATCGGCGGAGACCGCGAGGACGCCCTGTTCCCGCCAGCCCTCACGCTTGACCTGCTCTGGATCGCGGCGCCGACCGCCGTAGCCATGGGGGTGCCATCTCATGCGACACCTCCCTTCGTCTCGATCGCCCAGAGCAGGATGGCGATGGCGTCGGCCTCGTTGTCGTCAGCGGGGCTGAAGCCGCGGGAGCGGACGGCGGCGACCATGGCGGCCTTGTCGGCGTTGCCCTTGCCCGAGGCGTGGCGCTTGATCGTACCGACCGGGACGCCCTCATAGGGCACGCCCCGCAGCTCGGCCCATGCAGTCAGCGTGGCCATCAGCCCGCCATAGATGTGGCTCGCGTCGGTCCCTGCGTGGCGGCGGACTTCCTCGAACCAGATGGCGGCGACGGGCCCGGACAGCCGGTCGATCTCGGTCAGCCAGTTGGTGAAGCGCAGGTAGCGCATGCCGCCGCCATCGAAGCGGCCGGGGCGCAGCGAGACGGTCCCGCTGGTAATCAGGCCGTCATGGCCGCGGATCGCCCAGCCGGTCGAGGTGCCGAGGTCGAGCGCGAGGATGCAGCGGTTGCGGGGTGTGTCGAGCGGCAGCGATTCAAACCTTGCGCCGTCGCAATTCGGGATCAGAGTCGGCTGAGCCATGATGGGTCTCCTTTGCCGGTGGCCTGTGGTGGTGGAAGACGACGGCGGTCTGGTGCTTGGCGGTACGGGGCCGGCGTCGTCGGATCGGAAAGCACAACACACCGTCACGGCGGCGCGCGCGGCTGACCCGGACGTATGGGAGGAGTGGCCAACCCTGTGGGGTAGCCCTCCCATACGTAGTATGGGGGTTTGACACCTAACTGTTCCGAGGCGTTCAAGTGGCTGAAATCATTACGGAATAAGACTTCATGAAGTCTTCGGGCATGAGTTCGGGACCTGACTCTTATTTGCCCGTAATCCGTTGATTTCATTGAGTGCACAGTTGGCGCTGTCATATGAGTCAGGCCTCACTCATATGAGTCAGGTCGTCCTCCAGCCCCTCCGGGTAGACCCAGACGGCGGGGTTTTCGACCTGCAGGCAGAGCCCGGACTGGGGGCATTTGAAGTGGCTGGGCAGGACCGGACGGGCGCTTGTGGTGACTTCGCCGGTGTCCGGATCGACATGCTCGACGGGCGCGCCGAACTGCATGCCTTCCACGCAGAGGTAGCCGAACCGGGACCGGGTGACGGGGAAGCCGAACCCCGAGGGGTCGCGCAGGAACTTCACGAAACCCTTTGTCGCCAGCACGCTGAGCCGCTCGCGGATGGTATGCTTGCTGCCGAGACCGCCCCGGTTCTCGAAGGTCTCGGCAAACTGCATGGCGGTGTAGAGGCGCTCGCCCGCCGCCTCATCCAGCAGCATTCCGAGGATGACATCGTGCTTGCGCAGCCGTTCGGCATCGAGCTTTGCGCCGACCTCCTTGCGCACCCGGCGCTCGTTCAGCGGGTTCAGCTCGACCCATTCCCCCTTCACCTTGTCGATGAGCTTGCCTGGCAGCGCGGGGCCATTCCGCAGTTCGATTTCCAGCCTGCGGACGGTGCTGTCCTCGTCGGGCCGGTGCATGAGCAGCCCCGAGGTATAGAAACCGCGCAGCGCGCTGGCGCCGGAGAGCGCGAGGAAGGGATCGTCCTTGACCTGATGCTTGCTGGCCTTGCGGGTGTGGTGAGCGAGGATGACGCCCGCGTCCGGATTGACTGCCTCGCGGAGAAGCTCCACCCGGTCCTTCAGGAAGAACATCATGGCGGTGTTGTCGTTCTCGCCGCCCCCCTCGGGTCCGCCATCGAAGAGGTTGCGGATCGGATCGATGACGATGATGTCGGGCGGCGCGTCGGGGAACGCGCCCCGGATCGCCTCGGCCACGCGGGCGACACCCTCCGCGTCGAGAAGCAGCTTCAGCTTCGGTGTGGCGATGAAGGTGTCGCGCGCGGCGGCGATCACGGCGGCGGGCAGCGCGATCTGCTGCATGCGCTCGCGCAGGTAGTGATACTGGATCTCGGCCTGCAGATAGAACACGCGCAGCGGCCGGGGCGGCGTGAAGCCGAGGAACGGCACGCCAGCGGCCATGTGCACCAGCCAGGAGATCAGGAAGTCGCTCTTGCCGACCTTCGGCGCGCCGCCCAGCACCAGGAGCCCGCCCGGGGTCAGCACGCGCGGCCCGATGATGTCCTCGGGCATCGGACTGGTGTCGTCGAGCAGCGCGCCGAGGCTGAAGGTCGGCAGCGGGCTGGCTGGGGCATCGACATGGGCCGCGCGCAGGAGCGGCGGGCCGTTTCGCTTCACATGCAGCGCCCAGAGGCGTTCGGACTCCGCCATCAGCCGATCGAGCGGCCAGGACGGGCGCAGCATGGCGGCGTTGTAGCCGCAGATCGCCTCCCAGCCCGCGAAGGGATCGAGGCGGCCCTCGTGCACCAGGCGAACGTAATGGCCGATGGCGGCGCTGGCCCCCTGGAACCGGGACCACTCGTCCACTGCGCCTTCGCGCACCGGCGTGGTGAGCACCGCGTCGATGCTTGGCTTCGCGGTCGGCGCGGTGGCGGCGCTGGCGAAGCCCACGCCCGGCAGCGGCGGCATGTCTGCGACCTTTTCCGCTAAATTCGCAAGGTCGACCTCGATGTCGCGATGCTCGCGGATCTGCACGAGGCGCTGGTGGCCGTGCTTGTGATAGACGGTGCCGGGCACCCGGATCGGCTGGTGCGCCGAGCGGAAATGTGTGTCGCCGCCAACCTTCACGGCGATCTCGCCGCGCAGGCGGCAGAGGGTGCCGAGATCCTCGCCCTCGGCGGGTTCGGTCAGTTGCCACCAGACGTGCAGCTTCGCCGCGCCCTCTGGCGTGCGCCCGCCGCTTTCGATGATGAGCGTGGGCGGGCCAAGATGGTGGGTGACATGCTCGAGCTTGGCCGGGATATCGCCAGCATCGAGATCGACGACGATGGCCTGCATCTGCAGCACCTCGGCGGCGCGGGCATGGCCCTGTTCGGCGACCGTGCCGGGGATAACATAGACGGCGGCGCCCTCGCGGTTCGCCCAGGCGGCGAAGGTCGCGAGTTTTCCCGGCGCCGTGTCGTCAGCCGGGATCCAGATGTTGTGCGGCTTGCCGTCCCGGCCCTGACCCTTGTCGACGAAGCCGCGGAGCGGGATCAGCCCCTCGCACCAGCTGAACACGGCGTCGAGGAACACGGCGATCTGCTCGGGGTCGGGGTCACAGCCGAAGGGGTTCTCGGACGGCGGCCCGTCGTTGAAGTCCATCCACGGGTTGAAGTGCAGGATGCCGTCGTCGCTCATGCCGGCAGCCCCCAGCAGCGCCCCGACCACGGACAGAAGCGGCATTCGAAGAAGTCGGGCGTGGTGGCGACGCGCGGCAGCAACTCGCCCGCATCGGTCGCCTGCAGGATCCTCACGCCCCGGTCGGACATGCGCTGCGCGAGGTCGGCGTCGAATGGCACCAACTCATGGTGAAGCTCGGCGGTGTCCTTGTTGATCGCGGTGAACAAGGCGGGCGCGGCTGAGATGCCGGGGACCGTCCCTTCCATGTAGGCCTGATAGAGCGCGATCTGGGCGGCGTAGACCGGCTTCGACTTGGTCACGCCGTCCTTGACGCAGGCCCGCCAGTTCTTGGCGTTCATCGTCTTGCATTCCCACAGTGCGGGAACGGCGAGACCGAAACCTTCGGGCCCCGCGGCGACGATGCCGTCGACATGACCGCGGATGCGTCCGCCCGCGACGGAGAACCCGAACTGGCCGCCATCTGGCCGGTTGCCCTTGCGCGTGTAGAGGTCGAAGCCCGCGCCGCGCAGCCAGGCGACGGCCAGATCCTCGAGCGCATGGCCGATCGCGAAGATGCGCAGCGACTGGCCGCTGAAGTCCTGGCCCTCGTCCTTCGGCGTCGCCGTGAACTCGAACTGCAGCGCCCGCTCACAGGCATGGCCGAGGCGCGAGCCACCGAGATAGTCGCGGGGCGGCCGCGTCGCCTGATCGGCGGTGAGGGCCCGATCGACGGCGGCGTTGACCTGGTCGGCGAAGCTGGGGCGGTGATTGTAATCCAGCATCAGAACGGCACCTCCGGCGTCTGCGCCCGGGCGATGTCGGACATGGCCTCGCGGAAGCCCTCGACGGCTTCCTCGATCAGCGCGCGCACCTGCGCCTCGGTCAGTTCGCCGAGCGGGGTGGCCCAGCCGATCTCGTCCATCAGCAGCGCCACGCGCTTCGTGGTGGCGGTGATCGCGGCGCGCTCTTCCTCGGTCAGGTCAACCATGGCGAAACGCTCCCGCGCCAAGCGCGTCCAGAAGGACTGGCAGGGCATCGAGCAGAACCAGACCGAGGGCCGGGGCCGCCTCATTCGGTGCGGATCGAACCAGCCAAAACCACGGGCGGGTTGCCGGCAGACAGCACAGAGCGTCCCACGCGGATGCCAGAGCCGCCGCCGGTCCGCGGCCGTGATGGGGGTGGATGTGGGCATGGGTCATGCCGCCCTCCGTTCGGGAGAGGCCGCCGTGTCGATCAACTGGCGGATGGCGCGCTTGTTGAAGCCGAAGGTCATGAGCGCCGAGGCCCGGTAGCGCGTCAGGCCGAAGTCATGGCGGCACTCGGGCGGCAGGTACTGCAGCTGCTTTTCGGTCGGCGGCTGGCGCAGCCAGGAGCGCGTCTTGAAGGCGCTCTCGTCGGTCTCATGGGTGTTCAGCCAGTCGTCCGCCTGTGCGAGGCAGACCGTGCGTTCGCCCACGCCCAGCAGATGCGGGCGTTCGCCCTTCGCCCCGCCGATGGCGTACCAGACCCCATCCAGCCAGAAGATGCCGCCCCAGGCTGCGAAGCCCGTGGCCATCAGCGCGTCGTCCGTGCCGTAGAGGTCGACCCACGCGAAGCTGGACCGCTTCAGCAGGTCGATCTCGGTCATCATGAAGCCCGAGAGCGGCGCGGCGGCCCCGCCTTCACCGGCCTCTTCATCCTCCCGCGGGAACGCCTCGCCGCAGAGCGGGCATTCGGTGGCGGCCAGCGGGATCTCCGCCTCGCAGGCCGGGCAGGTCTTCGTCGGCGCCTCGCCGGTCTCGGTCTTGCCATCGAGATCGACGTCCTGCTCCAACGTGCCGTGGATCAGGCTCGAGGTGCCGAAATCCAGTACGACGCAGTCGGTCTTGACGATGCCGGGGTGTTCCTCGGGGTCGACGGTGCGCAGGCCGCGCCCAACCATCTGGATCATGGTGGACTTGTAGGAGCTGGGGCGCAGCAGCACGACGCAGGAGGTGGGCGGATGGTCCCAGCCCTCGGTCAGAACGGCCACGTTGACCACGACGCGGATGTCGCCCGCCGCGTAATCGGCGAGGATCGCCTTGCGGGTCTCGGCCGCCAGATCGCCGTGGATCAGTGCGGCGGAAACGCCCGCCGCCCTGAACGCCTCGGTGACGTGTTCGGCATGCGCGACGGTGGAGCAGAACACCACGGTCTGCCGGTCGCCTGCTTTTTCCTTCCAGTGGCGGATCACCTCGTCGGTGACGGGGGCGCGGTCCATGATGCCCGCGACCTCCGCCATGTCGAAATCCGACATCGTCTTGCGGACGGACCGCAACTCGTCCTGCACGCCCACGTCGATGACGAAGGTGCGCGGCGGCACCAGGTGACCCGAGGCGATCAGCTCGCCCAGCCGCACCTGATCGGCGACATTGTCGAAGACCTCGCGCAGACCCTTCCTGTCGCCCCGGTTCGGCGTCGCCGTGACCCCGAAGATGCGGGCGTCTGGATTGGCCTCGCGTACCCGGTCGATGATGCGGCGGTAGCTGTCGGCGACGGCATGGTGCGCCTCGTCGACGACCAGCAGGTCGAGGCGCGGCATGTCGGCCAGATTCGATGCCCGCGCCAGCGTCGGCACCATGGCGAAGGCGACCTGGCCGCCCCAGGACTTCTCCGTGGCGTCGATCACCGAGGTGGCGACGCTTGGCACCACGCGCTGGAACTTGGCGCGGTTCTGCGCCGTCAGCTCGTCGCGATGCGCCAGCACGCAAGCCTTGGCGCCGTCGCCAATCATCTCGCCGGTGACCGCCGAGAGCATGATGGTCTTGCCCGCGCCGGTGGGCGCCACGCCCAGCGTATTGCTGCGGGAAGCGAGCGCAGCCACGCTGCGCTCGACGAAGGTCTTCTGGCGGGGGCGCAGGCGCATGGCCGGTCCCCCCTTACTGCGCCCAGCTCGGCCGACCGGCGTTACCGGGGGCGGACGCGGGCTGGCTGGGCTGGGGCGCCGTGGTGGGCTGCTGCGGGGCGTGGCCCTGCGCCGGGGCGGCGGTGAACTTTGACGCAACCGTGCCCATGAGCGCGGCGTAGTCGCGGTGATCGGGGGTGACAGCAGCGCGGATCTCGTTCTTGTCCTCGCCGTTGGTGTCTTGGCCAATGTCGATGCGGGCGATGAACTCGACCCCGTCGAGATCGCCGAACCCGTTGATGCGGCGGCGGGCCTGCGCCTCCGGCGAGTTGTCCTTGTCCGACACGCCGCGCGCCGAGTTCAGGATGCCGCGGATCAGGCCGCGCCCCATGTTGGCCCAGTCCGGGCCCTTCGGGCTGTAGAGGCCGATCAGCGACCATACCTTGCGCCGGGCATAAGGCCCCTCGAGCACCGTGTATTCGGCGTCGAGGTAGACGGCGCCGGTGGCGGCGCGGCGCGCCCAGCCGCCGGTCCAGCCCTGCGCGGGGTCGTCGAAGCCGCCGGGGCGGAGCGTCAGGCGCACCTTGGCGAGCGTGCCCTTCGGGATGACATTGGTATTGGATTGGGCGGAGTTGAAGTCGTTCCAGGGTCCGGACATTGCGCGGCTCCTTTCAGTTGGAGGTTGGGACGCGCAGCGGCGTCAGAGGGGAAAAGCCACCCCGGCGACCGGATCGGGACACCGGGCGTGGCGAGAGGCGCTCAGCCATGGCCGGGCTCCTCAGCGGGCGCGGGATCGGCCGGGGTCACCGGCGGCCAGATCAGGCGCTCGGAGGCAGGCGGCGCGGGGAGCTGGATCTTCTCCATCAGCCGGCCAAGATGCGGGGCCTCGACCCTGTCGAGGCGGCCTGAGCGGTCCTTGGCCGGATAGCCCCAGGGGTTCAGCGTCTGGCAGACGAAGGCTCGCTGCGGCTGGCCGCCCGGGTCCGGGATGTCGGCCATGGTGATGACCTGATCCACGATGCCCGGCAGCTCGAGCCCGGTCTTGCTGCCGTCGATCTGCGGCTGGAAGACCTTGCGGTTGAAGTCGTCGAGCCGCTCGTCGAGGATCCCGACGAACCAGACATGCTTGCCGCGCGTGTGCTGCAGGTGGGTCAGCCACCCGATCATCTCGCGGCCATGCAGCCCGTAGGCGCCGCGGATGTCGGGCTTGCCGGTCTTCTCGGAGAACGCCTCGGGCTGCCCGCGGCACCACTGGAAGCAGAGCCGCCCGGCCACGGTGATCGAGTCGATGAAGACGGTCTCGTACTTCCCGATCACCGCCGGATCGCCATAGCGCCCGCAGACCTCGTCGAAATGCGCCTGGCTGTAAGGTTGATCCTCGCGCAGCGCCGGGTTCGGCCCGCCGATGAACACCGCAAAATCGCGGCACTCCTTCCAGGTGCGGGGCCGGAGCGTGTCGATCTCCAGTCCCTCGACCGCCAGATCCCCGGCCTCGAGGTCGAGGAAGAGCGTGGTCGAGGCGTTCAGCGTCCAGAGCAGGCTGGTCTTGCCGATGCCGGACCGGCCAAAGATGACGCCCTTGATGCCCTTGCGTTGCGCGAGCCGTTCGTCGGCGCCGATGATGGGAAGGGCCATCACTGGCCCTCCTTCTTCATCACCGCCGCGGCGGCGCGATCTGCGCCGATGCACCCCGCCTCGCGGGCGAGCTTGTAGAGGCGCTTCAGCGCGTCGGCGTGGCGGTAGGCGGCCGTGCTCTCGCGCTCCGCTTCCATGATCGCGAAGGCGATCTCGTCGACGGTCGCCTCGACAACCGGCAGCGGCTCGCTTGGCTCGTCACCGGGACGCTGCGGGAAGGCGATGGTTTCGGGGAGGTCTTCGAGCGCGTAGCTCGCCGCGCGAAGACAGGTGATGTCGTCCGGCTGGTCCGGCATGGCTTTTCTCCGTGGGATGAGGTGATCGAGGAGGCGCATCACGCGGCCTCGCGGACGTCGGGCGCGGGCTCGGCGACGTAGATCGCCAGCAGCGGCGTCCCGTCGGCATGGGCGCCGGCGTCCTCGATCTGATAGTTGCGGTTGGGCTCGCAGACCTCGGTCAGCTCCCAGCGGCGATAGAGCCCCGGAAGACGCCTGAAATCCTCGAGCGACAGATCGGCAGTGCGGTTCATGCGTGTCTGCTTTCGGTTGGAGGGAAGGCGCTCGGGGCGCTCGAATGGGAAAAGCCACCGGCGGGACCGGATCGGGACATCGGTTCAGGGGATTTCCTCGAGGGCGTATTGCAGCCGGCGCATCGCGCGCTGGTACCGCTTTCGAGCGGCGGCCTCGGTCAGGCCCAGCTCGACCGCGACCTCGGCCTGCGAGAACCCCTCGATCGCCACGCGGATCACCAGCAGGGCGTCGTCGCCGAGCAGCTTCCGCACGGC
>JBFWWD010000040.1:0-29670 GCA_050246385.1 Geminicoccaceae bacterium
GCTCGCATCGCTGGTTCGGGGTGCACGACCTGCGTGCCTTCGGGCATCGGTCGCGGATCAAGCAGATGGGCTACGGCCCTGAGGTCTATGCCGGCAAACCGGTAGTCGCGATCATCAATACCTGGTCCGACATCAACCAGTGTCACGCCCACTTCAAGGAGCGGGTCGAGGACATCAGGCGCGGCGTGTTCCAGGCCGGAGGCTTCCCGCTCGAGCTGCCGGCGATCTCGCTCAGCGAGCCCTTCGTCAAGCCGACGACGATGCTCTACCGCAACCTCCTCGCCATGGAGACCGAGGAGCTGCTGCGCAGCCACCCGGTCGACGGTGCCGTGCTGATGGGCGGCTGCGACAAGACCACGCCCGGCCTGATCATGGGGGCGATCTCCATGAACCTGCCGGCGATCTTCGTGCCGGCGGGTGCGATGCTCCGCGGCAACTATCGCGGCGAGGTGCTCGGCTCGGGCTCGGACAGCTGGAAATACTGGGCCGAGCTCCAGGCCGGCAACATCACCATGCAGGACTGGAACGACATCGAGAGCGGCATCGCGCGCTCCGCCGGCATGTGCATGACCATGGGCACGGCCGCGACCATGACCGCCATCGCCGAGACCCTGGGCTTCACCCTGCCCGGTGCCTCCTCGATCCCGGCAGCCGATTCGGGCCATCCCCGCATGTGCGCCGACGCCGGCCGCCGGATCGTCGAGATGGTCTGGGAGGACCGCAGGCCGTCCGACATCATGTCGCCGGCCTGCGTCGACAACGCGATCCGCTGTCATCTCGCCATGGGCGGCTCGACCAACGCCATGATCCATCTGGTCGCGATGGCGCGCCGGGCCGGAATCCCGCTCGCCCTGCCGCGCTTCGACGAGCTGGCGCGACAGATCCCGGTGCTCGCCAATGTGCGTCCGTCGGGCAAGTATCTGATGGAGGACTTCTTCTATGCGGGCGGCATCAGGGCGTTGCTGATCGAGCTCGAGGACGAGCTCGACCTGGACTGCCGCACCGTCAACGGCCGGACGCTGGGCGAGAACATCGCCGGCGCCGCGGTCTACAATCGCGACGTGATCCACACCAAGGCGGCACCGGTCTCGAAGGAGGCGACCGCGATCCTCTATGGCAACCTCGCGCCGCAGGGAGCGGTGATCAAGCCCTCGGCCGCCGATCCCCGCCTGCTCAGGCATACCGGCCCGGCGCTCGCGTTCGAGAGCTATGACGAGATGATGGCGGCGATCAACGATCCGGAGCTGGAGGTCACCCCCGACCATGTCCTGGTGCTGAAGAACGCCGGGCCGGTGGGGGCGGGGATGCCGGAATGGGGCATGCTGCCCCTGCCGGTGAAGCTCCTGAAGCAGGGCGTGCGCGAGATGATGCGGATCTCCGACGCGCGGATGAGCGGCACCTCCTACGGCGCCTGCATCCTGCACGTCTCGCCCGAGGCCGCGATCGGCGGGCCGCTGGCGCTGGTGCGCACCGGCGACATGATCGAGGTCGACGTCGAGGCGCGGCAGCTCAATCTCCTGGTGGGCGAGGACGAGCTGCAGCGCCGGCGCGCCGAGTGGCGCCCCAAGCCGATCCCCCTAAGGGGCTACGGCCGGCTGTTCGTGCAGCACATCAGCCAGGCGCACGAGGGCTGCGATTTCGACTTCCTGCTCGGCACCGAGCCGCTGCCCGAGCCCGAGATCCACTGAACCGTCAAGGACCGAGCCTATGGATCTGCCGATCAACAGCTTCAAACGCGCGATCACGTCCGGACGGCGGCAGATCGGGATATGGAGCAGCCTCGCCAACAATGTCAGCGTCGAGATCCTGGCCGGTGCCGGGTTCGACTGGGTGCTGCTGGACTGTGAGCATTCTCCCAACGAGCCGGGCATGGTGCTCAGCCAGCTCCAGGCGACGACCGGTGGCACCGCGCATCCGATCGTGCGCCCGCCCTGGAACGATACCGTCATGATCAAGCGCCTGCTCGATATCGGCACGCAGAGCTTCCTGATCCCCTATGTCCAGAACCGGCAGGAGGCCGAGCAGGCGGTGGCCGCCGTGCGCTATCCGCCCCGCGGCATGCGCGGCTTCGCCTCCTCCTCGCGCGCCTCGCGCTTCGGCCGAATCAAGGACTATCACACGCGCTGCGAGGACGAGCTGTGCGTGCTGGTCCAGGTCGAGACCCAGGAGGGCCTGGACAATCTCGAGGCCATCGCCGGCGTCGACGGTGTCGACGGGGTGTTCATCGGGCCGGGCGATCTGTCCGCAGCACTGGGCCGTCTCGGCGCGCCGGGCCACCCCGAGATGCAGCCCGTGATCGACGGCACGATCGACCGGATCAAGGCGTGCGGGAAGGCGCCCGGCATCCTGACCGGCGACGCGGCGCTCGCCAGGCGCTATATCGATCGCGGCTGTCTGTTCACGGCGGTCGGCGCCGACGTCGGCATCCTGGTCAAGGGTGCGGACCAGCTCGCGCAGATGTTCCAGCAGGCGGGGTAGGGCTCCGCGGTCTCAGGGAGGAAGGCGTGCCGAACTTCGCGGCCAATCTCAGCATGCTCTACAACGAGCACGACTTCATCGACCGCTTCGCGGCGGCTGCCGCCGACGGCTTCAAGGCGGTCGAGTTTCTGTTCCCCTATCCGTACAGGAAGGAGCTCCTGGCCGAGAAGCTGAAGGAGCACGGCCTGGTCCAGGCGCTGCACAACATGCCGGCCGGCGACTGGAACGCGGGCGAGCGTGGCCTCGCCAGCCTCCCGGGACGCGAGGAGGAGTTCCGCGCGAGCGTGATCACCGCGATCGAGTATGCGAGCGCATTGGGCTGCCGCCGGGTCAACTGTCTCGCCGGGATTCCGCCCAAGGATGTTCCGGCAGCCGAGGCACGTCGCACCTTCGTCCAGAACCTCAAGCACGCAGCACCGGAATTCGCGAAGGCGGGCATCCTACTGGTGATCGAGGCGATCAACAGCCGCGACATTCCCGGCTTCTTCCTGAACTACTCGGCCCAGGCGATCGAGATCATGGACGAGGTGGGCTCGGACAATCTGCAGTTCCAGTACGACTTCTACCACATGCAGATCATGGAGGGTGATCTCGTGCCGACCTTCCGTCGGCTGAAGGACCGGATCGGTCACGTGCAGATCGCCGACACTCCGGGACGCAACGAGCCCGGGACCGGCGAGATCCACTACCCGTTCATCTTCGCGGCGCTGGACGAGGCGGGCTACGACGGCTTCGTCGGTTGCGAGTACCGGCCGAAGGGCGAGACTTCGGCGGGTCTGGGCTGGTTCGCGCCCCATCGCGCCGCCTGACACGAACAAATCTGGGGACGCATCGACATGAAGGTCGGATTCATCGGGCTCGGCATCATGGGCAAGCCCATGGCGCTCAATCTCGGCAAGGGCGGGCACGAGCTGTTCCTGCATACCCGCAGCGGCGTGCCGCAGGACATGATCGACGCGGGTGCGAAGGCCTGCGCCTCGCCGAAGGAGGTGGCGGAGAAGGCCGAGGTGATCATCACCATGGTCCCCGACACCCCCGACGTGGAGCGGGTGCTGTTCGGCGAGAACGGCGTCGCCGCCGGCCTCTCGGCGGGCAAGACCGTGGTCGACATGAGCTCGATCTCGCCGCTCGCGACCAAGGATTTCGCCAACCGCATCAACGAGCAGGGCTGCGACTATCTCGATGCGCCGGTCTCGGGCGGCGAGGTGGGGGCGAAGGGTGCGACGCTCACCATCATGGTTGGCGGGCCCGATGCCACGTTCGAGCGGGTCAAGCCGCTGTTCGAGCTGATGGGCAAGAACATCACGCTGGTCGGCGGCAATGGCGACGGCCAGACCACCAAGGTCGCCAACCAGATCATCGTGGCGCTCAACATCGAGGCGGTCGCCGAGGCGCTGGTGTTCGCCGCCAAGGCCGGCGCCGACCCGGCCAAGGTGCGCCAGGCGCTGATGGGTGGCTTCGCCAGCTCGCGCATCCTCGAGGTGCATGGCGAGCGCATGATCAAGCGCACCTTCAATCCGGGCTTCCGGATCGAGCTGCACCAGAAGGATCTGAGCCTGGCGCTGCAGGGCGCCCGCGCGCTCGGCGTCAGCCTGCCCAACACCGCCACCGCCGCCGAGCTGTTCAACGCCTGCGCCGCCAATGGCGGCAAGGCCTGGGACCATTCGGCGATGGTCAAGGCGCTGGAGCTGATGGCGAGCCACCCGGTCGCCGAAGGCTGAGCCGCATGGTCGAGCCCCGGCCGTTCCTGCGCTCGCTGTTCGAGGCCGCGGTCGCGGCGGCCGATCCGGCGGTCGTGCTGCCGGGGCATCTGCCCGAGCCGCCGCGCGGCCGGACCATCGTCGTCGGTGCCGGCAAGGCCTCGGCGGCGATGGGGCTGACACTGGAGCGGCACTGGCCGGGAGAGCTCACGGGGCTCATCGTCACCCGCTATGGCCACGGGGCGCCGTGTGAGCGGATCGAGGTGGTCGAGGCGGCCCATCCGGTGCCCGACGAGGCCGGGCGCGCCGCGGCCGAACGCATCCTCGAGCTGGTCCATGGGCTGGGCGAGGACGATCTGGTCATCGCGCTGATCTCGGGCGGCGGCTCGGCGCTGCTCACCCTGCCGGCCGAAGGGCTGTCTCTCGCCGACAAGCAGGGCATCAACCGGGCGCTGCTGCGCTCGGGCGCCTCGATCGACGAGATGAACTGCGTCCGCAAGCATCTGTCGCGGATCAAGGGCGGCCGGCTCGCGGCGGCGGCCTTCCCCGCCCGCACCGTCTCGCTCCTGATCTCCGACGTGCCCGGCGACGATCCGGCGGTGATCGCGAGCGGCCCCACCGTACGGGATCCGACCAGCTCGGCCGATGCGCGCGCCATCCTGACAAGGTACGGGATCGACCCGCCGGAGCCGGTGCGCCGCCACCTGCTCGGCCCCGCTGCCGAGACGGTGAAGCCGGGCGATCCGCGCCTCGCCCGTGCCGAGACCCGTCTGGTCGCGGCCCCGCAGCTCAGTCTCGAGGCCGCGGCGGAAGTGGCGCGGCGCGAAGGCGTGAGCCCGCTTCTGCTCGGCGATGCGCTCGAGGGCGAGGCCCGCGAGGTCGGCAAGGTGATGGCCGGCATCGCCCATTCGGTGGCGAGCCACGGCCAGCCGGTGACGGCGCCCGGCGTGCTGCTGTCCGGCGGCGAGACCACGGTCACCGTCCGCGGCGAGGGGCGCGGCGGGCGCAATGTCGAGTTCCTGCTCGGCCTCGCCGTCGCGCTGGATGGGCTGCCGGCGGTCTGGGCGATCGCGGGCGACACGGACGGCATCGACGGTGCCGAGGAGGTCGCGGGTGCCATCGTGGCCCCCGACACGCTCGCCCGCGCGCGCGCCGCCGGGCTCGACCCGATCGCGCTGCTCGCCGACAACGATGCGCACAGCCTGTTCGAGGCGCTGGGCGATCAGGTGATCACCGGCCCGACCCTGACCAACGTCAACGATTTCCGCGCCGTGCTCGTCCTGCCGGCAGCCTGAGCATCAGGCCGCCGACCGTCCTTCCCGGTAGCCGTAGCTGATGTAATGCACCGTCGCGGCCTGAACGTCGGAGCCGAAGGCGGCCTGGAGGTCGGGGTAGCGGGCGAGGTAGCGCAGCACGTCGAAGCCACAAGGGTTGCGGCCCTCGAACTGGCCGGTGGCGGTGAAGTGACGCTGGCCGGCGGCGGCGTCGGGGCCGAAGGCCAGGATCAGGTCGGGGTAGGAGGCGATGTAGCGCAGCCCGTCGACGTCGCAGCGGAAGCTGCCGCAGGGCACACCCTGCAGGCGGCGGATCCAGCCGTCGCGCTTGCTGGTGATGTAGACCTCGCCCGCCTGGTCCTGGCCGAAGCGCAGATCGACCCGGCGCTGCTTGCCGGGCATCAGCTCGAGCATGGTCGTGGGCACGCCCCGGCGCAGCAGGGTCAGCTCGCCGAAGGCGGCCTGGCGGCCGAGCGCCAGCTCGCTCGCCGGCAGATGGAAGACGCGGCCGTTGACCAGGTCGCCGAACAGATAGTGGCCCTGCAGCGCCGGCACGGCCGAGCCGTGATAGACGAACCCGCCGGTGATCGCGTCCCCCTCGTCATGGTCGTACTGCGCCACCGGGTAGGTGAGGCCGCGGCTCGCGTCGTCGGCGGGCAGCGCGTAGAGGTCCTCCTGGCGCAGCCGGTCGGTGACGAAGGTGCCCTCGCGCAGGGGCCAGCCATAATTGCGGCCGGGCAGGAGCAGGTTGATCTCCTCGATCTCGTGCTGGCCGATGTCGGCCAGGATCAGCGCGCCGCCCAAAGCGATGTCGTAGCTGAAGTTCTGCGGGTGGCGCAGGCCGAGGGCGAAGATCTCGGGATGCGCGCCGGGGATGCCGACGAACGGGTTGTCGGGCGGGATGCCGTAGGGCGCGCCGCCCGGCTGCGGCAGGGGGTCGATGCGCAGCACCTTGCCGGGGATCAGGCCGGGGTTCTGGGCCTGGTCGTAGGGGTCGGGATGGGGCGGGTTGTTGCCGCCGTCGCCGACGCCGACCAGCATCAGGCCGTAGCCCGGCATGCCCGGCTGCAGATGCGGGTCGAACATCAGTTGGTCGGTGTTGTGCTGCCGGCCCCACTGGGCGATTCGCAGCAGCTCGCGCCGCGACCGTGGCAGGACGCGGCCCGGGTCGGCCGGGTCGAGCAGCCATTCGCTGACCACGTCGTGATGGTGCGGGCGGTAGGGGCCGGAGAACCCCGCCGTTCCGCGCGGGCGCTCGGTGTGGCTGGTGTAGAGGCGGCGGAAGCCCGGCCGCCCGGGGCGGGCGCAGTCGGGATGGAAGGCGAACCCACGCAGGCCCATCAGCGCGAAGGAGCCGAAGAACGCGTCGCCACGCACCTGCCACAGATCCAGCGCCACCCGCATGCGCCGCGTGCCGGGCTCGATGGCGTAGAGCAGGCCGCGGCTGTCGCAGGTGAACAGCCGGCCGGAATAGTCGCCGGCATGATAGAGGAAGTTCAGCCGGGCGCGGGCGTCGGTGCTGGCGGAGCGCGGCGCCTGGACGAGATCGACCAGCTCGACGGCAATGCCGCTCCTCGGGATCCGCTCCTTGATCGGATCGGGGGTGATCAGCGGCCCAGCACCAGGATCCACGGCCGCGGCGAGCACCGGACGGGCGATCGTATCGACAAACCCACAGGCGGCCAGACCGAGCAGGCCCGCGAGCGACCCGCCCAGCAGCGGACGCCGAGCGATCCCGTTCCCGTGCTGCGATTCCTCGTCCTGCATGGATGCCACCCAAGAGCGCGCTGCGAACGGCACTAGAACTCTGGTTCGCTTTCAGCGTTCCTGGCGTGAGCCGCAGCCCACATGTTGCCCGCTCGACCACCTGCCGCTATGGTCCGCCCGCGCCGCGGAGGGATGGCCGAGCGGTTTAAGGCGCACGCCTGGAAAGCGTGTTGGGGGCAACCCCTCGCGGGTTCAAATCCCGCTCCCTCCGCCAGCTCCTGCAGGTGGCCGATCTTCCGAGGATTTGATCGCGGTGGCGCTCGCCGGAGTCTGACGCGACCTCCACGCCGGTGCCTCGTCGAATCAGGCGACGGCGGGCAGGCAGGCGGGCCCGGCTGGCTCGAAGCTCTTGTAGCCCATGATGAACTCGCGGTGTCCCAACGCTTCGGACTTGGTGCGCGTGCCGGAAGCGACGCAACGGATCAGCGCCACGATCTCGTCGCCGACCTCGTCGAGCGTGGCCTCGCCCATCAGGACGCGGCCGGCGTCGACGTCCATGTCCTCGCCCATGCGGCGCCAGGTGCCGGGATTGGCGCAGACCTTGATCACCGGGCTGATCGCCGAGCCGACGACCGAGCCGCGCCCGGTCGAGAACAGGACGAGGTGGCTGCCGCAGGCGATCAGCTCGGCGATCTCGGTATTGTCGTTGATGTTGGGAAAGCCGAAGCGCGGCTCGCCGTCGGGCACCACGTCGAGCAGATAGAGCCCGCCCCGCGGCGGGAGGTCGCCGGGCTTGAGCAGGCCGGTGATGGTCGAGGCGCCGGACTTGGCGTAGGCGCCCATCGACTTCTCCTCGATCGTCGTGAGGCCGCCCTCGGCATTGCCGGGCGCGAAGCTCGACTGGCCGAGCACGCGGTAGTAGCGCGCGGCCTTGTCGACCGAGGCGACGAGCTCGGCCGCGAGCTCGGGCGTCGCGGCGCGGGCGCCCATGTGGCCCTCGCAGCCGATCAATTCCCCGGTCTCCTCGAAGATGCAGGCAGCACCGGCGGCGACCAGGCGGTCGAAGGCGCGACCCATGGCGGGATTGGCCGTGAGGCCCGAGGTCGCGTCCGAGCCGCCGCAGATCGTGCCGACCACGAGCTCGGAGAGCTGCATCGGCACCGGCGGCACGCTCGCCTGCGCCGCCAGCGTCTCGGTGACCCAGGCGCGGCCCTCCTCGACCGTGCGGCGCGTGCCGCCGGCGGCCTGGATCACCAGCGTCCGCACGCGCCGGCCGCTAGCCTCGATCACGCCGCGCAGATTCGAGCGGTCGAAGCCCTCGCAGCCCAAGGAGACCAGCAGCACGGCGCCGACATTGGGATGCGTCGCGAGGCAGGTCATCATCCGGTAGGCGTAATCGTTGCGATAGCAGCCGGGAAAGCCCGCGACATGCACGTCGTCGTCCTCGAACGGCCGTGCGATCTTCTCGGCGGCATGGCGCGCGCATTCCACCAGATAGGCCACGAGCACCGTGTTGCGGATGCCCTTGCGCCCGTCGCTCCTCTGCCAGCCCCGCATCGAACCCGTCCTCCTTCGCCCAGCGCCACGCTGCAGCTTCCGCTCAGCGCATCTCGCTGCCGTCGCGCGCCCAGGTGGGGATATAGTCGCTCTCGAGATTGTGCGTGTGGACGTAGGAGCCGCGCGTGATCGGGCAGCGGGCCGAGCCGATCGGCGCGCCATATTTCAGCACCTTCTCGCCCGCCGCGATGTCGCGCCGCGCCAGCTTGTGGCCGGTCGGCACGGGCGCTTCGAGCCGCAGCGGCGAGCCGTCGAGCAGGAGCTCGGTGCCGGCCTCGAGGTCGCGGCAGGCGACCGCGACATTGTCGGCTGGATCGAGCACCAGCAGGCGGCGGTCGGCTTCGGCCATCAGAACTTGCCGTATTCGAGGTAGGCCTGCTGCGGATCGACACCCGCGAGAATGGCCTTGCGGATCAGGTTCTCGGTGCCGATCGCGGTCTCGGCGGCGGCGACGACCTCCTCCGTACGGGCGGCCGGCACGATCACGATGCCGTCGCGGTCGGCCAGAAGATAGTCGCCGCCATGGATGTGCACGTCGCCGATCGCGATCGGCACGTCGAAGCCGTCGGGCAGCCAGAACGAGACGATGTCCTTGGGCGTGTGGTGACGGAAGCAGGTCTGGAAGCCGAGCCTGAGGATGAACTCGACGTCGCGGCAGGCGCCGTCGACGACATAGCCGCGGATGCCACGAAACTGCAGCGTCTCGGCGGAAAGCTCGCCCATCAGCGCCACGGCGTGGGTGTGCGGCTGGCAGACGATCACGTGGCCGGGCTTGGCCTTGGCGAGCAGACCGGTCCACTCGTAGAGCGTCGTGTGCCGGTCCGCCGCCTCGTCGACATGACCCGAGACGGTCCACACCGGACCGGCCAGCGGGCGCTCGGGGAACAAGGGCCGGATCTCGGGCGGCAGGACGAAATTGCGCAGGCCCATGCCGCGCATCACGTCGTTCACGACGCCGGTGTAGCAGCGCTCGAGCCGCTCGGTCAGATCCATCCTGTCGCCTCCCACGATCGCGCGGCATCCTAGCCGGCCGAGCCCGCGCTACAAGCGATGCGGGCGCATGGGTGTGATGGGCGCCGGCGCAGGTTCCGGCCGATGTTCTCCCGGTGCCAGCCGTGCCTTCGCCGGCGTGATCCCGCGGTGCTGCCGGAAGACGCGTGCGAAGTGCGAGCTGTCGCAAAATCCCGTGGACGCCGCGATGGCGGCGACCGTCTGGTCCGTCCGGCTCAACAGCAAGGCCGCCTGCTCCAGGCGCATGGACAAATAGCAATCGCTCGGCGGTTTGCCGAGCATCCGCTCGAACCTGCGCTCCAGGCTGCGGCGACTGACGCCGACCCGGCGAGCGATCTCGACGACGGTCAGTGGCGTCTCGATGTGCTGGCGCATCTGAAGCAGCGCCTTCCTGATCACGTCATCCCTGGTCGCGAGGTCGACCGGAATGCCTGGCTGCGGCTTCTCGGCTCGCAGCGCCTGGTCGATGATCATGATCTGCAGGCTCTTGTGTGCCGGAGCAAGCCCGACATGCCGCTCGACGAGATATGCGGCGAGATGGGCCGAGCTGGCTCCGCCGGAGCAGGTGAGACGGTCCCGGTCGACGATGAAGATCTGGTCCGACACGGGTTGCAGCCCGTCGAACTGCTCGAGGAAATCGGCGTGGTGGAACCAGCTCACGCAGCAACGATAGCCGTCCATCAGCCCGGCCCGGTGCAGGATGAAGGCGCCGGTGCAGACACCGACCAGCGGCACCCCGGCGGCGCCGGCAGCCTGCAGGAAACGCAGCAGGTTGGGGCTCAGGTTCGGGATCTCGTTGATCAGGCCACCGATCACGACGACGTAGTCGAACGCGGCCGGGTCGGGCAGGCGGATGCTGGGCTGCACCGCCACCCCGCAACTGGAGGTCACCGCGTCCATGCTGTCGGAGAGGATCGCCCACTCGCACAGGATGGGACGGCTGCGGTCGCCCTCGTCCGCCGCGAGCCGAAGCACGTCCACGAAGTTCGCGAACGCGCAGAGCGTGAAGCGGGGCGCGAGGATGAAGCCGACGCGCAACCTGGCTTGGGATCGTGCTCGGATGCCTGATCGCGGATTGGCCTGCACTGCGCATGTCCTCGCCGGCGCGACGCAAACATCCTGCTAACATGACGTGTGCGTCCTGTCCCGGCGCATGGGCAGGAGGTAGACCGGATCATCTCGCACGGGATGTGACCATGACCCGCTTCTCACTCCCTGTCCTGGTGGCCAAGGCCCTGACCGGTAACAAGTCCTGGCAGCCCCAATGGCCGGACGCCGAGCCCAAGCCCGAATATGACATCGTCGTCGTCGGCGCCGGCGGTCATGGTCTCGGGACCGCCTACTATCTCGCCAGGGAACATGGCCTGTCCCACATCGCGGTCATCGACAAAGGATGGCTCGGCGGTGGCAACACGGGGCGCAACACGACGATCATCCGCTCCAACTATCTCTACGACGAGAGCGCTCATCTCTACGAGCACGCCATGAAGCTGTGGGAGGGGCTCAGCCAGGAGCTCAATTACAACGTCATGTTCTCGCAGCGTGGCGTGATGATGCTGGCCCACACCGTCCATGACGAGCAGAGCTTCAAGCGGCACATCCATGCCAACCGGCTGAACGGCATCGACAATGAATGGCTGACACCGGACCAGGCCAAGGCGTTCTGTCCTCCGCTCAACATCGCCGCCAATGCCCGCTTTCCGGTCCTCGGCGCGGCACTGCAGCGGCGCGGCGGCGTCGCCCGCCATGACGCGGTGGCCTGGGGCTATGCCCGGGGTGCTGCGGCGCGCGGGGTCGACATCATCCAGAACTGCCCGGTCACGGCGATCCGCCGCGACCACTCCGGCCGCGTCTCGGGCGTCGAGACCGCAAGGGGCTTCATCCGGGCCAGGAAGGTGGCCGTCGCCGCCGCCGGCAACACGTCGGTGGTGATGAGCACGGCGGACGTGCGTCTGCCGCTCGAGAGCTATCCGCTGCAGGCCCTGGTGTCCGAGCCGGTCAAGCCGGTCTTTCCCTGCGTGGCCATGTCCAACACCGTGCACGCCTATGTCAGCCAGTCCGACAAGGGCGAGCTCGTCATCGGCTCGGGCACCGACCAGTACGTCTCCTACAGCCAGCGGGGCGGCCTGCCGCTGATCGAGCACACGCTGGCGGCGATCTGCGAAGTGTTCCCGATCTTCACCCGCATGCGCATGCTGCGCAAATGGGGCGGCATCGTCGACGTCACGCCCGACCGTTCGCCGATCATCGGCAAGACGCCCGTGCCGGGCCTCTACCTCAATTGCGGCTGGGGTACCGGCGGCTTCAAGGCCACGCCCGGGTCGGCCAACGTCTTCGCCCACACGGTGGCGCGCGACGAGCCGCACCCGATCAACGCGCCCTTCACCCTGGAGCGATTCACCACCGGCCGGCTGATCGACGAGGCCGCCGCTGCGGCCGTGGCGCACTGAAAGGCATCGACCGTGCTTCTCATCACCTGCCCTTATTGCGAGGCCGAGCGGCCCGAGCTCGAGTTCGCCTACGCCGGCGAGGCTCACCTGGCACGGCCCGCGGATCCCTCGACCCTGAGCGACGAGCAGTGGCGCGACCATCTGTACGTCCGCAACAACGCGCGGGGGCGCCACTACGAGCGCTGGCGCCACCTGCACGGCTGCGGGCGCTTCTTCAACGCCGCCCGCGACACCGTCACGGACAGGTTCCTGGCGACCTACAAGGCGGGACAGCCCCGCCCGGCCGGCCTCGCATCCCGGGATGAGCAAGGATGAGCAATTCCGGTGTGACCGAAAGCGTGCAAGCCGCCGATGAGGCGAAGAGCCGCCTGCGCGTCGCGGGCAAGGGTCGCACGGATCCGACGAAGCCCGTCCGCTTCCAGTTCGACGGCAAAAGCCATGTCGGCCGCGAGGGCGACACGCTCGCCTCGGCATTGCTCGCCAACGGGGTCCACCTCGTCGGCCGCTCGTTCAAGTACCACCGGCCGCGCGGCATCCTCTCGGCCGGCTGCGAGGAGCCCAACGCGCTGGTCGGCACCGATCGCGGCGCAGGCCGCTTCGAGCCCAACACGCGGGCGACGGTGGCCGAGATCTTCGAAGGTTTCCGCGCATCGAGCCAGAACCGCTGGCCAACCCTCGAGCGTGACGTGGGCGCGGTCAACGACAGCCTCTACATGCTGTTCTCGGCCGGCTTCTACTACAAGACCTTCATGTGGCCGAAATCCTTCTGGAAGAAGGTCTACGAGCCGTTCATCCGCGGCGCCGCCGGGCTCGGTGCGGCACCCTCGCAGCCCGATCCCGACACCTATGCCAGCCGTTTCGCCCATTGCGACGTTCTGGTGGTCGGGGCAGGAGCAGCCGGCATCGCCGCGGCGACGGCGGCCGCCCGCGGTGGCGCCAAGGTGATCCTGGTCGACGAGCAGGCGGAAGCCGGCGGCTGGCTGCTTTCGGAGCCCGGCGTCGCGATCGATGGGCAACCGGCCTGGGAATGGCTCGCGGGCACGCTCGCTGCCCTCGCCGTCATGCCGAACGTCACCCTGCTGACCCGCACGACGGCGATCGGCTACTACCACCAGAACATGGTCGGTCTGTGCCAGCGCCTGACCGACCATCGCGCCGACGTCCCGGCGGGCATGCCCCGCGAGCGCATGTGGAAGGTCCGGGCCAAGCAGGTCGTGCTCGCGCAGGGTGCGATCGAGCGGCCGCTCGTCTTCGCGGGCAACGACCGGCCGGGCGTCATCCTCGCAGGGGCGGCGCGAACCTACCTGAACCGCTACGGCGTGCGTGTCGGGGAACGCGCCGTGGTGGTGACGGCGCACGACGGCGCCTGGGCCGCGGCATTCGACCTGGCGCGCTCCGGCACGCCCGTGGCGACGATCGTCGATGTCCGGCAGGCCGTGGACGGCGCGCTCATGGCGGAGGCCAGGCGGCTCGGGATCGAGACCCTGTGCGGCGGCACGGTGACAGACACGAGGGGGCGGCTGCGGGTGTCTGCCGTTCGGGTCAATCCTGTCGACCCGTCCGGCAAGGTGGGGCCGGGGCGCTGGATCGCCTGCGACATCCTCCTGATGTCGGGCGGCTGGACGCCCAGCCTGCACCTCTTCTCCCATACCGGCGGCAAGCTGGAATGGGACGAGCCGACCCAGATGTTCCTGCCGGGCACGCCCCGCGAGGCGTGCCGCTGCGTTGGCGCCGGCGCCGGCCGCTTCGGTCTCGCGGCCGCACTGTCCGACGGTGCCGTTGCCGGCGCTGCCGCCGCAACCGACGCGGGCTTCGCCTCATCCGCCTCCAACTTCACGGCGACGGGTGAGGGTCCGCTGGGCGGTACGGCCTGCCGCGATCTCCCGACCGACCGCGACCGCTCCTTCGCCAAGGCGTTCGTCGATTTCCAGAACGACGTCCTCGCCAAGGACATCCGCCTCGCGATTCGCGAGGGGTTCCGGTCGATCGAGCACATCAAGCGCTACACCACGACCGGCATGGCCACCGACCAGGGCAAGACGTCGAACATCAACGGCCTGGCGATCGCCGCCGACAGTCTCCAGCGGCCGGCGCCGGCGGTCGGCCTGACGACCTTCCGCCCTCCCTACACGCCGACCACCTTCGGCGCGTTCGCCGGCTACAATCGCGGCGGCCTGTTCGAGGTGACGCGCCGAACTCCGATCGACGGCTGGGCGGAGGAGAACGGAGCCGTGTTCGAGCCGGTCTCGCTCTGGCGCCGCGCCCGCTACTTTCCGAAGGCCGGCGAGAACATGCATGCGGCGGTCGCCCGCGAGTGCCGGCAGGTGCGCACGAGCGTCGGCATGTTCGACGCTTCGACGCTCGGCAAGATCGAGGTCGTCGGGCCGGATGCCGCGACCTTCATGAACCGCATGTACACCAACGCCTGGACCAAGCTCGAGCCGGGCCGCTGTCGCTACGGCCTGCTGCTCGGCGAGGATGGCTTCATCCGCGACGACGGAGTCGTCGGGCGCCTCGCACCCGATCGGTTCCACGTCACCACGACCACCGGCGGCGCTGCCCGCGTCCTCAACATGATGGAGGACTATCGCCAGACCGAGTGGCCGGACCTTTCCGTCTGGCTCACCTCGACGACCGAGCAGTGGTGCGTCGTCGCGCTCAACGGACCGAACGCCCGCAAGGTGATCGCGCCGCTCGTCGAGGGCATCGACCTGTCGCCCGACAAGTTCCCGCACATGGCGGTGGCGGAGGGCCGGATCTGCGGGGTGCCGACGCGGCTGTTCCGCGTCAGCTTCACGGGCGAGCTCGGCTTCGAGGTCAACGTGCCCGCGCGCTATGGCCGCGCGGTCTGGGAGGCGATCCACGAGGCCGGCCGCGCCTACGACATCGTGCCCTATGGCACGGAGGCGATGCACGTGCTGCGCGCGGAGAAAGGCTACATCATCGTCGGCCAGGACACCGACGGCACGTTGACGCCGGACGACGCGGGCCTCGGCTGGGCGATCGGCAAGGCCAAGCCCGACTTCGTCGGCAAGCGCTCGCTCTCCCGGCCGGACATGCTGAATGCGAACCGCAGGCAGCTCGTCGGCCTGCTGACGCAAGACCCGAAGGTGGTCCTCGAGGAGGGCGCCCAGATCGTCGCCGAGCCGGATGGCCCGCTGCCGAGGACCATGATCGGGCACGTCACCTCCTCCTATTGGAGCGAGACGCTCGGCCGATCCATCGCCATTGCGGTGATCGAGGGCGGCAAGGCACGGCAGGGGCAGACGATCCACATCCCGATGCCGGGCACCGTCCATGCCGCCACGATCGGCGGCATGGTGTTCGTCGACCCCGAAGGCAAGCGGCTCGCGGCATGAGGCCGGACATGATCCAGGAACGGAACGCTCTCTCGGACCTGAAGTGTCCCGCCGTGGCCGACCGGCTGACGGTCGAGGTGGCCCAGGACTGCGCCCGCTTCAGCCTGCGGGTTCTGGCGGACGACCGTGCCAAGGGTGGTGATGCGTTCGGCTGTGCCTTACCCGAGCGGATCGGTGGTCTGACCTCTTCCGGCGAGCGGCTGGCGATCTGCCTCGGCCCGGACGAATGGCTCCTGATGGCACCGGCCGACGAAGTGCTGGCGATCGAGGAGCGCTTCGCCGCCGGCATGGAGCACGCCTATAGCCTCGTCGACGTGAGCCACCGCGAGGTCGGGATCGAGGTGCGTGGTCCGGCCGCGACACTGGCTCTCTCCTCGTTCTGCGCCCTCGATCTCGAGAACATGCCCTCGGGCTCGGCGACACGCACGATTCTCGACAAGGCGCAGGCCGTGCTCATCAAGCACGCGCCGGACCACTACCGCATCGAGGTCTGGCAGTCCTTCGCCGGCCATCTCTGGGGCCTGCTCGCGGTCGTGAGCCGCGAGATCGCGCTCGGGGTCTGAAGCTTCGAGGAGGTAAGGGAACTCTGTCCCCGCTTGCCGATCTACCGCTAGAATTGCTGCTGATGCCACCCCCAGCTTCGGGCATGGCCGATGTTCCTGAGCGTGTTCGAACTCTTCAAGATCGGCATCGGCCCTTCGTCGTCGCACACGATGGGGCCGATGACGGCGGCCGCCGACTTCCTGGACACGCTCCGCGCGAGCGATGCCGCAGGCACGGCCGCCGCGATCCATGTCACGCTGCACGGCTCGCTCGCCTTTACCGGCAAGGGCCACGCCACGGACCGCGCGGTGGCGCTCGGGCTGCTCGGCTATCGGCCCGCCGACATCGACCCGGATGAAGCGGAGCGGCGCCTCGAGGAGCTGAACCGGCACAAGCAGCTGGCACCGGCAGGCCTGCCGCGGCTCGCCTTCGATCCGGCGACGGCGATCGTGTTCGACTATGGCCCGCCTCTGCCCGGGCATGCCAACGGGCTGGTCCTCACGGCCCTGGACGCCGCGGGCGATCCGCTCCTGTCCGAGACCTACTATTCGATCGGTGGCGGGTTCGTGGTGACCGCGGCGCAGCGCGAGGCTCGTCTCGGGCAGGCGCATGAGGACCCGGATCCGATCGCCTGGCCTTATCCCTTCGACACGGCCGTCGCCATGCTGCGGATGGCCCGGCTGAGCGGCCTCTCGATCGCCGCCATGAAGCGGGCCAACGAATGCCTGGTCCGGCCGGAACGCGAGGTCGATGCCGGCCTCTCACGCGTCTGGCAGGCCATGAACGACTGCCTCGAGCGCGGGCTCTCGCGCGACGGCGATCTGCCCGGCGGCCTCAAGGTCCGGCGGAGGGCCAAGCGCATCCGGGACCAGCTCGAGCGCGAGCGCGGCTCGAACATGGCCCAGCCGCACGTCGTCGCGGACTGGCTGAGCGTCTACGCCATGGCCGTCAACGAGGAGAACGCCGCGGGCGGCAAGGTGGTGACCGCGCCGACGAACGGGGCCGCCGGCGTCGTGCCGGCGGTGATCCGCTACTATCTCGACCATTGCATCGCGGCAGACCCCGCGAGAGTCCCGGAGTTCCTGCTGACGGCGGCAGCGATCGGGGGGCTGATCAAGCACAACGCCTCGATCTCGGGCGCGGAAGCCGGCTGTCAGGGCGAGGTCGGCTCGGCCAGCGCCATGGCCGCCGCCGGCCTCTGCGCCGTGCTGGGCGGAACGCCCGAGCAGGTCGAGAACGCCGCCGAGATCGCGCTGGAGCATCACCTCGGCATGACCTGCGATCCCGTCGCCGGTCTCGTTCAGGTGCCCTGCATCGAGCGCAACGGCATCGGCGCCACCAAGGCGGTCGCGGCAGCGTCGCTGGCGCTGCGCGGGGACGGCTCGCACTTCATGCCCCTCGACAACTGCATCGCGGCGATGCGGCAGACCGGGGAAGAGATGAGCGTCAAGTACAAGGAGACGAGCCTCGGCGGCCTGGCGGTGAACCTGCCGGAGTGCTGAACGCCGCAGCCGACGTCGCCTTCGTCGCCAGAAGCAGCCAGCGATAGCTCCTCGAACTCACGGTCGCCCCGCTGCCGCCAGAACCCTCTGGTAGCGCGCGGCCACGGCATGCCAGGAGAACAGCTGGTCGACCCGGGCGCGGGCGGCTGCCGAAAGCGAGCGGCACAGGTCGGGATCCGAGGTGAGGCGGTCCAGCGCGCCGCGGATCTCGCCCGGGTCGGCGGCGCCCACGAGCAGAGCCGTGTCCGCAACGACCTCGGCGCAACCGGTCCCGCGGGTGGTCACGATGGCCAAGCCCGCCGCCATCGCCTCCAGCAGGGCGACGGGGAAATTCTCGTCGGAGGACGGATAGACGAAGATCCGGGAGGTCTCGAACAGGTCCCGGAGCTGCGTCGAGCCGTTGTCGAGCCAGCCCCAAAAACGGGTCGGGGTCCGGCTCGCCCGTGCGAGAACCTCGAGCTTCGCCCGTGCCGGACCGTCACCCACGATGTGCACGGTCCACGGGTACGCCCGCTCGTGCAGGGCTTCGAGCAGATGCTGCACGCCCTTGCGGTCGACGAGGCGGGCCACCACGAGCATGGCCGGCTGACGGGGGCGGTTCATGGCGAAGCGATCGACGTCGATCCCATTCGGGATCACCACCGTCCTGGCGATGGGCGCGCGGGCAAGCACAAGACGCTCGAGGTGGCGTGACGGGCAGACGATGGCATCAGCCGCACCGACCACGCGCCGCCACACCGGAGCTGCCAGTCGATGCAGGCCCACGAACCGGTCGGGATTGTAGCCCGGCACGTCGGACCCGTGTGCGGTCACGATGTAGCGCAGACCCGTCACCTGCTTCAGGCGCCATGCCAGCAGCCCGTCCGGGAAGATGAAGTGCGTGTGATTGACGTCGAAGCGGGTCCGACCCACCAGCCGATGGACATAGGCTTGTGCGCGGATGAGATGCCAGGCCATCTCATGGGGATGGCAGATCTCGGGCCGGCGACGGATTCCGCTGATGCGGTGGAGCCTGATGCTCCCCATCTGCTCGAACGCCGGCAGGCGCGCGGCTCCCATCGTGACGATGTCGATGCCCAGGCCCAGATCCGAGAGCTGCCGCGTCAGACCCTCCACCACGCGCGAGCCGCCGCCGCCAAGAGGCGGGAACTCGTACGAGCAGCACAGGAGAGATCCGACCGGTTGGTGAGTCCCGCGATCCACGTCTTGGCAGCCACCCAGGGCAGGCCGCCTTGCGGCGACGATCGATTGGGGTCGAGCCTTGGCCGTGACACCACCGCCGACGCTGCAGCCCTGTCTCCTGCCGCCTAGCAGTGGCGCTTCGCCCGGACCTGGGTCAAGCCCGAAGAGCGCCGGGCGGGCGTGGAGGCCTGCAGCTGCGAGGCTGGGTCAAGATTGTTTGGCCAGCAGGCCCGGCGCATCACGCCGGATACGATCGGCGAGCCGCAAGGCCAACGCGACGATGGTCAGAGTCGGATTGGCGTGCCCCGAGGTCGGGAACACCGAGCTGCCGGCGACGAACAGATTGTCGATTCCGTGGACCCGGCAATCCGGATCCACCACGCCGAAGCGGGCCGCCGAGGCCATTCGCGTGGTTCCCATATGATGCCGTCCGCCGCGGAGCCCGGCGAGCGCATGCTGCTTGCCTGGGTCGTCCGGCAGGGTCACCCGGCCGAGCCGCGTGCGCTCGAATTCGTCGCGCAGCAGCTCGAGCGCGCGCCAGAGCGCCTGTCGATCGCGCTCCAGGAGCCGCCAGTCGACCCGGGCGAGCGGCTGGCCGAACTCGTCGCGCCGTTCCGACAGGGTGACCCGGCTCGCCGGATTGGGCGCTTGCTCGCCGACGACGCTGGCGAGCAACGGCTCCGGACGGCGTGCCGTGCCCATCTCCTTGTCCTGGACCACCTGGGCCACAGCGCGCGCCGTGCGCGGCAGGTCGGTCAGCAGCCGCCTGACCGCCCCCTGTGGCGGCATGCCGGGACGGCGGGAAGTCAGCCGGTCGCGCAGAGCGAGCAGCGCGAGGATCCCCGGCGCACGTTTCGAGGCGCTCGCGAGCTTGATCGCGAGATTCGGCAGCCCGGTTTGCGCGAGCAGGCCGGCCGTGGGTGCGAGCGCCGCCTTGAACTGCCGTCCATGGGCGCTCATGCGCCTGAAGTAGGGCCGAAAGAGCGCCGACGGCCCGAGGCCAACCACCGAAGCCGCGTCGTCCAGGAAGAGATGCTCCATGAAATGGCGGCCGACGAGATCTTGGCAGTTGCCGAGACCGGACAGAAGCAGCAGCCGTGCGTTCTCGATCCCGCCGGTTGCCAGCACGACTGCCGAGGCAGCGATCCGGAGATCGGGCGCGTTCCTGCGCCTCACCCCGACGCCGACGGCACGGCGTCCATCCGGCGACATGTCGATGCCGGCCGCGTGAGCATGCAGCAGGACGGTGACGTCGTCGGCCGCACGCAAGCCGGTGCCGTGCAGCTCCGCGAAGTCTAGAACGGGTGCATAGCGAAACATTCGTGTGACGAAACGCGCGGGGTCCAGCGGCAGGGCTTTCTGACCTGCGGCAGCGAGCCATGCCGACGCGGGATCGAAGGGTTCCGCCCCCACGCCACAGAATTCCTGCGCCGCTGGATAGTAACGCAGCAGCTCACGGGTGGGGATGGGCCAGCCGGGATCGTTGAGCCAGGGGCGAGGCGCAAGGTCTTCGGCAGGGTCCAATGGTCGGCACTCTCCGTTCCACCAGGTCGTGGTCCCGCCGAAGCACCGTGCCCGGGTCTCAATAATCGGGAAATAAGGTTGACCGCACGCCTCGGCGTCCGCTAGCGACTGTCGCCAGCGATCCGGGCGCATGCCCCCACTCTCGAGAACGCAGATCCGCAATCCAGAGCCCAGCAGCGCAGTCGTCAGCGCGATGCCCGCGGCTCCAGCCCCCACGACGCATAGATCGAAGGGCGAAAGCATGCTCGACGGCAAGTGCTCGGCGTCCGCGATCATCAGCGCGTCTGATCATCCCCGGAACAAATCAGGCGAACCGTTGCCACTCGTCTGCAAGCGGCTGCGCCACGCTTGCATCGTGCCGCACCGGTGACAACCGTTTCAACGTGGGTACCTCAAGCGTCTGCCGATGGCAGCATGCCGCAAGGCCGGCCCGTGGTCGCGGTCATGGTGTTGAACTGGAACCGTCGCGAGCTGCTGCGCGCATGCCTGAGGTCGGTCTTCGCATCGACATGGGCAGATCTCGAGGTCCTCGTGACCGATTCTGGCTCCACCGACGGCTCCGCCGACCTGGTCGCTGAGGAGTTCCCTACCGCCCGCCTCCTGCGACTTCCCCGGAACCTGGGCGCCGCCGGGGGGCGCAATGCCTCGATCGTCTGGGCCCGGCGACATCTGCAGTTCGACTGGTGCTTCCTGATCGACAACGACACCACCTTGGCGCAGGACTGCATCGAGCAGCTCGTTGCCGTGGGCAGTCAGGATGATCGGATCGGCATCGTCACGGCGAAGGCGTTCTGCACCAAGGACGATGACCGGCTGCTCGCTGCCGGCGGCATGGGGTTCAACGCCTACACGGGCGCGGCCTGGGACGTTGCGCGCGGCGAGCCCGATCGGGGTCAGCACGACCGTCAGACGGACGTTCAGGCCTGCCCAGGCTACGCCATGTTTATCAGGACCTCGATCCTGGACAGCGTCGGGATGTTCGACGAAGGCTTCAACCCCTATGGCTGGGAAGATGTCGACTTTTCGCTACGCGTCCGTCGGCACGGCTTCCGCATCACCTACGCGCCCAATGCCGTGGTCTACCATGCGGGCGGGCGCATCGGCCGCGGCCCGGTCAGCAGCTACGAGGCCTACAAGGCACGCAACCTGATCCGCCTGGTGCGGCTGCACAGCACGCCTCTGCAGTGGTCGTGCTTTCTGGGCCTGCTGCCATTGCGGGCCGGCTGGCGCGTCGTGCGTGAACTCGCCACCGGCAATCCGCGGATCGTCACCGCCTGGCTGCGCGGCCTGCTGGCACGAGACCGTTCGTCCCACGACACGCCATGAGGCGACGACTCGATCCCAGCCCTGTGGTTGCCATCTGCTTCGAGGTGGCTGGGCCGGATCAGGTCGCGGGCTGGCTGGACCGGGGCTGGATGCCCAATCTCCGGGCGCTCCGCGATCGTGGCGCATCGCTGGCGCTGCAATCGACCGCCGACCTGTCGAGCGGATCGATCTGGCCGACGGTGACGACCGGAACGATGCCCGAGCGCCATGGCCAGTTCTTCACGCACATGCAGCTCGAGCCCGGCAGCTATGCGATCGGCAAGCGCTATGCCGACGACGTGCCCCTGCCGCCCTTCTGGGATGCGCTCGAAGCCGCGGGGCTGACGACGGCGCTCATCGACGTTCCGCAGACCCGGCCCAGGGCCGGCTTTCGCGGCGTCCATGTGGTGGGCTGGGGCGGCGAGTATCCCGGCTGGCGGACTTCGTCCGAGCCACCCGAGCTGATGGCGGAAATCCACGGCCGCTTCGGAACGCATCCCTTGCTGGACGACTGGCGGGTGGCCGCCGCGCCTCGGGACGACGCGGAATGCCGGCGGCTCTGCGACGATCTGCGCACGGGTGCCGCGACCAAGGCCGAACTGTCACGCTGGCTGTTCGGTCGCGGACCGTTCGACCTGTTCCTCACCGTCTTCTCCGAAACCCATTGGGCGTTGCATACGCTGTGGCACCTGATCGACCCGACGCACCCTCGGCACGATCCTCAGCTCGCCGCCCGACATGGCGGCATTCTGCGGGAGGTCGTGACCGGTATCGACACGCTGATCGGGGAATTGGCGGCGGCCCGGCCCGAGAGCACCGTGCTCGTGTTTTCCCTGTCGGGGATGGGCCCCAACTATGGGGGCGCACATCTTCTTCCCGCGATTTTGGAGCGTCTGGGCCTGGGCCCCGTTAACGCCGCCGCTTGCGACCAAAGCCCAGCGCGACGGCCCTGGGGTCGGCAGGTGGTCGCGGGCGTCCGCCGCGCCGTGCCGATCGAGGTGCTCGACCGCATCAAGCGGCTGGTGCCCTCGCCGGTGTGGGACACGGCCACGCGTCGCCTCTTCCATGCCGGCGCCGGCTGGAGGCGGAGCCGCGCCTTCGCGCTGCCCAACGACGCTCCGGGAGCCGTCCGGATCAACCTTCGCGGACGCGAGCCGTCCGGCCTCGTCGCTCCGGGCGCGGAGCGCGATGCGTTGCTTGCGCAGATCGAGGCCGCGCTGCGCGAGCTCGTGCTGGTCGATACCGGCCAGCCGGCCGTGCGCGACGTCCGTCGGCTGCCGCTCACGGCGACCACGGCGTCGGGGCTGCCGGACCTGGTGGTCTCATGGGCCGAGGGCTATCCGGTCGAGGCCGTGCGCTCGGCGCGTATCGGCGAGCTGCGTGAGGCATCGCCGGAGTTGCGAACGGGAGCACATCGCAACGAGGGCGTGCTGATTGCCGCCGGGCCGGCTATCGCTGCACGCGGCCGGACGGAACGAGGCAGGATCGTCGACCTCGCTCCGACCATCGTCGCCTTGTCGGGCGCCGAACCGCCCCCTGCGCTCGACGGCGAGGTCCTGGCTCAGCTCCTGCGCTGAGAGGCCGACGAGCCGAGCCGACCCGTCGGGCGCACGACGCCGCCCAGCTCGATCATGCCGCCGGCTGCACCGTTCAGCAGCAACCCGAAAAAGACCATCAGCGACATGGCGAGCGCCGACGCCGGCGCGACGCCGAAGAGGGCGAGCAGGGCGACATAGGACAACTCGCGCAGGCCCAGGCCGGCCACGGACACGGGCAGGAGCATGGCGATGCCGGTCACGCCGCGCACCCACAGGCTTTCGGCGAAGGTCAGTTCCGCATTCGCGGCCGCCGCGAAGGCGAGGAATGCGGTGGCGCCGAGGAGATGTCGCAACACGCCGGTAGCGAGCAGCTGCACCTGGTACCCCCATCCCACCGCACGCACCCGGCCGATGCGCGCGAGCACGCGGCGGGCGGGCCGGGCAAGGCGGCTCCGTCGCGGCAGACAGAGCGTGATCAGAAACAGCGCCCAACGGCGGCTGGTCCGGTGGAAGACCGCCAGATGGCAGCAGCCGACAAAGAGGATGCCGAGACCCAGGCCGGATGCCCAGACGAGTGGCGACGGCAGGCGATCCCAGATCCACAGCATCGCCACGAGCGCGAGCGACAGCTGCAGGAACATCTCGAGCAGGCGGCTCGCGAGTATGGCGGCGAAAACGCCGCTCATGCTCTGGCGATCATGTCCCAGGCGGAGCAGCCGGACCGCACCGCCGACGGCAAGCCCGAGCGGCAGGGTCAGCGCGTAAAAATCTCCGGCGAGGTTCGCCGCGAGCACGGCCCCGTAGGGAGCATTCACCCAGCGGATGGTCAGGATCTGCTGAAACACCCGCCCGGCCACCAGGGTGGCGACGGCGCCGATGCTCAGGCCGGTCACCAGCCACCAGGCGTCGGTCGAACGGATCACGCTGGCGATTTCGGCAGGCGAGACCACCCAGATCAGCAGCGCGAGAGAAATCAGGGTGAAGCCGAGCCGCCATGCCCTCACGGTCTGACCGTCCCATCGCCGATGTGGGCCCCGCGCCGATCGCGCGCGGCTCGGAGTTAGGCGCGACGGCAGACAGCGGCGCAAGCCGAAATGGCGACCTGTCTGCCATGCGATCAGGCGCTGGCCCTCCGATTGCCGCTATCCGCAAGGCCAGGCCGGTCGCGCAGTGCCGAACGGAGGTGTGCGAACCCCCACAGTCCCTGCAGAGGGTTCGATCTAGCTTTGGCCGGCTGGCGTGATATTCATTCCCGTCAATGACAAGGCGGTTGGTGAGAACGATGTCGTACCGAACCGCAGATCGCCAAGCCGCCCCATCGTATAGAGCGACTCGGGGCTGAGCGTGGCCGACCGCGAGGTCACGGTCAAGCCGGAGGCCGGCGGGGCGGACCTGTTCCTGTTTCAGCGGCTCGCGGGGCAGGAGGAGCTCGGGCGTCTTTACCGTTTCCGGCTGACGCTCCTGAGCGAGCGCGCCGATCTGGTGCTGGAGGATCTGCTCGGTAAAGGGATGACGGTGACGGCCCTGCTGGAAGCCGGCCAGAAGCGCCATTTCCATGGCCTTGTCTCCTATGCCGCCTTTGTCGGCCAGGAGGGCGTCTACGGCCGCTATGAGGTCGAGCTGGTGCCCTGGCTCTGGTTCCTCGGCCGGGGCCGGGACTGCCGCATCTTTCAGCACAAGTCGGTCCCCGAGATCGTCCAGGCGGTATTCGAGGGCTGGTCGGTCGCCGACTTCGAGCTCAAGCTCGACGAGAGCTATGCCGCGCGGGATTATACCGTGCAATACCGGGAGAGCGATCTCGACTTCGTCTGCCGGCTGCTCGAGGACGAGGGCATCTATTTCTTCCACCGCCATCGCGATGGCGGCCACACCTTGGTGCTCGCCGATGGCGAGGGCGCGCACGAGGCCGGCCCCGGCTACGAGCGTCTGCCGTTCTTCCCGCCGGATCAGACGGCGCGGCGCGAGCGCGACCACGTCTTTGCCTGGCTGGCGCAGGCGGATGTCCGGCCCGGCACCGCGACCTTGCGCGATTTCGACTTCGAGAAGCCGCGCGCGGACCTGACTGGCACCGACGCCGAGCCCAAGCCGCATGCGCTGGCGACGGCGGAGGTGTACGACTATCCGGGCGGCTATCACGAGCTGGCGCTGGGCGACCGTCGCGCCCGCGTCCGCCTGGAGGAATTGCAGGTCGACCATGTGCGGGCCAAGGGCGAGGCAAGCGCCGGCGGGATCGCGTGCGGCAACCGCTTCGAGCTCGAGCGCCACCCGCGCCAGGACCAGAACCGGAGCTACCTCGTGGTCGCGGCCGGCTACGACATCCAGAGCGAGGGCTATCGGTCGGCGGCCGATACCGGGCGCGAGCAGTTCCTCTGCTCGTTCGAGGTCCAGGAGCTGCGGGTCCCGTACCGTCCGCCGCGGACCACGCCGCGCCCATATGTCGGCGGCCTGCAGACGGCGACGGTGACCGGGCCGGCCGGTGAGGAGATCTACACGGACAAGTATGGCCGGGTGAAGGTCCAGTTCCACTGGGACCGGCAGGGCAAGCGCGACCAGGACAGCTCCTGCTGGGTGCGCGTCTCGCAGCTTTGGGCCGGAGCCAGTTGGGGCGGCATCCACATCCCGCGCATCGGCCAGGAGGTGATCGTCGACTTCCTGGAGGGCGACCCCGACCAGCCGATCATCACCGGCCGGGTCTACAACGCGCTCGCCATGCCGCCCTACGGCCTGCCGGCCAACGCCACCCAGTCCGGCATCAAGAGCAACTCCTCCAAGGGCGGCGGCGGCTCGAACGAGCTGCGCTTCGAGGACAAGAAGGGGGCGGAGCAGGTCTGGCTGCACGCGCAGAAGAACGAGGACATCGTCGTCGAGAACGACAAGACCGAGAAGGTCGGGCACGACGAGACCATCTCGATTGGCAACGACCGCGGCGAGACCGTCGGCCACGACGAGACGATGGCGGTCGGCAACAACCGCACCCGCACGGTCGGCGTCAACGAGACCGTGACGGTCGGCAGCAACCAGACGGTCACCGTGGGCGGGATGCGCGCCGACACGGTGGCCCTGGCCGAGGTGCGCACCGTGGGTGCGGCCCAGCAGCAGCTCGTCGGTGCGGCGCGCAACGTCACCGTCGGCGCCAACCAGGCGCACGAGGTGGGCATGAGCGATGGCTGGGCCATCGGAGCCAACCGCAGCGTCAGCATTGGCAAGGATGATTCGCTAAGTATTCAAAACAACCGAAGTGTAAGGATCGGCACCGACGATTCCTTGCATGTCGACGGCAAACGCGGTGTCGAGATTGGCGACGACAGCACGACCAGGGTCGGCGGTGACGAGACCGACGAGGTGAGCGGCGGCTTGCAAATCAAGGTCGGGAAGGTTTTCATGCTCAATGCTGGAGATCAGGTAACGC
This sequence comes from Geminicoccaceae bacterium, assembly GCA_050246385.1. Classification (GTDB taxonomy): domain Bacteria; phylum Pseudomonadota; class Alphaproteobacteria; order Geminicoccales; family Geminicoccaceae; genus Benzoatithermus. The sequence continues at coordinate 26,540 of JBFWWD010000040.1, forward strand.
TCGTTGTCGGCGACGCGTCGATTTCGATGAAGAAGAATGGTGATATTGCTGTCTCAGGAAAGAATATTTCGATCGAAGCTTCTGGCAAGATCACGCTGAAAGCCAGCGGCCAAATAGTGCAATCGGGCAGCAAGATTTCGCAAAACTGAAGGTGAGCAAATTGTCGATCGGTGCGGACGCGAAGTTGGTAGGCTCGGTAGTCATCGCGACGCTGGTCGGCTTCGACGACGATGGCGCGCCCTTCGTGCGCTTCGCGAGGCCGGGGCTGACGGAGACCACGCGTGCCCGGACGCTGGCGGAACTGCGACCGGATGACTTGGGAAAGGAGGTGGCAATCCTGTTCGAGGCGGGAGACCGGCAGCGGCCGATCATTGCGGGCCGGCTGCTTGAACCCGATCCGGCGCCCGTGATCGTGGAGCGAGACGGCGAGCGGTTGGAGCTCAGCGCCGCTCGCGAAGTGACGCTTCGCTGCGGCAAGGCGAGCATCACGCTCACGAGCTGTGGCAAGGTATTGATCCGCGGCACCTACCTTCTGAGCCGCTCATCCGGTGTCAACAAGATCAAGGGCGGTACTGTACAGCTCAACTGATGCGGAAGGTTGCGCCCTAGTGCTCCAGGCTCTACCGGCTATCGTCGAGCAACACGCGGAGGAAGCCGCGTTTCTTTGGATATTGCGTGACCGTGCTGTCGATGCACCGAATTACAAGCTCCACCATTTGGCGCAGCTCGAAAGGCGAATCGAAGCTCATTTGGACGGCCTGCGACTTGCCGGTCAAGTCGGCCGGGAGATTGCGGCAATTCAGCTCGATCGGTTCAGGGAGCCGGGTGAGCTGTTCACGGCGACCGTGCTTGCGCTGGAGGGCGGCGACCGTTGCGGCCTCGACGCCGCGCTCGACATCGCCGCCAACACGCCGACTGCCAGGCGCGGACTTCTAGGCGCAATAGGGTGGGTGTCGCCGCATGTCCTGGGCTCGTTGGCGCGGGAATGGTTCGGTGCCCACGATGCGTTCCGCCGCCACCTCGGCGTCGTAGCTTGCTCTCTGCACCGGGTCGACGCCAACGCGCATCTGATTGCTCTGATTGAGGACCCCGACCCGGCGGTGCGCGCGCGAGCCTTCCGACTGGCGGCCGAGGTCGGCCGGGTCGATCTCCGCGAACGAATCGCGCGCGCCGGCGATGCGCAGGATGACATCGCCGGACCATGGTCGATCTGGGCCGCAGCACTCCTCGGCGATCCGATATCGGCTCGGCGTCTGGAGACCGTGATCGAAGCTGGCGGACCGACAGGGGGTCCGGCGCTCGAGGTCGTGGCGCGTCGGAGCGAGCCGGAGCGGGTGGCCGCCTGGGCGCGCAGGCTCAACGGCAACGCCACGCAGCGGAGGGTGCTGATTCAGGTGCTCGGCGCTCTCGGGGATGCAGCCGTCTTGCCATGGCTGCTGGCCCAGGCAGAAGAGCCGAAGCTGGCGCGATCTGCCGGCGCGAGCATTGCCCTCATCAGCGGCGTCGACATCGCTGAGGACGGCTTCGAGTCACCGCCGCCTCAAGACTTTGCGGCAGGACCCACGGAGGATGCCGCCGACGAGGACGTGGCAATGGACCCGGACGAGCATCTGCCGTGGCCCAATGCCAAGGAGTTGACGTCGTGGTGGGACGAGCATGGAGCCCACTTTCAGCGCGGGACGCGTTACTTGCTCGGGCAGCCTGTCAGCGACGACGCTGTCGAGGCGACACTGAACTCGGGATACCAGAACCAGCGCCGCGCGGCCGCCTACGAACGAGCCGTCATGCATCCCGAGGCGGGATTGCCGCCCTGGCGTCGTCGGGCCGCGGCGCATGCTCGATAACGTCACCCCGTTTGGGGCCGCCGCCGCTTTCGCCTACGGCCTCGACGATGTGGCAATGGTCGTTCTCTGCGTCGCGGGCCGATTTCGCCTGCCGCGCGCCGGAACTGCCGAGGACGGTCCTCTCGAACTTGCCGACGAGCAGCCGGCCCCGCCGATGGCCGACAGCCACCTGGCGAATCCAGCCGAGTCCAGTCTGCACGTGCCGGGTCAGTGCGTGCCGGATCGGCCAGGAGCGGAGGTCTACCTGCACGGTTCGGCCTGGGCGCGGGCGGGCAAGCCCGTGACCGAGTTGCGCACGCGCCTGCGGGTCGGAACGTGCCGGAAGGAGGTTCATCTCCTCGGCGACCGATGGTGGGTGCATACGGCAACGGGGATCGGGGCGACGAAGCCCGAGCCGTTCGTCCGATTGCCACTGGTCTACGAGAGGAGCTACGGGGGCACCGGTCGCGACGCCGACGGGCGGATCGTCGTGCAAGAGGCCCGCAATCCCATCGGTCGCGGCTGCTACGCGACGGCCGAGGACGCAGCGCACAAAGCCTTGCCAAATCTCGAATTGCCCGGCGAGCGGATCGGCGCCTGGAACGATCGCGCGACGCCTTGGGGCTATGGCGCGGTCCCCGGCAGCTGGCAACCCCGCCTCGCGTGGGCCGGCACCTATGACGAGGCTTGGGCCGAGCAACGGGCGCCCCTCTGGCCGAGGGACGCGGACAATCGCTACTTCTGCGCGGCAGCGCCCGGTCTCGCAGCATCGGACCCGTTTCGCGGCGGCGAGCCCGTTCTTCTCGATGGCTTCTCGCCCGATGGCGTCATCAGCTTCCGCCTGCCCGAAATGCGTTTGGTGGCCAAGAGTTACTACGCCTTGAGCGAGGCGCGCGGCGAGATGGCGCTCGAGGGGGTGCTGCTCGAGCCGGACCACGGCGCGGTCACCCTGTTCTGGCGGCGGGCGATACCGATGGGTCCGCCGGCCAACCTGCATTTGGCCAGCGTGTTGCGGCTCCTCGAGCCGTGGGAAGAGCTGGCGTGAGAGCCCGGAAGGAGCCGTTCACCGCCGTGGTGACGAGCGCCGGCGCGTGCACGCCGCTCGGCCTTGGCCTGCTGGCGAGCGAGGCAGCGTTTCGCGCCGGGATGCTGCACGTGACCGAGAGCGCGACGCTCGGCAGCGACGACAAAACAAAAAAAAAAAAAAAAAAAAAAAAAAAAAAAAAAAAAAAAAAAAAAAAAAAAAAAAAAAAAAAAAAAAAAAAAAAAAAAAAAAAAAAAAAAAAAAAAAAAAAAAAAAAAAAAAAA
>JBFWWD010000041.1:0-29458 GCA_050246385.1 Geminicoccaceae bacterium
CGACGACCAGGGCCAGTCGATCGGCTGGAACAACACCAGGCGCACCCCGCGCGGCATGATCGACAGCGCGCTCGGGCTCGATCCCGACGACCGCAGCGAGGCGACCGCGGCCAAGCGTCGGCTACGCGGCCTGGCCGACCTCGACGGGATCACCTTCGTCGCCCGGATCAGCATCGAGCCCAGCCGCAACACGGCCTACCCCGACCAGAACCGGCTCGAGCATCCGGTGCTGCCGACCGAGCCCGAATGGCGTGCGGTCATGGACGGCAAGGAGGTCCCGGCCAAGCCGACCCGCGCCCGGACGGCCGTCAACAGGGCCGTAACCCAGCCCGCCTGGGGCCAGCCCGCCGCAGCCCCGGCGACAGCCGGAGCACCCGCCTGGAGCGCCACGCCGGCGAGTCCCGCCAGCACCGCCCCTGCGGCCGGTGGCGTGGCCACGGCGAAGCCGGCCGGCCCGGCGTGGCTCAACTCGTGACAAGGGCAACAGCATGCCGGATGCACGAGCGCAGGGCCGCAAGCGTCCACTGCTCGATCCAACGGCGGTCGAGGCGGCGGTACGGCTGCACGATCCGAGCCGCGGCTCCGCCCTCCCACGCCCCTGCGCCGTGTGCGTCCGTCAGGATCGCGGCTTCGGCTACACCCACGAGCTCCGCTCCGACCGCTACCCGAGCTACCGCTTCTGCTCGCGCCGCTGTCAGGACGCAGGTGCCGCCATCGCCGCGAGGTGCCGCGGCATGATCGACAAGACGCCGATGGAGGAGCGGGCGATCAAGGACGCCCGCCGCTTCCTCGCCGAGACGCTGACCGAGCTCAACCTGATGGCGCCGTTCCACGACCGGACCGCGGAGGAGATCGACCGGATCATCGAGGCCTGCGTCGACGGGTTCCAGGAATCGATGCAGCGCCAGGCCCTCAATGACGACGTGCCGTTCTAGGCGCCGCCCGTGAGCACGTTCCTCGACCTCAACCACGGCTCGGGTTGCGCCTATGCGCCCGTGCCGCCCGACACCGTCGCCGACCGGATCAACCGGCAGGTCGACCGGGCGCTGCTCGAGCGGCACCGGCGGCAGCCACGCCGCGACTATCTCGGTGGCAGCCGGATCGGCGAGCCGTGCGCGCGACGCCTGGCCTACGAGTACCTGGGCGTCGCCGAGGACCCCGACCGCGCCTTCGACGGACGGACGCTGCGGATCTTCGCGGTCGGCCATGCCTTCGAGGACCTGACCATCGGCTGGCTCCTGGCGGCCGGCTTCGATCTCAGGACGCGCGACCGGTCCGGCCGGCAATTCGGCTTCAGCACCGGCGGCGGCCGGCTGCGCGGGCACATCGACGGGGTGATCGTCGGCGGGCCCGAGGTCGGAATCGCGTGGCCGGCCCTGTTCGAGCACAAGGCGCTGAACCAGCGCGGCTGGACCGCGGTGCGCGAGCAGGGGGTCGCCCGGGCCAAGCCGCTCTACTGGGCGCAGGTCCAGCTCTACATGGGCTACCTCGAGGTCGAGCGCACCCTGTTCACCGCGCTCAACAAGAACACCCAGGTCCTGCACCACGAGCTGGTGCGCTTCGATCCCGCCGCCGCCCAGCGGCTGTCCGACAAGGCGGTCGCGATCCTGCGCGCGGCCGCAGCCGGCGAGCTGCCGCCCCGGGCCGCCGCCACGCCGGACCATCATGCCTGCCGCTTCTGCCCGTTCCCGCAGCGCTGCTGGAGTGCGGCCGCATGACCTACTTCGTGCCCTCGGACCTGCAGGCGGATGCGATCCATGCCATCCGCGACTGGTTCACCACCCGCACCCACGCGCAGCAGGTGTTCCGGGTGTTCGGCTATGCCGGCTCCGGCAAGACCACGATCACCCGCCACGCCATCGCCGACCTGGGGCTCGACACCATGGTGCGCGACGCCGCCGCCGGCACGGTCTCCCGCACCGGCGGCGTGCTCTACGCCGCGTTCACCGGCAAGGCGGCCCTGGTGATGAGCCGCAAGGGCACGCCCGCCTCGACCATCCACAGCCTGATCTACCGCGTCTCGGAGGCGACCCAGGCCGAGATCGAGCAGGTCAAGGAGGAGATCGGTGTCCTGGAGTCGGCCCTGCCCGGCCTCGGCATCGGCGAGCGAACCATGGGGGAGGCCCGGCTGCGCAGCCTGAAGCTGCGGCTGGCCGACATCCACATGCCGCGCTTCGTGCTCAACGACCAGTCAATCGTCCGCGACGCGGCCCTGATCGTGCTCGACGAGGTGTCGATGGTCGGCGAGGAGATGGCGCGCGATCTCCTGGCCTTCGGCAAGCCGATCCTGGTGCTGGGCGATCCGGGGCAGCTGCCGCCGATCAAGGGCGAGGGTGCGTTCACCCGCGACGCGCCCGACGTGATGCTGACCGAGATCCACCGCCAGGCCGGCGAGAGCGCGATCATCCGGCTGGCCACCCTGGCCCGCCAGGGCCGGCGGATCGCCTACGGCGAGCACGACCCGCAGGTCTGGAAGCTGCCGCGCTCCTCGGTCGGGCCCGAGCAGTTGCTTAAGGGCGGGCAGGTGATCTGCGGCCGCAACGCCACCCGGATCCAGCTCAACCTCGCCATGAAGCGGGCCGCCGGATTCGAGGCCTCCTACCCCACGGGCGAGGTGCAGGGGTCCGGGCACGCCGAGAAGATCATCTGCCTGAAGAACCGGGCCGACCTCGGCATCGTCAACGGCATGTTCCTGCGCCTCGAGGACGTCGAGGACGAGAACGAGGTCTGCTTCTCGGCCCGGATCGAGCCCGAGGACGCGCCGGCCGGTGCGACCGCCACCGGCGACGGACGGTACCTGATCTACAAGGGCCACTTCGACGACCACATGGCACCCGATCCCGAGCGGGAGCGGCGCGACCACTGGGTGAGGAAGGGCCTGATCGAGGCGGTGTGGGGCTGGGCCATCACCGCCCACAAATCGCAAGGCTCGCAATGGCCCAACGTGGTGGTGCTCGACGACGGGCTGGGCCGCACGGCGCTGGACCGGGCGCGCTGGCTCTACACCGCGATCACGCGCGCGGAGCGCGGGCTGGTGCTGCTTGATTGACCTGAACGAGGTCCACCCCGCCGGTGCCCGACCTGGGACGATGCCTGCTCCCGCGGACGTCGCTGCCCGCCTCGGCGAGCGGATCGGTGAACTCGCCACCACCCTGGTCGGCGAGCCCAACCGCACCCTGTCCACCCGGTCCCAGCTGCGGTTCGGGACCAAGGGCAGCGTCGCGGTCGAGCTGGACGGGCCGGAGCGCGGCCGCTGGTTCGACCACGAGGCCGGCGTCGGCGGCGACGCGCTGACCCTGGTCGAGAGCCGGCTCGGCCTCGCCAACGGGGCCGCCTGCCGCTGGGCGCAGGAGTGGCTGGGCGACGCTCCCGACCTCGGCCGCGTTGCGGCCGCGAACCCGCGGTCGTCCTCCAGCGGCGATCAGGCGCGATCAGCCAAGGTGGAGCAGATCGTCGCCGCGTCCCTCGACCCCGCCGGGACCGTGGTCGAGCGGTACCTGGAGCGCCGCAGCATCACCAGAAGGCCGCTGCCGCCCTGCCTGTGCCACCGGGCCAACGCCCATGGCCGCTACAGCGCCCTGGTGGCCATGGCCACCACCGCGGCCGGCGAGGTCGCCGCGGTCCAGCAGGTCTACCTTGACGACGAGGGCACGAAGGCGCCGGTCGCGGTGCCGAAGCGGACCAACAAGGCGCGGGACGACTGGGCCGAGCAGGCCGCCGTGCGTCTGCCGGGCCGCTCGCCCTTGATCCTGTGCGAGGGCGTGGAGACAGCCCTCTCGCTGTGGCAGGCCACCGGCCAGGAGGTCTGGGCCTGCCTCGGCGTGGCCAACATCGGCAAGGCGCCGGTGCCGCCCAACGTGGAGGTGGTCGTCGCCCGCGACGGCGACGCGCCCGGCAGCCCCGCCGACCGGCAGATCCGCGGCGCGGTGACCGTCCTGCAGGGACGCGGCCACGCGGTACGGGTGGCGGAGCCGCCCGAGGGCACGGACTTCAACGACCTGCTGCTGAGCGGCGGCGAGGAAGCGGTCCGCGCGGTGCTCGACGCCGCCGGCGACGGCAGCCGCTACTTGACGGCTTGGCGCGCCGGTCTCCTGTGCAACGAGGAGGGCTACCCCCGCGCCTTGCTGGCCAACGCCATCCACGCCCTGCGCGCGGCGCCGGAGTGGCAAGGCGTGCTGTGGCACAACGAGCTGGCGACCGCGACCGAGGCGCGCCGGGCGCCGCCCTGGGCCGCGCGCCAGCAGCCCTGGGTCGACGCGCCCTGGTCGGACCGCGAGGACACGCTGGCCGCCGCCTGGCTGCAGCAGCAGGGCATCGCGGTCTCGGCCATGGTGGCGGGCCAGGCAGTCGAGGCCGTGGCGCGCGACCGGCCGTTCCATCCGCTCCGCGACCATCTGGACGGGCTGGTCTGGGACCGCGAAGCGCGCCTCGATAGCTGGGTGCTGCGCTATCTCGGTGTCGCCGACACGCCCTACGCCCGGGCCGTGGGCAAGCGCTGGCTGATCTCGGCCGTGGCCCGGATCTTCCAGCCCGGCTGCAAGGCCGACTGCGTGCTGATCCTGGAGGGGCCGCAGGGCATCCGCAAATCCTCAGCGCTGAAGGCGCTGAGCGAGCCCTGGTTCACCGACCGGCTGTCGGATCTTGGCAGCAAGGACGCCGCCATGGAGACCCGCGGCGTCTGGGTGATCGAGATCGCCGAGCTCGACACCATGAGCCGGGCCGAGGTCGGCACGATCAAGGCATTCATCTCGCGCACCCACGACCGGTTCCGGCCGCCCTACGGCAAGCGGCTGGTCGACCTGCCGCGCCGGTGCGTGTTCGCGGGTTCGGTCAATCCGGAGGGCGGCTACCTCAAGGACGCCACCGGCGGCCGCCGCTTCTGGCCGATCCGCTGCGGGACCATCGACCTCGCCGCCCTGGCCCGCGACCGCGACCAGCTCTGGGCCGAGGCGGTCGCCAGCTACCGCGCCGGCGAGCCCTGGTGGCTGGAGACCCGCAACCTCACCGAGCTGGCCGAGGAGGAGCAGTTGGACCGCTACCAGGGTGATGCGTGGGACGATCCCATCCGCGAGTACCTGCTCAACGAGCACGAGTGGCTCGCCAACGGCTACGACGAGCGGGTGCGCCGCCAGCGCCCGCGGGCCGAGCCGTTGCGCGACGTCTCGCTGGCGGAGGTGCTGGAGCACGCGCTCGGCATCGAGAAGGGCCGCTGGACCCAGGCCGACCAAAACCGGGTCGCCCGCTGCCTGATCAGCATGGGCTTCCAGCTCCTGCGCATGCGGCGGCCGGACCGCAGCCGCGAGTGGCGCTACCGCGCCGATCCCACCGTCGACCTGCGTCGTGGTCCCAGTGGTCCCCAGTCCTGAACGAGGTGGTCCCAGTATGGCTGCTCGAAATTCCGCCGCGTTTCCAATGCCTTGCCCCGGTGGTCCCAGTGGTCATGGTATCGCGCACATGTATAGGGCCCCGGATCGGGATGATGTGCGTGGGGTAGTAACGGAGATAGGGGGGTATATAGATGTAGGGGAATGCCCGGACCACTGGGCCCACTGGGACCACGCCAGCAAAATCAAGCACTTAGCGGACGAGCCTACTGGGACCCAACCGGGACCGGACTGGGACAACCGGGACCAGCCCCGTCTCGACGCCAGCGGCGTCGGTATCGGCACGCATGGATCAGGGTCGCGCAGCTCGCTGCCTGAGGCGGCCAGCACCAGGCGACGCAGCCTTCAGGGCTCGGCGGTACTGGCCCTCGATCTCGGCCAGTCGACCGGCTGGGCGATGCGCACCGTCGACGGCCTGATCACCAGCGGCACGGTGCAGTTCCGCCCCAGCCGGTTCGAGGGCGGCGGCATGGTGTTCCTGCGCTTTCGCGCCTGGCTGCAGGAGCTGGACGAGACCGCCGGTGGCATCGGGGTGGTGTTCTTCGAGGAGGTCCGCCGGCACGTCGGCACGGCCGCCGCGCACGCGTACGGGGGCTACCTCGCCCACCTCACCGCCTGGGCCGAGGCGCTCAAGCTGCCCTACGAGGGCGTGCCCGTCGGCACGATCAAGCGCCATGCCACCGGCAAGGGCAACGCCGGCAAGGACGAGGTGATCGCGGCCATGCGGGCCAGGGGCTTCGCACCAGGCGACGACAACGAGGCGGATGCCCTGGCGCTGCTCGACTGGGCGGTCACCAACCGCGTCGGAGGTGCCCGATGACCGGCGAGGAGCTGCTGCAGCACGCCGCCGCCGTCGTGCGCGACCGACGCCGCAGCTACGGCGATCCGACCGACCTGTTCGAGCGCGTGGCGGTCCGCTGGTCCCAGGTGCTGGGTGCGGAGGTCACCGCCGCCCAGGTCGGGCTGTGCCTGATCGACCTCAAGCTGGCGCGGCTTGCCGGCAACCCCAAGCACCTCGACAGCCTGGTCGATGTCGCGGGCTACGCCGCCTGCGTGCGCGAGGTGAGCCGATGACACCGAAGAGCTCGCTGGCCCGGCACGTCGCCAGCAACACCGCATCCGAGGAGCTCGACTCCATGCGGCTGCGGGCCTGGCGCTACCAGGGCGTCGTCGTGCTCAAGCCCGAGGAGATCATCGATCCCTGGGTGCGGCAGGTGCTGATCAACGAGGCCGTCAAGCGCTACGGGCCGCGGCCGGGAGCACGGCGATGAGCAAGAGGCTGCGCAAGGCCCGCCGCGGTCCCGTCCAGCTCGAGGAGGTGCGCGAGCGCGACCCCGAGGGCCGGATCGTGGTCCACCACCGCGTGGTCGACACGCTGGCGCGGATGCGCCAGGCCGGCACCATCGATGCGGCGATGTTGGACGCTGGCCGCGAGTTCCAGCGCAGCTTCATCCTCGCCCAGCTCGACCCGTTGCGGGCGGTCGACCTGCTGCGGGTGCCGGGCAGCGGCCGTGAGCCCGAGTCGGGTAATGTCCAGCTAGCGGCGCGCAACCGCGTGCATCGGGCGCTGCTGGCGCTGGGCGGGCACGACAGCCCCGCCGGCTCCTGCGCCTGGCACGTGCTGGGCTGTGGCCGGTCGATGCGGGAGTGGGCGCTGCGCCAGGGCTGGGGCGGCCGGCCGGTGCGGCAGGAGCAGGCGCAGGGCATGCTGGTGGCGGCGCTCGGGCTGCTGGCGGCGCACTATGGTCTCGATGGCGCGTCTGGAAGTCGTTCGCTTGGCGCCCAGGCTCAACTATGGAATGGTAGGTGAGATTGCTGCCGGACTGGTACCGAAGGCCCTAGGGAGTCAGCTTGGGCGCGCCAATGTCCGTGTCTCGTGTCGAGCGCCGCCTCGCCGCCATCCTGGCGGCCGATATCGTCGGCTACTCGCGCCTCGTCGAGCAGGACGAACCAGGGACGCTGGGAGCGATCAAGGGCCTTCGCGAGCGGGTGATCGATCCGCTGTTCGCCGAGCACCAGGGCCGCATCGTCAAGCTGATGGGCGACGGGGCCATCGTCGAGTTCGCCTCGGTGGTGGACGCGGTCGCCTGTGCGGTGGCGATCCAGAAGGCGGTCGCGGATGGCCACGGCAACACCCCACCCGACCGGCGTATCGTGTTCCGTATGGGCGTGAATCTCGGCGACGTGGTGGTCGAGGGCGAGGATCTGCTCGGCGACGGGGTCAACGTCGCTGCCCGGCTGGAGCAGCTGTGCGAGCCGGGCGGGGTGCTGGTCTCGGGCACGGCGTTCGACCATCTGCAGGGCCGGCTCGGGCTGCCCTTGGAGTTCACCGGCGAGCAGCGTGTCAAGAACATCGAGCGGCCGGTGCGGGCCTACCGAGTGCGGCTGGACGGGCGGCCGGCGCGGCGCCGGTTGGCCTTGGGTTGGCGCGCCGTGGCCATGGTCGTGGCGGCGGCGTCGCTGGCCCTCGTAGCAGGTGTGGCTTGGCTGCTGTGGCCGGGGCCTACCGTCACGGGCAACCCGTCAATCGCCGTCCTGCCGCTGGAGAACCGCTCCGGCGACGCGCGACTCGGCCGGCTCGCGGACGGCATGATCGAGAGCGTCATCGGCGACCTCACCGGCCTGGGCTGGGACGTGATGGCTCGCGGCACTACCTTCGCCTACCGCAACGCGGCGCGAGACCCGCGCAAAGTCGGCGAGGAGCTAGGCGTCGCCTACGTCGTCGACGGCAGCCTGGAGGGCGATGGCAGCCGGCTGCTCGCGAACGTGGCCCTGGTCGACGCCGCGACCGGAAGGCAGATGTGGTCCGAGCGCTACGACCGGCCGCTGGCCGATCTGTTCGCGGTCCAGGACGAGCTGTCCCTGCGCATCGTCACCTCGCTGCGCGGCACGCTCTGGCGCGATCGGCTAGACCTCGCTCAGCGCAAGCGTCCCGGGAACCTGGAGGCGTTCGACCTCCGTCTGATAGCCGGAGAGGAGCTGGACAAGACCACGCCGGAGGCGAACGCGAAGGCCATCGAGTTGATCGAGCGCGCGATCGACCTCGATCCGACCGGCTCCTACGGGCACGAGGACCTCGCCTACGCTTACCGGCAGCAGGTCGACAACGGCTGGGGGCCGCACGACGTGGCCATGACCCGTTGGCTGGACGCGGCGAGTCGGGCCGTGCAGCTCGACCCGACGAACACCTGGGCGAGGTACCTGCTCGCGCAGCGCTACCTATACGCGAACGAGATGCGGCGCTGGTGGGCCGAGGTGCAGCGGGTGGCCGACATGGCGCCGCGCGACGTCCGGCTGATGTCTGAGCTGGGCGCCGTCGACCTGCCGATCGGTGGCCAGACGGCACGCGGGGTGGACTTGGTCGAGCGGGCGGTTCGGCTCGACCCCGCCCATCCAGAGTACTACTACTGGAAGCAACGCAACGTGTACTTCGCCGCCGGCCGGTTCGAGGAGGCGGCGGCCGCCGCCGAGGCCATCGGCGATGTCAGCGGCTACTATCCGATGTTCTGGAACACGCTGATCTACGCGCAGCTGGGCCGCGCCGCGGAACTGCACAGCTGGCGGGCGAAGCTGCTCGAGATCGATCCCGACTTCTCCGCCGAGCGCGAGTTCTGGCGCCACGGCGATTTCCTCATGCCCGAGGCGGCGACGGAGAGAGCGCGGTTCCTGGATGCCATCGCTAAGGCCGGATTGGCGTTTTGCGCCACGCCCGAGCAGCTCTCGCGCGAGCCGACCATGCGGCGCCTCCCGGAGTGCGACAGCGAGCGGGCGAGCGTGGCGGCCTCGAAGTCGTAACGCCGGTGGCCGAGCCTGCGTGGCTGGGGTTGTGGTAGCCGACGGCCAACGCCAGGCCCATACTGGTGTCTGTGCCGGCCGGACCGGTAAAGGATGACCGAGACCCCGCACAGCATCTTGCGCTCTTGACACCATCCATCACAACATGTAGCGTCCAGGCATAGTCGAAGAGTTGGGTTTGAAGCCCGCCCGGGTATCCCCGCGGCGGGCTTTGCCGTCTTCGGGAGGCTGCATGGATCCGCTCACCCATCGGCTCCTGCGGCTGCTCCGTGCGCATCATGGTTGGCGCCGGTGCCTGCTGCTGGTGCAGGAGGCGGGCGGCCGGGTCGGCTGGGTCAAGCTGCCCGATGATCTCGACCTCACCCTGCGGCTCAACACGGACGACACGGTGAGCGTCACGCTCGGGCATCGCGACCCGGGCGAGGCGTTCCTGGCCGAGCTCACGACGCTGGTTGCGGAGACCGAAGCGAAGGGTTCGACACGATCAACCGCTCGGGCGACTGGTACTGCCGAACCTTCTCCGCCGGCTAACGATGACCGGCTAAGTCATTGAATTGACGGGTCCTCCCTGGGCAAGTGTGTATACGGGAGGGCGCAGCGCGAGACATCGCCACGGACAGACCCTGATTCCGGGTTCGCGGTTCGCAGGCGGTCACTTCCCGAACCACGCCACCAATCGATCTCAATGGCAGCAGCGCCGCGGCGTTGCGGCTCCGGTCACCGTCGCTCTTGCCGCCCCTCGCAGGTTTGCAGCCGAGCGCCTGGTTCGCACCCCACCGTTCGCATCGACGAGGTTCGCAAGTGTCTGACGCGGCAACCAGGCTGACCGCGCTGGCGGAGCGCATCGAGCTGTGGCCGGTCGAGCGGCTGCGCCCCTACGAGCGCAACCCGCGCACCCACAGCGAGAACCAGGTGGCGCAGCTCGCCGCCTCGATGGTCGAGTTCGGCTTCACCAACCCGATCCTGGTCGACGAGACCAACGGCATCCTGGCTGGCCACGGCCGGCTGATGGCGGCACGGCAGCTGGGGCTGAATGAGGTGCCGGTGGTGCGGCTGGAGCATCTCTCCGAGGCGCAAAAGCGCGCCTACGTCATCGCCGACAACCAGCTCGCGACCACCGCCGGGTGGAACGACGAGCTGCTGGCCGAGGAGGTCGGCTGGCTCCGCGACGAGCGCTTCGATCTCGATCTGCTGGGCTTCGATGCCACCGAGCTGGAGCGGCTGCTGTCGCTCGACGGTGGCGAGGCGGAGGCCGAGCCAGAGGACGAGGTCCCAGAGCCGCCCAAGGACCCGATCACCCGGCCGGGCGATCTCTGGCTGTTGGGCCAGCACCGGCTCTTGTGCGGCGATGCCACCGTGCTGGCCGATGTCGAGCGCGTGCTCGGCGGGGCGCTGGCCGACATGGCCTGGACCGACCCGCCCTACAACGTCGACTACGGCAACAGCTCCAAGGACAAGCAGCGCGGCAAGGATCGCCGGATCCTGAACGACGACCTGGGCGACGGCTTCGAGGCGTTCCTGACCGACGCCTGCACCAACCTGGTCGGCGTGACCAAAGGGGCGATCTACATCGCCATGAGCAGCTCCGAGCTGCACACGCTGGAGCGGGCGTTCACCGCGGCCGGCGGCCGGTGGTCGACGTTCGTGATCTGGGCCAAGCACGCCTTCACGTTGGGCCGCGCCGACTACCAGCGGCAGTACGAGCCGATCCTCTACGGCTGGCGCGACGGCAGCGACCACTACTGGTGCGGGGCGCGCGACCAGGGCGACGTCTGGTTCTTCGACAAGCCGGCGAAGAACGACCTGCACCCGACCATGAAGCCGGTGGCGTTGGTCGAGCGGGCGATCAGGAACTCGAGCAAGTCCCGCGACATCGTGCTGGATCCGTTCGGCGGCTCGGGCTCGACCCTGATCGCGGCCGAGAAGACCGGCCGGCAGGCACGACTGGTTGAGCTGGATCCGGCTTACGTCGACACGATCCTTCTCCGCTGGCAACGGTTCACCGGAAGGGCCGCGACCCTGGGTGGCGACAGCCGTAGCTTCGAGGAGCTGGCAGCCGAACGCAGTCCCCTGGGCGCGGTTGGCAAGGATTGACGATGAACTGGTAGTCGCCTCCTCATCGCCAGTGCGCGAAGGGCACGCCAGGAGGCGACAATGGAAGCTCGGGTGAGCGGCAGCGATAGGCGGCTGGAGGTGTTCGGCGAGACCTTGATCATCCGCCGCGATCCGGCTGGGCAATCTATGAATGTCGCTGTGGTCGAGGAGATCGTCCCGCCGGGTGTCGGCGCCCCGCTCCATCGCCACAGCCGCGAGGACGAGATCTTCTATGTGATCGAGGGCAGCTTCCGGATCTGGCGTGGCGAGGAAGTGCTCGACGCTGGCCCGGGCGGCGTCGCGCTGCTGCCCCGCGACCAGATTCACACCTTCAAGAACATCGGCGCCGCGCCCGGCCGCCTGCTCACCGTTATCGTGCCGGCGGGCTTCGAGCGCTTCTTCGAGGCGATCGTCGATCGCGGTCTGGCCGACGGCGATGACGGCCAGATCGCGGCGCTCGCTGCCGAGTTCGGCCTGGAGATTCTCGGCCCGACCCCTGCCTGAGCTGACATGTTTTGCAGCGCAGGTGATGCCTCGAACGAGCGACGCCGCCGAGCCATGCCCGGCGGCGCCCTGGTGGTTGCTCGCGGCTGTCAGCCGCCAGCGATCTTGTAGGCCCGCTCGCCGGCCTCGTTCTTGTCGGAGGTGACCTCCAGCCCGCGCTTCTTCTTGAGCGCACCGCTGATCGCGCCGCGGACCGTGTGCGGCTGCCAGCCGGTGGCCTCGATCACCTGGGCGATGGTGGCACCCTCCGGGCGCCGCAGCATGGCGATCAGCATCGCCTCCTTGGTGCCCTCGCGCGAGCGTGGGGTCGCCACCTCGGCGCTCTTCGGCTTGCGGGCCGGCTTCACTGCCTCCGGCTTGCCCGCCGGCACCCGCGGGTCGCCAGGGGCGATCGGCTTGCCGGCGGCAAGGTTCTTGCGGATGCCCGCGACCGCCTTGCGCCAGCGGGCGTGGGTCGCGGCGTCGTCGCGGTCGGCGAGATCGATCACCCACTTGCTGACGCGGTCGACCAGGACCGCCTGCTCGCCATCGGCCTCGATCGCGAGACCATCGGGCAGGTCCGGGAAGGCGACGCGCAGGCTGGCGGCGATCCGCTCGCCGGCAGGCGGCTCCGGCCGCTCGGTCAGCTGCGCCCGCCATGCGACCGCGTCGAGGCGGCCGTCGAGCAGGCCGGGGGCGGCGGCCAGCACCGCCTCGGCGGTGAGGCCGAGGCGCACCGCACTCTTGCCGATCGCCTTGAGCGCTGCGTCCCGGTTGGCGGGGCTGCGGCGCTCGCCGTCGAGGGCGGAGAGGATCGTGGCCAGCTGGGTCTTGGAGAGGTCGGTCATCATCGGGCTCCTGGGTGTCGACGGCCACCTCGGCCGTCCTACGAGCCCGAGCCCCGGCCACCTGGGTGGCGCGGGGCGGCGTGGGAGCGGCGCGCGCCTACTCGGCGTGCTCGCCTTCCTGGAAGGCCATGTCGGTGATTTGCTTGAGCAGGCTGGCATAGTGGCCGAGGGTGCCGACGTGACCCCAGTTGATCTCGTCGGGGCTGGTGTTGAAGTGGTCAGCGCTCAGCGCGGTGAGTCGTGCCAGCATCGCGTCGATCTCCGCCTTCCTCGCCATGAAGGCGTCGAGCGCGTTCTCCCGGTTCGACTTGGCCTTGGCCTCGATCCTCTGCCGCGTGTTCATCGCCGTCACTCCACCGCTCGTCTGGTGGGCGCATGAATGCTTCGATTAGCCGGCTTATCCAGTCGAACTTCGATCGACTATGCGGATTAAGTGCTTGACCTGGAACGGCTTTGCTCATGCGGACCGGCAGCAATCGCGCGCTTGCCCGTGCGCTGGGGGTGAGCGAGACGGCGGTCCGCAAGGCCGAGAAGGCAGGGCGGATCCGGCGCGCCGGCGACGGCAGCTGGGAGGTCGATCGGGTCAAGGCCGCGTGGCAGGCCAACACGGACGCCAGCCAGCAGCGGGCACCGTCCCCGGGCCTGAGACCGGTGCCGGAGGCCGCGGTCGGTGCAGTGCGCGAGACGCTGCGCGGCCACGGCGAGAGCGTACCGGCCGGCGGGATGACCTTCCTGCAGGCGCGGACCGCCAACGAGGTCCTGAAGGCGCAGGAGCGCAAGCTGCGGCTGGGCCGGCTCAAGGGCGAGCTGGTCGACCGGGCGCGGACCACCGCACTCGTGTTCCGCCTCGCTCGGGCCGAGCGCGACGCCTGGCTGCAGTGGCCAGCGCGGATCGCGGCGACGCTGGCGGCCGAGCTGGGTGTCGAGGCGCATGCCATGCAGACCGTGCTCGAGCGGAGCTTGCGCGAGCAGCTGGAGCAGCTGGCCGAGCCGCGGCTGGACTTGAGGTGACGTGCTCGACACCAGCTTCGACGGTGCCCAGGACCTCGCCCAGGCCTGGGGCGACGGGCTGCGGCCGGACCCGGCGCTCACGGTCTCAGCCTGGGCCGACCGGCACCGGGTGCTCTCGCCGCGTGGTGCCAACGAGGCCGGCCCGTGGCGCACGGCGCGCACGCCGTACCTGAAGGAGATCATGGACTGCCTGTCGCCGTCGCACCCCTGCCAGCGGGTGGTGGTGATGAAGGGGGCCCAGGTCGGCTTTACGGAGTGCGGCAACAACTGGCTGGGCTTCATCGTCCACCACGCGCCGGGCCCGGCCCTGGCGGTGCAGCCGACGGTCGAGCTGGCCAAGCGGTTCAGCCAGCAGCGGGTCGATCCGCTGATCGAGGACAGCCCGGCGCTGCGGGAGAAGGTGGCGCCCGCCCGCGCCCGCGACAGCGGCAACACGGTGCTGAGCAAGGAATTCCCCGGCGGGATCCTGGTGCTGACCGGGGCCAACAGTGCCGTCGGCCTGCGCTCGATGCCGGCGCGCTACCTGTTCCTGGACGAGGTCGACGCCTACCCGGCAAGTGCGGACGAGGAGGGCGACCCGGTGGCGCTCGCCGAGGCGCGAACCCGGACTTTCGCCTGGCGGCGCAAGGTGCTCTTGGGCTCGACCCCGACCATCCAGGGCCTGTCGCGGATCGAGCGCGAATACGAGGCCAGCGATCAGCGCCGGTTCTTCGTGCCGTGCCCGCATTGCGGGGCGATGCAGTGGCTGAGGTTCGAGCGGCTGCGCTGGGACGAGGGCAAGCCCGAGACTGCGGCCTATCTCTGCGAGGCGTGCGAGCAGCGGATCGAGGAGCGGCACAAGACGGCCATGCTGGGCAACGGCGCGTGGCGGCCGACCGCAACCTCGCTCGACCCCCTCACGGTCGGTTTCCACGTCTCGAGCCTCTACTCGCCGGTGGGCTGGCTCTCCTGGGAGCGGATCGCGCGCGACTGGGTGGCGGCGCAGAACTCGGACGAGGCCAAGCGCAGCTTCAAGAACAGCGTGCTCGGCGAGACCTGGGTAGAGAGCGGCGAGGCTCCCGACTGGCAGCGGCTGTACGAGCGGCGCGAGGAGACCTGTCGCCGCGGCACGGTACCGGTGGGCGGGCTGTTCCTGACCGCCGGGGCGGACGTGCAGAAGGATCGGATCGAAGTCAGCGTCTGGGCCTGGGGCCGCGGGCTGGAGAGCTGGCTGGTCGATCACACCGTCATCGAGGGCGGCCCCGGTGCCGCCGAGGCGTGGACGGAACTCGACAGGTTCTTGGGCTCGACCTGGCCGCACGCATCTGGTGCCCGCCTTGGTCTCGCCCGGCTGGGCATCGACACCGGCTACGAGGCGCCGGCGGTCTACGCCTGGGCGCGGCGGCACGGCGCCGGCCAGGTGGTGCCGCTCAAGGGCGTCGACGGCTTCAACCGCACGGCTCCGATCGTGGGGCCGACCTATGTCGATGCCAGCGAGGGCGGCAAGCGGATCCGGCGCGGGGCGCGCCTGTGGACCGTGGCGGTCGCCACCTTCAAGAGCGAGACCTACCGCTTTCTGCGCCACGACCGGCCGACCGACGAGGCGATCGCGGCCGGCGCCGACTTCCGCGCCGGCTACCTGCACCTGCCGCAGGGCACCGACGCCGAGTGGATTCGGCAGCTGGTCGCCGAGCAGCTGGTGACGGTCAAGACCCGGCGCGGGTTCAGCCGGCTCGAATGGCAGAAGCTCCGCGAGCGCAACGAGGCGCTGGACTGCCGGGTGTACGCCAGGGCCGCGGCGTGGATCGCCGGTGCCGACCGCTGGAGTGACACCAAGTGGGCGGAGCTGGAGAAGCAGCTCGGTGCGGCGTCGCCAACAGGCGAGAGCGAACCCTGCGAGCCGGTTGCCGGGTCACCTACCTCGGCGACACCGCTGGCCGGGCGCCTGCAGCGCCAGCCGCGGCGCGGCCACCGTGTGTTCCGTTCCAGCTATCTTGCTTGAAGCGAAGCCCACAGAAAGGCCAGGGTCGCCAAAGCGCCAAGACCGCTGCGGACGGCGTGAAGATGTCCCCAATGCTGCACTAGCGATCGTACCTGCTCATCGGCCTGTCCGGCGGTCATCGCCATGAGCGTCCGGTTGGTAGGCATGATCACGAACAGGGTGAACGGCCAATTGGCCAGGATCATGAGCGCCCCGACCAGGCAGCGCCAGTCACCCGACCCCATGAAGGCGATGATGCCGAGCACACCGCCGAAGACCGCAAGGCTCGCCTGCATGGCAAAGCCGCGCCGGTAGCTCGGCTGCCACTGGGTCAAGAGGGCGACGGGGTCGAGACGCAGCCGCGCCGGCTGTTCGACAAGGGTGATGTAGATCGCGGCGCCGGTGAAGGCGGCGGCGATCAGCAGTGCCAAGTTCCCTGCCGGCATGTTCCCCCTCGTGGCTGCATCAAGGCGCAGGGCTCTTGGCTCCGGACCTGCCACAGCACCTTAGCGATCGAACCCCGGGCAAACCATGACGGGCGACGGAGCATGACCGCCGAGCAGCTCGAGGCGATGCGCGAGGCGTTGCTGGCTACGCGCTACCGCGGCGTCCGCACGGTGGAGTACGGCGAGAAGCGCGTGACCTACGCCGGCGACGCCGAGATGGCGGCCGCCTTGGCCGATCTCGACCGCAGGCTCGCCGTACTGGCATCCGGGCGTCGCCGGCGCCTGGTGCTCACCTCCGCCGCCAAGGGCCTGTGATGCTCGCCAGGTTGCAGCACTGGCGCCGTCGGGTGGGAGCGCTGGTCGGCGGGTTCGAGGCGGGCCAGGCCGGTCGGCGCCTCAAGCACTTCCAGCCGAGCCGGGCGCATCTCAACACCCTGGTCGCCGCCGCCGGGTCCGACATCACCGCCCGCGCCCGCTGGCTGGTGCGCAACAACGGCTACGCCGCCAACGCGATCGAGAGCTGGGCCGGCAACGTGGTCGGGGCCGGGATCAAGCCCTCCTCGCTGATCGTGGACGCAGCGCTCAAGGCCGCGGTGCAGCGGCTCTGGCTGCAATGGACCGACGACAGCGACGCCGAGGGGCTGACCGATTTCTACGGCCAGCAGCGGCGCGCCGCGCGCGAGCTGTTCATGGCCGGCGAGGTGTTCTTCCGCTTCCGCCCACGCCGGCCCGAGGACGGGCTCGTCGTGCCCATGCAGCTGCAGATGATCCCGGCGGAGATGCTGCCGCTGACCCGGACGGAGGTGCTGCCCAACGGCAACACGATCCGCCAGGGGATCGAGCTCGACCGGATCGGCCGGCGCGTGGCCTACCACTTCCTGCGCCGCCATCCGGGCGACATCACCGACCCCGGTCTCGCCGGCGAGAGCGTGCGGGTGCCGGCGGGCGAGGTCCTGCACGTCCTGGACCCGGTCGACGCCGGCCAGCTGCGTGGCGTCTCGCGCTTCGCCGCCGGGATCGTCAAGCTGTTCCTGCTCGACCAGTACGATGACGCCGAGCTCGACCGGAAGAAGGTGGCGGCGATGCACGCGCTGTTCGTCACCACACCCGCACCCGAGGCGCCGTTCGATACCGCCGAGGGCGAGGAGGCCGGCCAGCGGACCATGGACCTGCAGCCCGGCCAGATCGTGCTGCTGGAGCCGGGCGAGGAGGTGCAGACCTCGAGCCCAGCCGACAGCGGCCAGACCTACGAGCCGTTCCAGTACCGCACCTTGCTCCAGGTCTCGGCCGCCCTGGGCCTGCCTTATGCCTACCTCTCCAACGACATGCTCAAGGCCAACTACTCCAACTCGCGCCTGGCGCTGCTGGAGTTCCGCCGCCGGGTCGAGGCTTGGCAGCACGCGGTCATGGTCCACCAGCTGTGCCGGCGGGTCTGGGCCCGCTGGCTGGACACCGCCGTGCTCGCGGGAGCGCTCGAGCTGCCCGGCTACGAGCAGCGCCGGCGTGAGCACCAGGCCTGCTCCTGGCTGCCGCCGCGGTTCGAGTGGGTCGATCCGCAGAAGGACGCGCGGGCCGAGGTGGAGCAGATCGAGGCTGGCCTGAAGAGCCGCAGCCAGGCGATCGCCGAGCGCGGCTTCGACGCCGAGCAGGTCGACGCCGAGATCGCCGCCGACAAGACCCGCGAGCGCCAGCTGGGGCTGTCGTTCGCCCGCACGCCAGCGGCACCCGATCCGGCCCCGTCGAGCGACGATGCCGAAGCATTACCCGTCACGAGCTGAGCGCCATGCCCGACCTGCCGCATCTGGCCTCCCGCCTGCTCGGGACGCCACTCCTGCTCGCCCGCCCGAAGCTCGACGTGATCCTTGCCACCCTCGGGCCGCGCCTGCTCGGCACCGGCGCCCTGCTGCCGTTGGAGCAGCCCGCACCTGCGGTACGGGAGCTCGTGGTCACGCCCGAGGGCGTCGCCGTGGTGCCGGTGGTCGGCACGCTGGTGGCGCGCTCCGGCTGGCTCGACGCCGCGAGCGGGCTCACCAGCTACGCGGAGCTGGGCGCCGGGATCACCGAGGCCATGGCGGATCCCGCGATCCGGGCCGTGCTCCTGGAGGTCGACTCGCTCGGCGGCGAGGTCGGCGGGCTGTTCGATCTGGTCGAGAACATCCGCGAGGCGAAGGCGGCGTCGGGCAAGCCGCTCTGGGCGGTGGCGAGCGAGAGCGCGCTGTCGGCCGCCTACGCCATCGCCAGCACTGCCGACCGGCTCTTGGTCACCCGCACCGGCGAGATCGGCTCCATCGGCGTGGTCGCGGCGCATCTCGACGAGAGCGGCGCCGACGCCCAGGCCGGCCATCGCTGGAGCTTCGTCCACGCCGGTGCCCGCAAGGTCGACGGCAACCCGCACGAGCCGCTCTCGGATCGTGCCCGGATGGAGATCCAGGCCGATGTCGACGGGCTCTACGAGCAGCTGGTGAGCGTGGTCGCGCGCAATCGCCAGCTGTCGCCCGAGGCGGTGCGCGCCAGCGAGGCTGCGGTCTATCGCGGCGCCCGCGCCGTCGAGCTCGGCCTCGCCGACGCGGTCGGCATCACAGCCATCGCGCTGGTCGAGCTCACCCGCTCGATCCAGCCAAAGCGGCCAAGTCTCAGCAACCCGCGCGCAGCAACAGCGCGTCATCCCACCCGACACCATGAGGTCACGATGACCACGACACCAGTCGAGCCGCTTCCCGACGAGACCGTCACCCAAGAGTCGGAATTGCCGCCAGTCACTCCTACGGCCATCCCCAATCCGCCTCTGACGGCACCCGCCGCCGAGGTCGAGACCCGGCTGCGCGCCGAGCTGGCCGAGCTGCTGGCGATCGGGGCGCAGGCGCAGCGGCTGGGGGTGGCGGTCGACGCTGCTGACGCCATGGCCCGCGGCATCCGCCCCGAGGCCCTGCGCCGTGCGGTGCTCGACCAGCTGGCCGCCCGCGCCGAGGCCAGCAGCCTCGTCGCCCTCGCACCGGCGGCAGCTCCAGCCGCCGGCGACAGCCCGATCGTCCGCCGCGCCCGCGAGCGCGCTGCCGCTGCCGTCTGACCCGACCCACCAAGGAGAGCCGGCATGCCGGTCCTGACCCAGTCGCCGACGCTCGGCGACCTGCTCAAGTATGAGCTGAGTGCTGCCTACAACCGCGAGACCGTCACCCTCAAGAGCGGCGCCAGCTACCCACTGGGTGCCGTGCTCGGGAAGATTACCGTAAGCGGCAAGTACCGCCTTTCGCCCGCCGCCACCGTCACCGGCGACGAGGGTGCGGAGACCGCAATCGCGGTCCTGCTCCAGCCGGTCGACGCCACCGCCGCCGACCAGACCGGGCTCGTGGCCGCCCGCGGACCCGCGATCGTTAGCAAGGCCGCCCTGGTCTTCGATGCCACCGTCGACCAGCCGGCCGAGAAGACGGCCAAGCACGCGCAGCTCGCCGCCGCCGGGATCGTCCCGCGCGAGACCGCCTGAGCCACCTCACTCCTCACCCGGACGCCCGACCCATGACCGTGATGCTCAACCCGTTCGACGCCGGCGGCTACGGCCTGGCCGAGATGACCCAGGCCATCAACCTCTTGCCCAACGTCTACACCCGCCTCGGCCAGCTCGGCCTGTTCCGCTACGAGGGCGTGACCCAGCGCAGCGTGGTGATCGAGCAGGCGGAAGGCGTCCTCAACCTGCTGCCGACCGTGCCGCTCGGCGGCCCGCCCACCGTCGCCAACCGCGACGTGCGGGCGATGCGCTCCTTCACGGTCCCCTGGATCCCGCACGACGACGTCGTCACCCCGCAGGACATCCAGGGCGTGCGCGGCTTCGGCGTTGCCGACGCCGCCGACCCGCTGGCCACGATCATGGAGCGCAAGCTCACCCGGATGCGGGTCAAGCATGCCCAGACCCGCGAATATATGGAGGTCAACGCGCTGCGCGGCATCGTCAAGGATGGTGCGGGCACCACGCTCTACAACTACCTGACCGAGTTCGGCTTGAGCCAGCAGGTGGTCGACCTGGTCCTCGGCACCGCCGGCACCAACGTCCAGGCCAAGATCCGCGAGGTCCTGCGCAAGCTCGAGACCGAGCTCAAGGGCGAGACCATGACCGGGGTGCTGGCGCTGACCAGCCCCGAGCTGTTCGACAAGCTGATCGGCCACGCCAAGGTCGAGGAGGCCTACAAGTACTTCTCCTCGACCGGTGCCCAGCCGTTGCGCGAGGATACCCGCCGCCGCTTCCCGTTCGCCGGCATCGTGTTCGAGGAGTACAACGCCACCGTCACCCTCTCGACGGGCACGACCGAGACCCTGGTGCCGGCCGGCGAGGCGGTCGCCTTCCCGCTGGGTACCCTCGACACCTTCGTCACCTACGGGGCGCCGGCCAACCTGATCGAGACCGTCAACACGGTGGGCCTGCCGATGTACGCTCGCCAGCTGGCCCGTCTCGACGGCAGTGCGATCGACGTCAAGACCGAGGCCTCGATCCTGCCGGTCAACAAGCGCCCGCGCCTCGCCGTCCGCCTGCACAGCAGCAACTGAGTGGACGGAGAGGTCCTCGCCGCTGCGGTCGACCTGCTGCTGACCGACCCGGTGCTGGGCCGCGACGCGCTCTACCGGCCGGGCGATACAGGCGCCGGCGTTCCGGTCCGGGTCGTCCTCGCCCGCCCCGACCGTGTCGGCAGCTTCGGCGAGACCAGGATCGCCAGCGGGACGTCGATGCTCGAGGTGCGCCGCAGCGAGGTGCCATCGCCTGCCGCGGGCGACAGCTTCGAGGTCGACGGCGAGCGGCTGCTGGTCCAGGGCGAGCCGTTGGCCGACGCCGAGCAGCTGGTCTGGACCGTCGAGGCACGGCCGGCGTGAGACTCACCGCCGCCCTGCAGGGTGATCTGCGCCAGCTGCTGGCAGCCGAGCTGAAGGAGGCCGAGCGCGGGGTCACCACCGGCGTGCGGCGGGCTACCGACGGCCTCAAGGCCGAGCTGCGTGGCCAGGTCACAGGCGCCGGCCTGGGCGAGCGTCTGGCCCGGAGCTGGCGCAGTGCGACCTATCCGCGGGCCGGCACCAGCCTGACCCCGGCCGGGCTGGTCTGGAGCAAGGCGCCCAGGATCGTGCGGGCCTTCGCCTACGGCGCGCTGATCCGCTCGCGGGGAGGCCTGTTCCTGGCGATCCCGACTGAGGCGGCGGGCCGCGTCGGCGACGGCCGCAAGCGGATCACGCCCGGAAGCTGGGAGCGGCGCACCGGCCTGCGGTTGCGGTTCGTCTATCGAAGCAGGGCACCCTCCTTGCTGGTCGCCGACAACGTCCGCCTCACCGGCCGCGGCCGTGCCGCCCGCAACGAGGGCCGGCGGGGCGAGGCCGGCTTCACCCCGCTCGCCGGGCGGACGACGGTGCCGATCTTCGTCCTGGTGCCGCAGGTCACGCTCAAGAAGCGGCTGGACGTCGAGGCGGCTGGGCGCAAATGGGTCGCGAGGCTGCCGGCATTGACCCTCGCGGCCTGTCCGGGTGAGCGGCGCTAGCCGTCCGCCGCCGCTCCGCCGGCGGCGTTGCGGATCGCCTCGAGGTCGAGCAAGCCGGCAGCGCCCCAGCCGCGCTCGCCGGTCGGCACACTCGGGCGGAACGCCACATGAAGCTCGCAAGCCCGCGCCGCCAACTCCGCGGGCGGCAGCAAGTCCGCATGCGCTGCCATCGCCTCGCGCACGACGTTGAGGCTGGCACCGAGCCTGCCCGCGGTAGCGCTCGACGCTCGCCGGATCGATCGGCTTGTTCCTACTCAAGGCCCGAAGGGCTTCGGGTGTCTGCACCACCAGCACGGCCCGGCCCAAAAGGTCGACCTTGAGCCGCTCGGCGGGCTGCAGCGCCGCCCGTCGCTTCTTAGCCTCGCGCGGTGCTGGGGTGAACAGCCCCAACGCCAGTCCCTTGCTGTGGGCGTTTCACCGGGCCACCGCGCGCCCAACTGTCAGCGCCTCCTCGGCATCGAAGACCAGTCGTTCGGCCACCACCGCGGCCCACAAGGGGCGCGGTTGACCTTCATCGTGGACGGCTGATCACTTGACATCGGCGGCTTCGCGCGCAGTGCTGCGTCGCGCGATGATGGCGAAGCCGAAGGCCCTCGGCCACCAGGGCGTGCGCCACGGCCGTTCGGTTAAGACTTTGCAGGGCCCACCTACGCCAAGTGGGATCAAGAACAGCCGATCCTACGGCCCCCCGCGCGGGCCAGCAGTCAGTGTCTTGAAGACCAAGCGGCCAGCGCCATGCTCTAGTGGCAAGTGCTTTGGACTGAGGTCGAGGGTAACGCATTGCCTGGAAGCCTCATCGACCAAGTTAGCAGCGCCGCCAGCCGCCGACTGAGGGGCACCGCCGCTGGTCGCGCTGGATCCGCCGCGACGCGGGATCTGCTGTCGATAGAGCGCCATGAGCCCGGCGGCATAGGCGGCCGCGGGCGACGTGCCAACACAATAGGAAGTCACGTTGCCGGAAGCATCCTTGCCCTCAGCGACCCACTCGGCCTGCTTGTTCTGATGGTAGTCCCAGTCACCACCTGGGAGCACCGTAAAGAAACCAGAGCTTTTGTCGAAATTGCTGAACGTCGAGCGTTGCTTTCCACTCGTGATTGCACCGACTCCCAAAATCGAGTCGTTAGTATAAGCGGCGGGGAAGTACATGCCTATGTTCGGGTGATCATTACCCGTTGCCGCGACGATCACCGGGTCTGGATTGCCGCCTGCGTTCGCAAGCCTCTCGATAAAAGTGAACAAATTCTGGAACATGGTCGAACGATTGCCTGCGTGCGAACCGCAGATGGTGCAGGGGGACTTCAAGTCCGGAAAACCCAAACTCAAGGAGACCACGTCCGGATTGAACTCGGCCAGCCCCGCGATGATGCCGGCCATGACGTTGGACAGTTCGGGACTTCCCGTGTCGAACACGCGCACGGCACAGATGCGCGCCTGCGGCGCGACGGCACGAATCAGCTTGATCATCGCGGTGCCGTGGCCGGAGTTGTCTACGGCGGACGCAGGCGGATCGTCGACTAGATCTCTGAAGTCCAAGCTCGGATTGCGGAGTTCGTTTGCGTCTGAGCCGCTGTCGACGACCAGCACGGTCACGCCGCTTCCGTCGATTCCGCCGGTCGTCGGCTTGCCTTGCCCATCGGTCACACCGAGCGCCTCAAGATAGGCGGCATGGCTGCCAGTCGAGAGGTCCAGTTGACCGAGAGCTGTGCTGGGGCCGGCGGCAATGCGGAGGGCCCGATCGGGTTCGACTAGGCGCAAGAATCCATCAGGCGATTCCGGCGAGGCGAAATGACGAAGGAGCTTCGCAATGGCGCCGTAGATGTCGCCGTCGACGACCCTGAGCCGGTGGTAGGCCGGCAGCTGGAAAGCATAGTTGAGGTTTCCGATGCCCTTTCGGCCAAGGAGATTGGTAAGCTCCCATTCATGAACGATCCCCGGTACAGGGAATGGCTTGCGGTGCAGCGCCTCGCTGGTTCGGCGGTCCAGGCCTGCCGGATCCCGAGGCACGCTCGCAATTAGGCTTGGCAGATCGTGCGCAGGATCGTCAGCCATCAATCCGACTCCTCAAAAAGCGATCGAGTAGAAAATGTCGTTGTTGCGTGCCTCGGTCTTCAGGACGGCATTGTCGCCCTGCATTAGTTTTTGCAGGGTACCAGGGACGGCGGGCGGTGCTTGCTTGCGCTCGCGAAACACCGACTCGACTTGAGCTGCAGTGGCGTCCCTTGCCTTCGGATCGGTTTGACGCCGCCGTTCGATGGCTTCGGCAAGCGCGCCTACCACCGCAGCCTCTTGTGCGTTCAAGCGATTGAAGAGGCCGCCGATATCCTTGATGACGTTCGCCATTGTCAGCGTTGCCGCAGCCCCGGCGAGAACAGGGTTGACCGGCACCGTCCCGAGAGTGACCGCAACGCCAAGTACTGCGGTGAATGCCGTGTAGAGCGTTGGAGCCAGTCGAAAATGGACGTTTGTCCCCGGCACGAGCACAGCCGCTTTGCCACGGCCCGCGTTCAGCGGGTGATCTTGGAGCTCGTTGAGAACGGCGCGAAGAGCCGCGCGGAGCTCGGGCCCGAACACGGCGTCGCGCAGCACCTGATCTAGGTCTTCTTCGGAATTCTCTATTTCCACTACGTCCTTTGACTTCATAACCATAGCACAAATTCCCCAAGTAAATGCGGCGACGATTAAGCTTTGAGGCGATTTGCGCACGATGTCAATCGTGATTCATCTGTTGATCCTACATGAAGAGATATAATAGGATCTGAATGATAAATGGGGTGTGCAGTCCGCTAGCCCGCCCATTTCGAAGCTTGCGGCCCGTGGTTCCGGGCACCGTCTCGTGACAGGGAAAAGTATCGGTGCAATGCCTTCACCCCGTGAACAAATACTATCGGCGCTGCACGGTCGCTTGGCGGCGAGTCTCTCGGCCACGATCCGCCGTAACGAGGCACTGCCCGAGCGTGTGCCGGCCGAGGGACTGATGGTCCTGCGCGATGGCGACCCGGGTGAGCCCGATATCACCCTCAACCCGCGCACCGAGTTCTACAGCCACCGCGTCGAGCTCGAGGTGCTGGTCACGCGCGCAGCTGATGGCAGCGGCGAAGCGATCCTCGATGCGCTCATCGAGGATGTCGCCGCTGCATTGGCTCCCGACGCCTCGCTGGGCGGGCTAGCCGAGAACCTCCGTCTCGGGCCGCCGGAGACCGGCACGCTCGCGATCGACGGCGCTGCGCCGATTCTGACCGCCCGGCTGACCCTCACCGTCGAGTACCTGGCGAGCGACCCGCTCGCCGCCTGATCCTCCATCCCCGGAGACCCGCATGCCCAAGGTGCGCGCCTACGGCGCCGACGCCACGCTCCTGGCCGCGCGCGAGACCGGCTACGGCGTCCTGCCGGCGAGCGGCTGGCGCAGCCTCGACTTCAAGTCGACCGACCTGTCGTCCAGCCAGCCTCTGGGCGAAGACCCCTTGCTCGGCCGCGGCCGCGACAGCCAGGACCCCTACCGCGGCCTGGTC
Organism: Geminicoccaceae bacterium; assembly: GCA_050246385.1. Classification (GTDB taxonomy): domain Bacteria; phylum Pseudomonadota; class Alphaproteobacteria; order Geminicoccales; family Geminicoccaceae; genus Benzoatithermus. The sequence goes on from JBFWWD010000041.1 coordinate 25,041, forward strand.
ACCGACGAGGGTCAGATCGAGATTCCCCTCGACCTGCGCGGGACGGGGTTCTGGCTGACGGCGTTGTTCGGCGATCCGACCACCAGCCCGGCCGCCGCCAGCGGGAGCATCGCCTTCGCCGCCCAGCCGGCGGGCAACAGCACGATCACCATCAACGGCGTCACCTGGAGCTTCGTCGCCGGCACGCCGAGCGGCAACCAGATTGAGATCGGCGGCACGCTCGCGGTGACCCTGACGAACGCCGCCGCCGCCCTGAACGGCAGCGCCAACCCGCAGGTTGCGGCGGCCACCTACGGCACCAGCGGCGGCACGACGCTCACGATCACCCACGACACGTCGGGTCCCGCCGGAAACGCCTTCTCGCTCGCCGCCTCGGCCGGCAGCAATGGCACGGTCTCCGCGCCGACGCTGCGTGGCGGCGGCCATCGCCACGTCTGGGACAGCGGCGGCGACGAGATCCCGAGCCACACGATCGAGATCGGCCACCCACAACTGGTGACGCCCGTGTTCTTCCGTCACCTCGGCACGGTAGTCGAGAGCCTGTCGTTCGAGATGGGCCAGGAGGGCCCGGCCAATGCCAGGCTGCAGCTGGTAGCCCAGGGCGAGGAGACGGCGAGCGCTACTGCCGATGCGACGCCCGACCGCTTCGCGCTCAAGCGCTTCAGCCAGGGCCGCGGCTTCATCCGCCGCGGCGGATCGCCACTCGCCGGAGTCACCGGCGGCAATCTCACCTTCTCCAACAACCTGGAGCGGGTGCGGGTGATCCGCGAGGACGGCAGGATCCAGGCAGCCGACCCCACCTTCGCCTCGGCTCAGGGCCAGCTCACCGTCCGCTTCGACGGCCAGACGCTGGTGAGCGAGGCGAGCGACGGCGAGCCGGTCGCCTTCGACTACGGTTTCTCGATGGTCGAGGGCTGGGAGCTGAAGCTCGAGCTGTTCCGCGTCTTCCTGCCCAAGCCCAAATACAGCGTGTCGGGTCCCGGCGGGGTCGAAGCCAGCTTCGACTGGCGCGCCGCCTTCGACGACACGGCCGGAACGATGCTGCGCGCCAGCCTGCTCAACGACGTCGCCAACTACGCCTGAGGCCATCGATGATCCGCCTCGATCTCAAGTGCCTGCCGCACTGGCTCGACCTCGGCCATGGTGTGCGGGTGCAGGTCCTTCCGTGCACCACCGCGCTGGTCATGGCCGCCCGGGCCGCACAGCGGCGGGACCCGGACGTACCCGATGCTTCGCAGGCGTTGGGTGATCGGACCGCCAGCTTCCTCAAGAACTTGGGGCGGCTCGCGATCGAGGCCTGGGAGGGTGTGGGCGATGCAGCTGGCGAGCCTACCGCCGTGACGCCCGAGGGCATCGACGCGCTGCTCGACCTGTGGCCGATCGCCGAGGCGTTCGAGCGGCTCTACCTCGGCCCGGCGCTGCTGCTGGACGCGGAAAAAAACGCCTGACCGCGCTGGCCGGCTGGCACTTCGGCGGCGGGGCCGCCTACTGCCGTGGCTGTGCGGCGCACAAGCGGCAGTGCGCCGAGGGGCGCCTTGGTGCAGGTGGCGAGCTCTGCCCCTACCTCGCGCACGAGCCGGCGACCGATGCCGGCTGGGCCGCCTGGGACACGCTGCTGCGCTGCGCCGGCCAGCTGCGCATCGCCGCGGGTGGCATCGTCATCGGCCTCGACCTGCAGGCTGCAATAATCCTGGGCTCGCATCTCGGCTACGGCCCGATCGCCCTGGCCGAACTGCTGCCCGCGGCCGAGGCCGGGCTGATCCGTGCGCTCCACGACCGCTTCAACCACCACAGCTGACCCTCTACCACCCTGCCGGCGCGGGACCACGACCGATGGATCAGGACGCTCCCGGCGATGGGCGGCATGGGCCACGTCTGCGCTTCGATCCGACTATCCGGATCGACCTTCTGGCGCTCGTGGTGATGGCCGCAAGCCTGGTCTGGCTTGGTGCCGACATGCGCAACGACATCGACCACAACACCGCCGCCATTGCCGAGCTGAGCACGGCCATGCGCTCGCTGGTGGCGGTGGACGCCAGGCTCACTTTGTTCGAGCACAATATCGAGCGCCTGGCCGACCGGGTGCAGGCCTGCGAGCGCCGGGCCGGGCTGGAGCCGCCGTCCAATGGCTGACCGCGCGCTGGCCATCCGCCTCGCCGTCGTCGACGGCGGCAAGGTCAAGGCGGAGCTGAAGGACGTCGGCGAGGTCGGCGACCGCGCGCTGCGGCGGATCGAGACCGCCGCCCGCCCCGCCTCGCGAGCGCTCCTGGCCCTTGACGGCGCTGCCGGCGAGGTGCGCGGCTCGCTGCAGGGCCTGGCGGGAAGGCTCGGACCGCTGGGAGCGGCACTCACCGCCCTGGGTCCTGCCGGGCTCGCCGCCGGGGCGGCGCTGGCCGGGGTCGGGCTCGTGCTCACCCGCGGGCTGCAGGAGGCGGCACAGGCCGACCAGTCGTACCGCCGGCTGGAGGCCGTGCTGCGCGCCACCGGCCAGGCCTCGGGCCTGACCGCGCGCGAGATCACCGGGTTCGCCGATGGGCTGGAGCGAACCACGCTCGCCACCGCCGAGAGCGTCCAGGACGCGGCCTCCGTGCTCGCCACCTTCCGCTCGGTCGCCGGTGAGACCTTCACCCGTGCGCTCACCCTGGCGCAGGACCTCTCGGCCGTGTTCGGCCAGGACCTGAGCGCCTCGGCGACCCAGCTCGGCAAGGCGCTGGAGGAGCCCGTCCAGGGGATCACCGCCCTGCGCCGGGTGGGGGTGTCGTTCACCGCCTCGCAGCGCGAGCTGATCGCGTCGCTCATCGAGACCGGGCAGACCGCGCAGGCGCAGAAGGTGATCCTCGACGCCCTGGAGCAGCAGGTCGGCGGCGCCGGCGCGGCCGAGGCGGGCGGGCTCACAGGCGCTGCCAACCGGCTCGCCGACGCCTGGGGCAACCTGCTCGAGGCCATCGGGCAGACGCCGGCGGTCTCAGGCGCGGCCGAGGGTGCCCTGGGCTTGCTGTCGCGCGCGATGGAAGGGCTGACGACATTCTTCGACGAGCAGCCGATCGCGGAACGGATCGTGGCCGCCAACCGCGAGCTGCTCGCGGCCGAGGACGAGCTGGCACGCCTGAAGGCCGGCGGTCCGGGCACGCCCTTGATCGGCCAGCGCCAGTTCCTGGCCGAGCAGGAGGCCAAGGTCGCGGCCCTGCGCCAGGAGGTCGAGAACCTGCTCGATCAGGCGCGTGGCGCGGCGGACAGCTTCGCCGGGGAGCAGCGGGCGGCCGCGGCGGGACAGCGTGCCGCCGAGGCGGAGCGGCTGGCCGAGCAGGTGGCCACCCAGCGTCGCGAGCTCGACCGGCAGCTCGAGCAGCTGGCCACCGGGCCCGGCGAGCGGGTAGCACGGGTCAACCGCGAGCTCGAGGAGACCAGGCGCAAGCTGACCGCTCTGCGCGCGCCGGACGGCAGCAACCAGGGCGACATCGACGCCGCGATCGTCCAGGCGGAGACGATCGCCCGCCGGCAGATCGCCGCGATCGAGCGGCCCGCTCTGGAGGTGGCGTCGCGCGCCGGTGCCGCGAACCGGCGGGTGATCGAGAACCTGACCCGCGATCTGGTCAGCTTCGGCGACGAGCGCCAGCGCTTCGTCGACCAGGCGCTGTCGCGGCTGTCCGAGGGCGCCACCTCGACGCAGCGGGCCGAGGTCAAGCGGCTGGCCGACGCCCTCTACCAGGAGAAGGCGGCGCACGAGGCCGCGGCCGAGGCGCTGCGCGAGGAGCAGCGGGTCCGGGACGAAGGTCTACGCGTGGTGGAGGCGACACGCAGCCCGACCGAGGATTACGCCGCCAGCGTCGCGCGGCTAAACGGGCTGCTCCAGGCCGGAGCCATCGACCAGGAGACCTACAACCGGGCGCTCGGCGATGCCGAGGGTGCGCTGGCGGGGGCGCAGGACCGGCTCCTGCGGCAGAGCCGCGACTGGCAGGACGGCGTGCGCCGCTCGCTGCAGGACTACGTCGACGCAGCGACCGACGCGGCGTCGGCGGCCGAGGCCGCGACCACCCAGGCGTTCGCCACCATGGAGGACGCCCTGGTCTCGTTCGCCACCACCGGCAAGGTCGAGTTCGGCGCGCTGACCGAGAGCATCCTGGCGGATCTCACCCGCTTGGCCGTGCGCCAGGCGATCACCGCGCCGCTCGCGGGGGCGCTGCTCGGCAGCGGGGACGGCACGGCGGGCGGCGCCGCTGGCAGCGGCGGTCTGTTGGCGAGCGCCGGCAGCCTGCTCGCCAGTTTCTTCCACGAGGGTGGCGTGGCAGGCTTCGAGGCGACCCGGTCGCGAGAGCTGGATGCCTCCGTTTTTGCGACCGCACCGCGATTTCACGGCGGCGGCGTGGCCGGCCTCGCGCCGGACGAGCTGCCGGCCGTGCTGCGGCGTGGCGAGGCGG
>JBFWWD010000042.1:0-29059 GCA_050246385.1 Geminicoccaceae bacterium
GATCGCCTCCGCCTGGCCGCGCTCCTCGGCGTCGATGCCGGGGTGCGCGCCGGGAGTGTCGACGAAGGTCAGCACGGGCAGACGGAACCGCTCGGCCATCCGCATCAGACGCACGGCCTTGCGGTAGCCTTCCGGCCGCGCCATGCCGAAATTGTGGCGCACCCGGTCCTCGGTGTCGGCACCCTTCTCCTGGCCCATGACCATCACCGACAGGCCACGGAACCGCCCCAGGCCGCCCACGATGGCGTGATCCTCGGCATAGAGCCGGTCGCCCGCGAGCGGCGTGAAGTCCTCGATCAGGGCCTGGGCGTAGTCGGAGAAGTGCGGCCGGTCGGCATGCCGGGCGACCTGCGTTTTCTGCCAGGCGGTGAGCTTGGCGTAGGTCTGCGACAGGAGCTTCGCGGCGCGACCCTCGAGCCGCGCCACCTCCTCGGCGATGTCGAGCTCGCTGCCCGCCGCGAGCGAGCGCAGCTCCTTGACCTTGCCCTCGAGCTCGAGGATCGGCTTCTCAAAGTCGAGGAGGGTGCTCATTCGTCCGCCAGAGTGGCCCGCGCGCCCGCGCGCATGTGGCGGCGCCCTGTCCGCTTGTCAATCATGCGGCCGGTCTCAGAGCGGCAGGGTGGTGAGTTCCGCGAGGTTCACCCGCAGACAGCGGGCGAGCAGGCCACCGATCTCGCGCTGCGCGTCGAGCGCATGACCCATCACCTCTTCCGCCGTGTCGAGGGTGAGGCCCCAATAGGCGGATGCGCCCGCGGCCGACCCGGCGCCACAGGCGGCACTGCGCAGGTAGCGGCACTGCGTACGCGCGATCTCGCCGAACGCATCGGCGACCAGCGCCCGCACCTCCTCGGCCACGGCGAGATTGCCTCTCTGCAGGATCAGCCAGGCATCCAGATCGAAGCCGACCCAGTCGGCTGGCGGCATGGACGACGACTGGGCCATGTTCCCGCTGCTCAGCCTGACCGTGTCCGACAGACCGGTCGCCATGCGGCGCTCCACATTGCGGTCCATCGCCCACATTTAAGCGGCGAGGAACTTTGCGGCAATGAAGAACCGCGCCCGTTGAGCCGATGGCGCTGATCAGGGTGTGGGTCGGCCGCCGGCCCTGGCGGACGCCGAAGCCAGCGTCTTGCGCAGCTCGGCCTCCATCGCCTGCAGCTGCTGCTCGGCCTCGACCCGCTTGCGCTTGCCCTCGTCGGCGATCTGCAGGCTCTCGTTGATGGTCGCGACCAGCCGCGCGTTGGCCTCCTTCACGGTCTCGATGTCGAACACGCCGCGCTCGACCTGCCGGCGCACCTCGGCGTTGGCGCGCTGCAGGTTCTCGGCGTTGTTCTTGAGCAGCTCGTTGGTGAGGTCAGAGGCCGCCTTCACCGAATCGGCCGCATCGCCCATCCGGTAGATGGTGACCGCCTGCGCCAGCTGCTGCCGCCAGAGCGGCACGGTGTTGGCGATCGTGCTGTTGATCTTGGTGACCAGCGACTTGTCGTTCTCCTGCACCAGCCGGATCGACGGCAGCGCCTGCATGGTCACCTGGCGGGTGAGCAGAAGATCGTGCACCCGGCGCTCGAGATCGTCGCGCGCGGCGCGCAGATCGCGCAGCTTCTGCGCCTTGATCACGTCGTCCGAACCCTCGACCTCCTTCGCCAGCGCCGGGATCACCTGCTCGTCGACCTCCTTGAGCTTGGCGCGGCCGGCGGCGATGTAGATCTCGAGGGCGCGGAAATACTCCAGATTGGCCTCGTACAGCTTGTCCAGCCGCACGATGTCGGTGAGCATCTTGGTCTTGTGCTGCTCGAGCTGGGTCGTGATCGTATCGATCTGGCTGCGCACGTCCTCGTATTTGTCGAGGTACTTCTGGACCTCGCTTTTCGCGCCGAACAGCCGGCCCAGAAAGCCCGGCCGCTCGCGCGGGTCGAGGTCGCCGATGTCGATCTCGCGCAGCTTGGCCACCATGGCGTTCAGGGCGTTGCCGGCCGGGCCCATGTCCTTGGTCCGCACGTTCTCCAGCATGGTGTCGGAGACGGTGCTCAGCTGCTGCTGCGCCTTGCTGCCGAAGAAGATGATCGAGTTGCTGTCGGTCAGGTCGAGCTCGCGCATCGCCTGGGCGACCTGCTGCTCGACCGGCCCGACCAGATCGATCTGCAGATCGCCGGCGAGCTCCTGGTCGAGGACCGAAAGCTGTCCGGCGAGCGACTCGGTCGTCAAGGGCGGCACAGTGACCGCGCTGTCCTCGATCTTGGTCGGCTGTTCGGCCACGGCCTCTCTCCTTTGTTGCTGAACTTCCGTCCGACGGCTCAGTGCACGCCTTCGCGCTTGAGCTGGGTCTCGAGCACCTCGATCTGCACCTCGAGATCCAGGCGGTCGTCCTGCTTGAGGACCTCTTCCTGCTCGTCGAAGACCTGCTCGATGGTCGTCAGCACGCGGCGGAAGTTGTCGGCCAGCGCCGTGTCCGACAGGTCTCGCTGCTGGGCCGCGTACTTCGCGACGACGTCGCGCGTCCCGTCGAGATAGGTCACGAGAAAACGGCGCGCCCGGGTCAGGTTCTTCGGGTCCTGCTCGAGCTGGCCGAGGATGGCCCTGGCCTGCCGGCAGATGCGGTCGAGCCGCGCCTTGAGCTCGCGCGAATGCAGGCCCTGGCTGGCATCCTCGATGCCGCGCACCTTGCGGTGCGCCTCGTCCAGAGCACTGATCACCTCCGTGCCGCGGATGCCGGCCCGGGTGGCGGCCGCCTCGATGGCGGTCCGGTCCGCCCGCGGGTCGAGGCCGTAGGTCAGCACCGACGCCCCCGCGACCAGAGCTCCGTAGAGCACACCCATCGCCAGCGGATCGCCGGAGCCGAAGCTCACGGCCGCCGCCGCGGCTCCTGCCGCCAGCGACCCGATCAGCTTCCACGGCGTCGGGCTCTGGGCGAGCACCCGCCCCTCGTTCAGCGCCTCTTCCCGGCTGCCGCGCTCGACCAGCTTGCCGCCCGCATAGAGCAGGACGATCGCGACCACATACGCCAGCACCTCCCGGAAGCTGCCGCGCACCAGGGCCAGGAACAGCGGCCAGACGAAGAGGCCGGCCGAGATCTTCAGGAGCCAGCCGCGCGAGGGTGCCCAGGGCGAGACGCCCCCGGTCCCCGGTCCCCCGCCGACCCGGCGTGAACTCCCCGGCGCCTGGTATCCCTTCTGCTGCACGCCCTTGCTACTCCCGCGAACGGCCGAGCCGCTCAGAACAGGTGGAACACCCACACGGTCGACGCCCGCAGCCACAGGATTCCGAGCAGACCACCGAGGATCATGCCGCCCAGGACCGTCCTTCCGCTCATGCCGTTCTCCCCGACCACGCGCCAGAGGCTAAGATAAGGGCCGGCACGGCCCGATGAAGAGTGTCCGCGGTCGCGGCACCGATTATCGCAGCGTGGCTCGCGGCGGTCGAGATCCCCGCTTGCGCCGTGGCGCGGAGGAGGCGTAGGCGGCTTGCGGCGCGGAATGGCGGGCGGACGCGATCCTCCATGCTGAAACATTACGGAGCGGCGGCCGGCATCGTCGGCGGGATCACCCTGCTGCAGTTCGCCAACACCGTGCTCTCGGTCGTCCTGCCGCTCAGCCTCGCGCTCAACGGCTATTCCGGCACCGCGACGGGCCTCGTGGTCACCGGCTACGGCATGGGCTTTCTGGTCGGCTGCATCGTCAATCCCCGGCTGATCCGCGAGGTCGGCCACATCCGCGCGTTCGCGATTCTGGCGGCGGTCTGCTCGGTGACCAGCATGATCTTCGCGCTGAGCAACTTCGTGCTGCTCTGGTTCGTCTTGCGGGTGGCGATGGGCTTCTGCCAGGCGGGGCTGTTCACCGTCGTCGAGGGCTGGCTCAGCGCCGCCGCACCCTCGCACGCTCGCGGCGGGGTGCTCTCCTTCTATCTCGTCGCCACCAAGGTCGCGATCGTCGGCGCACAGATGCTGCTCGCGCAGATCGGCACCGGCTCGCCGGTCTGGTTCGAGGTCGCGGGCGCGGTCTTCACCCTGTCCCTGGTGCCGGTGGCACTGACCCGCACCCCCCAGCCCCCGCCGCTGCGCCTCGAATATCTCGGGCCGCTGGCGATCTACCGCCTGGCTCCGGCGGGAGTGGCCGGCTGTCTCGCCACCGGCCTGCTGAACAGCGCGTTCCTCGGCCTGACGCCGCTCTACGGCACCCGGCTCGGCCTGGACGCGCGGACCACCGTCTGGCTGCTGACCGCCTTCCAGCTCGGCAGCTTCCTGTTCCAGTGGCCGCTCGGCCGCATGTCCGACCGGATGGATCGCCGCCTGGTGATCGCCGGCTGCGCAGTCGCGGTGGCGATCCTCTCGGTCGTCACCGCTCTCGCCTCCGCCGGCCCGTGGCTGCTGCTGCTCTATCTTCTGCTCGGCGGCACCTCCTTGACCTTCTATGCGGTCGCCATGGCTCATGCCTCGGACTTCGCCGAGCCCGACCAGATGGTCGGGGTGAGCAGCAGCCTCCTGCTCTGCTGGGCCGCCGGCGCCGCGGTCGGGCCGACGATCGCCGCGCCGTTCATGGACGCGCTCGGGCCGCGTGGCCTGTTCCTCTACACGGTGCTGGTCGCCACCGCGCTCGCCACCTTCGTCCTGTGGCGCATGTCGCAGCGCGCCCCGCCACAGGCCAAGGACGGGTTCGTCGACATCTCGACGACCACGCCTCGCGTCGCCGAGATCGATCCGCGCGTCCCCGAGCAACCGGGCGCTTGACGGGCTGGTGGTGGTTCGCCATCCCGGGCGGCAGCCAGCTCCCGGGAGGCCCGAATCCATGATGCGCGTCACCGACCGCCGCAAGCTCGGCAATTCGGACGTCGAGGTACCAGCGATCGGTTTCGGCGGAGCGCCGCTCGGCAATCTGTTCCAGGAGTTCTCCGACGCCCAGGCGCGCGACACGGTCCGCGCCGCCTACGATGCCGGGATGCGCCTGTTCGATACAGCACCGCTCTACGGCTTCGGTCTGTCCGAGCATCGGACCGGCGAGGCGCTGCGCTGGCTGCCGCGCGACAGCCTCGTCCTGTCGACCAAGGTCGGCCGCCTGCTGCGGCCCAAGCGCGCCGAGGAGCTCGATGGCGGCCTGTTCAAGAAGATCCTGCCGTTCGAGGGCGTGTACGACTACTCCTATGACGGCGTGATGCGCTCGGTCGAGGACAGCCTGCAACGCCTCGGCATGGACCGGGTCGACATCCTCCTGATCCACGACGTCGACGTCTGGACGCACGGCAGCGAGGCGGCGCGGCTGCAGCGCTTCAACGAGGTGATGAGCGGCGGCTACCGCGCCATGCTGCGGCTGCGCGAGGAGCGTGTGGTGCGGGCGATCGGCGCCGGCATCAACGAGGTCCAGGCCTGCGAGGACTTCGCGCGCGCGGGCGACTTCAACTGCTTCCTGCTGGCCGGCCGCTACACCCTGCTGGAGCAGGGTGCCCTGGACACGCTGTTGCCCTACTGCGCCGAGAAGGACATCTCGCTCCTGATCGGCGGGCCCTACAATACCGGCATCCTCGCCACCGGTGCTGTCGAGGGTGCCTACTACAACTATGCCCCGGCACCGGCCGAGATCATGGAGCGGGTGCGGCGGATCGAGGCCGTGTGCGGCCGGCATCGGGTGAGGCTCGCCAGTGCCGCCCTGCAGTTCCCGCTCGGCCATCCCAACGTCGCCACTCTCATCCCCGGCGCCCGCTCGCCGGAGGAGATCGAGGAGAACCGGCGGATCTTCGAGGTCGACATTCCGGCCTCGTTCTGGGCCGAGCTGAAGTCGGACGGCCTGCTGCGCCCGGACGCGCCCACCCCCGGCTGAGCTTCCGCGGGCAGAACGCGGGTCGACAGCAACCATCCGTCCGACCATTCTTTTTGGTAGCTAGAAGCGGGAGCCTGTGCTTCCGCCGTAGGGGACACGCCTCATGCAACGACCGGCTTCCGGCCGACATTTCGCGCGCCTTCGCGACGCTGCCGCCGCGGCCGCGCTCTTGATCGGTGCGTCCTACGGCTCGGCGCACGCGATCGACGATTTCTTCCCGACCTTCGGCAATGCCGGGATCGATGTCCGGCACTATGCCATCCGTCTCGACGTCGAGGGCAAAGGCACCCACGTCGACGGCCGGGCGGTGCTGAACATCCGGGCCACGCAGCGCCTGAAGGAGTTCTCGCTCGATCTCAGCCATCTGAAGGTCCAGAGCGTCGAGATCGACGGAATCAGGGCGAGCTTCAGCCAGAAGCCGGGCAAGCTGGTCATCCGCCCGGCCCGCGCCATCCCCAAGGGCGACCGGTTCAAGGCGATCATCGTCTATGCCGGCGCGCCGCGCACGATCCCCGACCCGACGGTCGACGATCCGAGCTCGATCCCCGGCCTGGGCTGGAGCAGGTGGGCCCAATCCTCCTACGTGGTCAGCGAGCCGGTGGGTGCGGGCACCTGGTATCCGGTGAACGACGAGCCCACGGACAAGGCGAGCTACCGGTTCACCGTGGTGGCGGACGAGCCCTATACCGCCATCGCCAACGGCGTGCCGGTCTCGGTCACCGATCTCGGCAAGCGGCGCCGCTACGCGTGGGAGCAGCGGCAGCCCATGGCGAGCTACCTCGCGATCACGGACATCGGTGAGTTCAAGCTCGAGCGCGGCCAATCCGCGAGCGGCGTGCCCGTCCGCAACTACATCACCGCCGGCACTCCGCCCGAGGGCGTCGCGGCGGTGCGCAAGACGGCGGTCATGGTGGACTTCGTCGAGAAGCTGGTCGGCAGGTACCCGTTCGACGGCTACGGCTCGGTCCTGGTCGACGACCCGAACCTGTCCTACGCCCTCGAGACCCAGGCGATGTCGACCTTCCCGAGCTCCTGGGTCGACGAGCTCACGGTGGTGCACGAGCTCGCCCATCAGTGGTTCGGCGATTCCGTCACCGTCGCGGAATGGCGCGACCTGTGGCTGGCCGAAGGCTTCGCCACCTATTTCGAGTTCCTGTGGGAGTACCGCGGCGATCAGGGCGGCTTCGACCAGGCCTTGAACGATCTCTACGCCTTCGTCGTCAGCCGCGGCGTCGGGCCGGCCGTCGTCAGCACGCCGCAGGAGCTGTTCGCCGCCAACACCTACTATCGGGGCGCCCTCACCCTGGAGGCGCTGCGCCGGACCGTGGGCGACAAGGCGTTCTGGCGGACCGTCCGGCAATGGTATCAGACCTACCGCAACGGCAACGCCACTTCCGGCGACTTCATCAAGCTCGCCGCGGGCATCGGCGGCAATCGGGTCCGCCCGCTGCTGCATGCCTGGCTGTACGAGCAGCCGGTGCCGCCGATGCCTGGAGTCCCGGCCGCGACGGCGCTCGCCGCATCGCGGGCGAGCGAGGCAGCCGTGGCCCCGCCGAAGCTCGGCAAGGGCGTGCGACGCCCGCCGCTGGAGTAACGGACAGGCGAGCGCGAGTCCGCGTCAGGTCTCGCGCAGGGCGCGGCGGAAGCTGTTGCGGATCGGCTCGATCAGATATTCGAAGGTCGTCCGCTCGCCGGTGATGATCATCGCCTCGGCCGGCATGCCGGGGCTCAGCTTCACCTCGGGCGTCTTCTTCTGCACCTCGGTCAAGTCGACATAGATCTGGGCCGTGTAGTAGGGCTCCCCGGTCTTGGGATCGGTGAGCCGGTCGGCGGACACCTGCTTCACCTCGCCCTGCACGCGCGCGAGGTGGCGCATGTGGAACGCCGTCAGGTGGACGTCGGCCTTCAGGCCAGGATGCACGACGTCGATGTCCTTCGGCGACACGCGAGCCTCGATCACGAGCGGCTGGTCGCGCGGCACCAGATCCATGAGCGGTTCGCCCGGCGTGATGACGCCGCCGATGGTACGCAGCTTGAGGTCGACCACCTCGCCTGCGACCGGCGCACGAACCTTGGTCCGCTCCAACCGGTCGCTGGCCGCCTTGACCTCGGCGCGCAGGCGATTGGCGGCAGCGAGGGCTTCGGCAAGTCCGGCGGCGACCTCCTCCGCCTGGCTGCTGATCAAGGCGGCACGCTCGGCGCGGGTCGCGCCGATCAGCTCCCGCGTGCCCGAGGCGTTGTTGACGGCGGCGTTGCGCTGACCGTCGAGGTCGGCTCGCGCACGCTGCAGCGCGAGCAGGCGCGGCTTACGGTCGAGCCCCTTGCGCAGCAGGTCCTCGACCGTGGCGATCTCCTCGTCGATCAGCTCGATCTGCCGGTCGATGCTCGTGAGCGAGCCCTGGTAGGCGGCCAGATCGGCCTGGGCCTGCGCGACCTTGCCGTCGCGCATCGCGACCTGATCCGCGAGCGCCTGACGGCGCGCGATCAGATTCTGCCGCTCGGCGTCGATCAGCGCTCCCACCTCGGGATCCGCCGCTCCCAGGGCGAGCAGGTCCTGCGCGAACGCGGGCGTCGCGGCTCCCGACTCCTCGGCGGCGAGCCGGGCGCTGCGGGCGAGCATCGACACCAGCTGCGACCTGGCGGCGTTGTAGTCGGCCTTCGCGCGGGTGTCGTCCAGCACGACGACCACCTCCCCCTCCTCGACGGCGCTGCCCTCGCGCACGCGGATCTCGGAGACGATGCCGCCCTCCAGGTGCTGGACGGTCTTGCGGAAGCCTTCGGGCGCCACATAGGCCGGCGCCACGGCGGCACCGGAGAGCGGCACGAGCAACGCCCAGGCGCCGAAGCCGCCGAAGAACACCAGCAGGATCACCACCGCGGCGACGAGCGGGCCGCGGAAGCTGGCGGCGCGCTCGACCGCTTCGCCACCCTTGGGTTGTACAGCCATCGTCGGTTTCCTCAGGCCACCCGTGCCGGGCGCACCAGCTCGCCCAGGATCGCGTCGCGTGAGCCGAACCGGACCACCTCGCCGTTCTCGACCACGATGATCCGATCGGCATGGCGCAGGACGTTCAGCCGGTGCGTGACCAGCACGACCGTCGCCTTGCGCTCCTTGAGCGACATCAGCGTGCTCGCCAGGGCGTTCTCGCCCGCCCCGTCGAGATGCGCGTTCGGCTCGTCGAGCACCACCAGCTTGGGATCGCCGTAGATCGTGCGGGCGAGGCCGATGCGCTGGCGCTGCCCGGCGGACAAGGGCGCGCCGTCGTCCCCGAGCAGCGTGTCGTAGCCCCGGGGGAGCTGCAGGATCAGCTCGTGCACGCCCGCCGCCTTGGCAGCCTCGACGACGCGCTCGGCATCGGGCTCGGGCGTCAGGCGGGCGATGTTCTCGGCCACGGTGCCGGCGAACAGGCCGGTGTGCTGCGGCAGGTAGCCGACGAAGGGTCCGAGCACGGCGCGGCTCTGGGTCGCGATGTCGACGCCGTCGAGCCGGACGATGCCGGTGCTGGGCCTCAGCACGCCGATCATCAACCGGCACAGCGTGCTCTTGCCCGCACCGGACGGGCCGACCACGCCGATGAACTCGCCGGGCTCGATCGTCAGCGTCGTCGGCTTGAGAATCGGCCGCTCCTCGATCGAGAAGCTGATCCGATCCAGCGTGACCGAACCGGCCGGCGGCGGCAGCGTCAGCGCGTCCTTGCCGGCCGGGGCATGAGCCAGCAACACGCGCAGCCGCTGCCAGCATTCGCTCGCCTGCACCAGCGAGCGCCAGCCCGAGAGCATCTGCTCGATCGGCGCCAGCGCCCGGCTGAGCAGGATCGAGCTCGCGATCAAGGCACCCGAGGTGAGCTGCCCCTGCAGGACCAGATAGGCGCCGAGTGCCATCGCACCGGCCTGGATCATCAGTCGCGCCGAGCGGGCGAAGCCCGAGACGATGCCGCCGCGCTCGTAGGCGCGCTGCTGCAGGATCAGCACCTGGTCGTGCAGCTTGGCGAAGCGGCTCTGCAGATGGGGCAGCAGTCCCATCGCGGTGACCACCTCCCGCTGGCGGCCGAGCGACTCGACCTGGCGCTGGGCACGCGGGGAGATCGCGTTCGCCTCTTTCAGCCGGTGCCGGGCCACGACATCGCCGAGCACGGCCAGCACGGCCAGCAGGACGGCGCTGACCAGGCCGAACAGGCCGAGATCGGGATGGAGCAGCCAGACGAGGATGAGCGCCAGCGGCAGCCAGGGCGCGTCGAAGATCGCGGTCAGCGCCGGGCCGGACAGGGTCTGGCGCAGCTGGGTGAGGTCGCGCAGGCCCTGGCCCGGATCGCCGGCCTCCGCGCCGGCCGCGAGCAGCATGGGCGACAGGCGCGCACCCAAGCGCGTCGACAGGCGCGCCAGCACCGTGGTGCGCACCGTCTCGAGGAGACCGAGGGCGGTCAGGGCCACCCCGGTGATCAGCGTCAGCGCGATCAGGGTGTCGTTGCTGCCGCTACCCAGCACCCGATCGTATACCTGCAGGGAGAACATCGGCACTGCGAGCATCAGGATGCTGATCGCGAAACTGATCAGCCCGGCTAGTACCAGCGGCGAGCGTGCCGCACCGGCCACCAATTGCCGTGGTTTCGCCTGCAAATCATTGTTCACGGTTGTATCCTTCCACACCGCACGGCACCATGTCGCGCGATTCGCGAGGCGGTGCAACCGCCTCCACCGGGTGACTATTGGTTAGGCGTGCTCTGATGCACAGCCGGCTCGGTCACCACATGGTTGCGGGGTGGCGAGCGGGCCTGCGTTGCGGTTCGCTACTGCCTGGACTATGGACCGCAGAGGCCTCGGTTGGGAGCCCATTCTCCGCATGCGCATTCTCTTCGTGAACTACGAGTATCCGCCGCTCGGTGGCGGGGGTGGCGTCGCCACCCGCGACATCGCGGTCGAGCTCGCCAAGCGACACGAGGTGGATGTCCTGACGTCGGCGGCGCCTGATCTCTCCCCCTTCGAGGAGAGCGAAGGCGTGAGGATCCACCGGGTGCCGGTGATCGGCCGCACCCGCCGCTCCACCGCGTCGATCCTGTCGATGATCTCGTTCTGGCCGGTCGGCATCCGGTACGGGCGCAGGCTGCTCGATGGCCGGTCCTATGACGTCGTCAACAGCTGGTTCGCCGTTCCCAGTGGCCCGACCGGTCTCCACCTCGCGCGCAGCCTGCACGCGCCGCACGTGGTCACCATGGCGGGCGGCGACATCTACGACCCGTCCAAATGGTACACTCCCGACAAGAACCCGATCCTAAAAGTGGCGGTGCGCCGGGTGCTCGCGGCGTCGCACGGCCACATCGCCGTCTCGACCGATCTCGCCCGGCGCGCGCGCGAGATCTACGGCTTCGAGGGGCCGATCGACGTCATCTCCCTCGGCGCGGCGGCGCCGAGATTCCCGCCGGCGACGCGCGCCGAACTCGGCCTCGAGCCCGGGGTCATCTATCTCACCACCGTCGGCCGCCTGGTCCGCCGCAAGAACCTGTGCTCGCTGTTGACCGCGCTGTCGCGGATCGCGCGCGAGGATGTCCAGCTGCTGATCGTCGGCGACGGCCCCGAGCAGCCGGTGCTGCAGGCCCAGGCGCAGCAGCTCGGCATCGCCCATCGGGTGCAGTTCCGCGGCTTCGTGCCGGAGGAGACCAAGTATCAGCTGCTGGCGGCATCCGACGCGTTCGTGCTGCCTTCGCTGCACGAGGCGTTCGGTCTGGTCTATCTCGAGGCGATGCATTGCGGGCTGCCGGTCGTCGCCGGGCGGCCCGGCGGCCAGGAGGATTACCTGACCGACGGGCGCACCGGCTTCCTCGTGCCCCATACCGACATCGAAGCTCTGGTCGCGGTCCTGCAGCGCCTCGTCGACGATCCGGAGCTGCGGGCCACGATGAGCCGGCACAATCGTGCGGTCGCCCAGCGCTTCAGCGTCGCCGCGACCGCCGACGAGTACGAAACCCTGTTCAGTCGGATCGGGCGAACCGAGCCCGCACCGGCCTGCGCGGCCGCGTGAGTCCGGACCGGGTCCTCTGGCCGGTCGCCGCGGCATGACAGCAAGGAGGTCACGTTGAGCGTGCACCAGGTCGAGAGCTTGCCGCGTGACGACGACTCCGCCTCGAGCATCGGCGGGTCGCGTCGGCTGGCCGCACGGCTCGAGCCGTTCGACTCCTACTGGCAGGCACCTGCCGACGTGGATTCCGGCTACGCCAAGTTCGCCGCCTATTACCGCGCCAACTACCTGCCCCATCTGCCGGCCGACAGGACGGCGCGCATCCTCGTCGTCAGCTGCGGCGCCGGCTATCTGGTCAGCCTGCTGCGCGACGTCGGCTACACCGACGTCCGCGGCATCGATTCCGATCCCGAGAAGACGGCCCATGCCCGGCGGCGCGGCCTGCCCTGCGAGACCGCCGAGGCGTTTCCCTATCTCGAGCGCAACCGCGAGCCGTTCGACGTCGTGATCCCGGAGCAGGAGCTCAATCACCTGACGCTCGGCGAGCAGCTCGAGTTCCTGAGCCTGTGCCTGCGCAATCTCAAGCCGGGCGGGCTGATGATCGTCTATGGCCTCAACGGCGCCAATCCTCTGGTGGGCTCGGAGAACCTCGCCCACAACATCGACCATTTCAACACCTTCACCGACTACAGCCTGCGCCAGGTGCTCCAGCTCGCGGGCTTCACCGACATCAGGGTGATGCCGCTCAAGCTCTACGTGTTCTGGAAGAATCCCCTCAACTATGTCGGGCTGGCGGCGACCTCGCTGCTCGAGCTGTTCTTCAGGGTATGCTTCGTTCTGTATGGCAAGGACGTGAAGGTCCTGACCAAGAAGCTCGCAGCGGTGTGCGTCGCCCCGCGCTGAGGCCACGCCGATGCAGCGTGACCTTGCCGCCCTGGCTCGGGACGAGTTCGATCTCGTCGTGATCGGCGGCGGCATGTTCGGTGCCGCCGCCGCGCTGGACGCGGCGCGGCGCGGTCTGTCCACGGCCCTGGTCGAGCGGTGGGACTTCGCGGGCGCCACCTCGGCCCACTCCTTCAAAATGATCCACGGCGGCATCCGCTACCTGCAGCATGCCGACATCGTCCGAGTGCGCCAGTCGGCGCGGGCGCGGGCGGCGTTCCTGCGCGCGGCACCCCATCTCGTCCGTCCGCTGCCGATCGTCGTGCCAACCTATGGCTGGGGAATGAAGGGCAAGCCCATCCTCCGTCTGGGCATGGCCGCCTACGACCTGCTGACGGCCGACCGCAACCGCGGCATCGCCGATCCGAAGCGGCGGATTCCCTGGGGCGAGTTCATCGGGCGCGACGAGGTCCTGCGGCGCTATCCCGGTCTGGCGAAGGAGGGCCTGACCGGGGCGGGCATCTTCCGCGACGGCCAGATGTACAATCCGCCGCGTCTGGTCCTGGCCTATGTCCAGAGCGCCGTCGCCGCGGGTGCCGTCTGCGCCAACTATGTCGAGGCGGTCGGCCTGCTCGAGCGGGACAAGCGCGTGCGCGGCGTCCTCGCCCGTGACATGCTGGGGGGCGGCCGGTTCGAGATCCGCGGCCGCATGGTGCTGAACGCGGCCGGCCCCTACGCCGAGACGATCCTGCAGCAGGGGCTGGGCAGAGCGCTCGATCCACCCACGCCGTTCTCGCGCGACGCCTACTTCATCGTCGGGCGACCGCTCCTGCCGGGCGACCACGCCCTGACCGTGCCGTCGCTGAGCAGCGACGGCGACGCGATGCTGAGCCGCGGGACGCGGCACCTGTTCCTGGTGCCGTGGCGCGGCGCCACGCTGGTCGGGGTGTGGCACAAGGTCTTCCAGGGCTGTCCCGACAGCTACGGGGTCGAGGAGGCCGAGATCGCGGCGTGGATCGCCGAGATCAACCGGGCATATGGCGGCATGGGCCTCACCCCGGCCGACGTGACCCTCGCCAGCGCCGGGCTGGTTCCGTTCGGCGAGGACGATCCCAGCGCGACGGAGCTCAAGTTCGCCCATCGGTCGCGGCTGGTCGACCACCAGGCGGATTGGGGTCTCGAGGGGCTGCTGACCCTGATCGGCGTGCGCTACACCACCGGCCCGGTCGAGGCGGTGGAGGCGATCGACCTCGTGGGCAGGAAGCTGGCGCGCAAGCTGCCGCCTTCCCGGATCGAGCAGGAGCCGGTCCATGGCGGCCGGATCGCGGATTTCGAGGCTCTGGTGCGCGAGCTCGCGGCGGACGCGCCGCGTGGGCTGGACCGGGCCACGATCCGGGCACTGGCGCACAATCACGGGACCGAGGCGAAGGCCGTGCTGCAGATCGCGGCGGAGCGGCCGGCGCTCGGCCGGCGGCTGCCGCAGAGCACGGTGCTGGGTGCGGAGATCGTGCAGGCGGCGCGCTCGGAGATGGCCCAGTCACTGGCCGACATCGTGTTCCGCCGGACGGAGCTGGGCACGCTCGGGCATCCGGGCGAGGCGGCCCTCGAGGCGGCCGTCCGGATCATGGCGGACTGCATGGGCTGGGACTGCCACCGCCGCGAGGAGCAGCTCGACCATGTCCGGGCCCGGCTGCGGCTCGCCCCGACCGGCCGGGCGCTGCTCGCCGAGCCGATGGCGCCGGCCGTGGTCGTGGCCTAGCTGCAACGCTGTGCGGCTCGTCGACACGTGATGCTTGCCGGAGCATCGTCGGGGCGTATGTTGCGGTGCGACAGAGCTTCCTTGATCTGCGAGCGTCGTGGCACAATGGAAGCGATCGGTCGAGCACCGGACGCGGGCGCTTGACCTTTCGTTAGCGAAAGTCGGTCATCCTGCGCGCGAGCGAACAGGATAGGCGGCGTCTGACAGGTCGGATCCGATGCAGACACACAGGCCATACCCAGAGCCGGTCGAGATGGCCGCCGAGAAGGCTATTCTCGGCGAGGACCAGACCGTCGACCTGCTCAGCGTCGTCGGAATGCTCCGGCGGCGCAAGTGGCTCATCATGCTGGTCACCGCGCTTGGGACCGCCACGGCGGCGTTCGTCGGCATGAAGCTGACGCCCACCTACACCGCGCAGGCTTCGGTGATGATCGACCCGCGCCAGCTGCAGGTCACCACCTCCGAGGAGGTGCTGTCCGGGCTGCCGCTCAGCGGCCCGACCATGGCGACCCAGCTCGGTCTGCTCCGCTCGCGCGACTTCGTCGCATCGGTCATGGGCGATCTCAAGCTGTTCGACGATCCGGAGTTCAATCCCGCGCTCGTTCCCGCCGACGAGGCCGGGGCCTCGCTGCCGACCTTCCTGCAACCGCTCGAGCAGCTGATCACCCGCCTGCCCGACGAGTGGCTGATCGCCACCGGGCTCGCCAGCCAGCCGCAGCCGGTGCTGGAGAGCGAGGCGCCGGCCATCGCGCGCGAGCGTGCGATCAGCAGCTTCCTGGGCGACGCGGTCTTCCTCAATGATGGCGTGTCCTATCTGATCCAGATCCAGTTCACCTCGCCGGATTCCGACAAGGCGGCGGTGATCGCGAACCGGCTCGCCTCGCGCTTCGTCGAGGACCAGCTCCAGGGCAAGCTGTCGGCGACCGACAAGGCGACCGGCTGGCTCGAGCAGCGGCTGGGCGAGCTGAAGACCGAGGTCCAGAAGTCCGACGAGGCGGTCTCCCGTTTCAAGATCAGCCACAACATCCTCGAGGCCGGCGGCTCGAACCTGAACGAGCAGCAGCTCGCCGAGCTCAACGGGCAGCTGGTCGCGGCGCGCAGCGACCTCGCCGACAAGCAGGCGCGGCTGCGCCTGATCCGGGACCTCAGGGGCTCGGAGGCGGCGCTCGAATCGGTCACCGAGGTCACCAACTCGCCGATCATCGTCCGCCTGCGCGAGCAGACCACCGAGCTCGAGCGCCAGGAGTCCGAGCTGCGCACGCTCTATGGCGAGCGGCATCCGCGCATGGTCCAGCTCCGCGACGAGAAGGCCAAGATCGCGGCGGCGATCCGGGCCGAGGTCGAGCGGGTGACGCACACGCTCGAGAACGACGTGCGGGTGTCGCAGACCCGGGTCGCCTCGATCGAGTCGGCGCTGTCGGGGATGAAGGACCAGAACAGCCAGGACCGCGCCGCCGAGGTGCAGCTGGCCGAGCTGGAGCGGGTGGCGGCCGCCAACCGCACGCTCTACGAGCAGCTGCTGCAGCGCTTCAACGAGACCCGCGACCAGCAGGGCATCGTGCAGGCCGACGCGCGCGTGGTCGCGATGGCCGCACCCCCGGCCGCGCCGAGCTCGCCGGGACCCAAGATCTTCGCCGCGGCCGGCTTCACGGTGTCGCTGCTGCTCGGCTCGGTCCTGGCGATCCTGCTCGAGCGGCTGGACCGCGGCCTGCGCAGCTCGCGCGAGGTCGAGGCCGCGCTGGGCCTGACCACGCTCGGCCTGGTGCCGCGCGTCGACCGCCTGCGTCGCAACCAGCGGCCGCACCAATATCTGCGCGAGAAGCCGCTCTCCTCCTACGCCGAGGCCATCCGCGGCGTGTTCACCGCGCTCAAGCTCGCCAATCCGCAGACGCCGCCCAAGGTGGTGCTGGTCACCTCCTCCCTGCCCGAGGAAGGCAAGACCACCTTCGCGGTCAGCCTCGCCTCGCTCGTCGCCCGCTCGCAGAAGCGCGTGCTGCTGATCGACCTCGACCTGCGGCATCCGAGCGTGCATCGCGAGCTCGGCTGGCAGGTCTCCGCCGGCCTCGTCGAGTACATGGCCGGCGAGCGTACCCTGCAGGAGGTGGTCCACAACGATCTCGAGACCGGGCTGCACTTCCTGCCGGTCAAGGCGCACACCACGACCCCGATCGACCTGCTCGAGAGCGACCGGATGCGGCAGCTCCTGCAGGTCTGCCGCGAGAACTACGACCTAATCGTGCTCGATTCGGCGCCGGTGGCGAGCGTCAACGACACCAAGGTCGCGGCCGGGCTCGCCGACCGGGTGGTGTTCGTGGTCCGCTGGGGCAAGACGATCGAGAGCGCGGCCCGCGACAGCGTGCGCTCGCTGCGCGAGGCCGGCGTCGAGCCGGCGGGCGTGGTCCTGTCGCAGATCGACCTGCGCAAGCACGCGCAGTACCGCTATGGCGACATCGGCCAGTACTATACCCGCAGCCGCCGCTACTATGTGAACTGAGCCCGCGCGCGCCCGCTCCCGGCGGAGGCGCGGTTCCGCGCCGATCGCTGGTCGCGAGCGGATTGCCCGCTCGGGTCCGGTGCAGGCGCGGCGGACTGGAAGGGACGGTCAGTCGCGCCAGAGATAGGCGACCTCGCGCAGCCGGGTGCCGGCCAGCGTCACCGAGCTTTCGCCGGACAGCTCGCCGCCCAGGCGCTCATAGAAGCCGCGCGCCGGATTGTCGGCCAATACCCAGACCAGCAGGCCACGATGCCCGCAGCGGGCGAGCTCGTAGTGGCAGGCGTCGAACAGGGCCCGCCCCACGCCGCGGCCATGGCTGGCGCGCAGGACATAGAGCAGATAGAGCTCGCCGCTGATGTCGCGTCGTGCCCGCGACAGCCCGCCGCTGGCGAAGCCGACGATGCGCTGCTCCCATTCCGCCACGAACGCCCAGCCGCCGGAGGCGAAGGTCTGCCGCCAGTGGCGCTCGTGGCCGGCGAGGCTGAGCTGGGCGAGATATTCGTCGGGCACGAGCCCGCGATAGGATTCGCGCCAGCTGCGGACATGCACCTGCGCGATCGCCGCGGCGTCGCCCTGGCGCGCGCGGCGCACGACCAGGGCCCGGTTCCGCTGCGGCGCAACAAACGACATGCACGCTCTCCCCGAGCCGGAGCGGCAGATCACACCTTCCCGTCGCCGCGGTCAATTCGCAACATGTTCGGGCTCCGCCGTCGCGTTCTGGCGCTCGATCAGCACCTTGTCGATCCGGCGGCGATCGAGGTCGACCACCTCGAAGCGCAGACCGCCCCGGGTGAAGCTGTCGCCGACGCGCGGCATGCGCCCCAGCTCCCACAGCACCAGCCCCGCCAGGGTCTGGTAGCGGCCGGAGCGCGCGAGGTCGCGCCGGTCGAGCAGACGCTCGAGACGGTGGATCTCGATCCGGCCGTCGACCAGCCAGGAGCCGTCGCCGCGCGGCACCATGTCGGCCGCGTCGTCGCCGCCCTCGGCGGCCAGCTCGCCGGCGATCGCCGCGAGCAGGTCGGCGGGCGACACGATGCCCTCGACCGCGCCGTATTCGTCGAGCACGACCACCAGCGGCTTGGGCGCCTCGCGGAACATCTCGATCAGCCGCACGACCGGCGTGCCCTCGGGAATCATCGCCGGCGGCTCGGCCAGCGAGCCGAGATCGGGGGTTTCCTCGGCGAGGAGCCGCTCCGCGAGCTGCCGCACATGGACGATGCCCACCACATCGTCGAGCCGACCCCGGCAGACCGGGTACCGGCTGTGCCCACCCGCGACGACCGCCGCCCGGATGGACTCGGGGTCGGCATGCAGGTCGAGCCAGGCGACCTCGGTGCGCGGCGTCATGATCGAGCGGACCGGCTGGTCGGCGATCTGCATCACGCCTTCGATCAGCTCGTGCTCGACCGGCTTGACCACGCCGGCCTGGGCGCCCTCCGCGATCAGGGCGCGGATCTCGTCCTCGGTGACCTGATTGGCCGACTGGCCCGCCACACCCAGCGTGCGCAGCACGAACTCGGTCGAGACCCGCAGCAGCCAGATGCCCGGCCTGAACAGGCGCGCCAGGTGGAAGAACAGCGGCGCCATCCGGCTGGCGACGCGCTCCGGATTGGCCAGCGCCAGCCGCTTCGGCACCAGCTCGCCCACCACCAGCGAGAGGTAGGTGAGCAGGACGACCATGGCGCCGACGCCCACCGTGTCCGCCATCGGCCGCCTGACGCCGAGCTCGGCGAGCAGGTTCGCCAGATGCTGGCCGAGCGCGGCACCGCTCACCGCACCGGTGAGGATGCCGACCAGCGTGATCCCGATCTGCACCGTCGAGAGGAACGCGGTCGGGTCGTCGAGCAGCCGCAGGGCCCGGGTGGCACCGCGGTCACCCTCCTGCGCCCGCTGCCGCAGCCGCGCACGGCGCGACGACATCAGCGCGAGCTCGGACATGGCGAGCGCGCCGTTGACCAGCATCAGGGCGAGCGCCACCGCGATCTCGACCAGAACCGTCACCGAGGCTGCTCCCCACGCGGCGGCTCACACGGATCGGAGGGCGTGCCGCGCAGATGCCGGCGAGCCACCGCGAAGGCCAACGCCGTGATCTCCCGGACGGCCGTCAGGCAGCGCCAGCACCAGCGGACGACCGGCGCGATCAGGTGCAGCGCGATCTCGGCATGCAGGAGCCAGGCCGCGGCCGAGCCCAGCATGGACCATGCGGCCTCGCCGAGCACGCCGAGGACGTGCCCCACCGCCCCGGTCAACCCGCCCGCCAGCAGGGCCACGAGCCTGACCGCGCCGGGACGGCGGCGAAGCCGGAGCGCCAGGGCCAGCATCAGGGCGGGCACCAACGGATTGACGAATGCCTCGGCGAACGCGCCGACCGCCGTCAGCAAGGGGGCCTCGGCCGCTGTGAACTGCGGGTGACCTGTTAACCCGTCGGCCGCCGGCTGGCCAGACCCCGCACGCCGCGCCCGCTAGGGTGCCGGAGCGGTGTTCGCCGGCACGACCAGCAGGGCGGCCCCTCTGACGCCCACGACCCGCACCCGGGTGCCCGCGGGCAGGTCCGGGCCCGCCGCCGGCCAGGTGCCGTCGGCGATGCGCACGCGGCCGTGGCCGGGCCCGATCCCGGCCTCCAGGACCGCCTCCGTCCCGATGCAGGCGAGGGCGCGGTTGTTCAGCCGCGGATCGCCCCCGGCGGCCGGCAGGCGGCGGCGCCAGCGGAACGAGAGCGCCACGCTGGCCACGGCCAGAGCGGCGAAGGCGAGCAGCTGGGCCTGCCAGCCCAGGCTCGGCACCAGCCACAGCAGGATGCCGGTCAGGCCCGCCGCCAGCGCCAGCCAGAGGAAGACCACGCCCGGCGTCAGCATCTCGAGCAGCAGAAGGCCTCCCGCCAGCGCCAGCCAGTGCCAGAAGGTGATGGTCACGGCGACGGGCGCTCGGCCGGGCGGGTCCGGCCTCCCGGTGCCGGCCCACCCGCGAAGGCCTCGCGGGCGAGCTCGGCCACGCCCGCGAGCGAGCCCAGCGCCGCCGACGCCTCGACCGGCAGGATCAGGGTCTTCTGGTTCGGGCTCGCCGCGAATGCGGCCAGGGCGTCGAGATATCTCTGCGCGATGAAGTAGTTGGCGGCCTGCAGATTGCCCTCGCCGAGCGCACGCGAGAGAACGGCGGTGGCCGCGGCCTCGGCCTGCGCCAGGCGCTCGCGCGCCTCGGCGTCGCGGAAGGCCGCCTCCTTGCGGCCCTCGGCCTCGAGGATGGCCGCCTGCTTCTCGCCGTCCGCCTTGAGGATCGCCGCCGCCTTCTCGCCCTCCGCCTGCAGCACCGCCGCGCGCTTGTCGCGCTCGGCCTTCATCTGCCGCGCCATCGCATCGACCAGATCCTTGGGCGGCGAGATGTTCTTGATCTCGATCCGCGTCAACTTGACGCCCCAGGGACCGGTCGCCTCGTCGACGACCTGGAGCAGCCTGCCGTTGATCTCGTCGCGCTTGGAGAGGAGCTCGTCCAGGTCCATCGAGCCCATGACGGTGCGGATGTTGGTCGTGGTGAGGTTGAGGATCGCGTTGTCGAGGCCGGTCACCTCGTAGGCGGCCTTGGCGGCGTCCAGCACCTAGTAGAACACGACGCCGTCCACCTTCACCATCGCATTGTCGCGGGTGATCACCTCCTGCTCGGGGACGTCGAGCACCTGCTCCATCATGTTCATCCGCGCACCGATGCGATCGACGAACGGAATGATCAGGCTGAGCCCGGGTCCCAGCGTACGGATATAGCGCCCGAAGCGCTCGACCGTCAGCTCGCTCCCCTGCGGCACCGAGCGCACGCCCGTCACCACCAGCAGCACGGCCAGCGCCAGCACCAGGAGCACCACGAGGGTGAAACCGTCGAGGAACAAGCCGCCCGCCCTTTCGCAGCCGCGCCGATCCGGTGGCCGAAACATCGCGCGTTCAGGTTAACCTCGAGCTAACCCGCGGGCGAGACGCTTGTGCTCTTCCCCGGCCCCGGCCGGGCCGTGCTATGCAGCCGCCGGACAGCGGGAGAAGACCGTTTGCTGAGGCGGCTCTACGACTGGATGATGACGCAGGCCGCCGGACCGCACGCGACCCGCGCCCTGGCGACGGTCGCCTTCCTCGAGAGCTCGGTGTTCCCGGTCCCGCCCGATGCGATGCTGGTGCCCATGGTGCTGGCACAGCCGCAGCGTGCCTGGCGGCTGGCCCTGATCGCGACCGTGGCCTCGGTACTCGGCGGCCTCGCCGGCTACGCCATCGGCCACTTCCTGTTCGAGACCCTCGGCCAGTGGATCATCGACCTCTATGGCCTGCGGGCCGGATTCGCCGACTTCCAGCGGACCTGGAACGAGTGGGGCCTGTGGATCATCCTGATCAAGGGACTGACCCCGATCCCCTACAAGCTGGTCACGATCGCGAGCGGCCTGGCGAGCTTCAGCCTGCCGGTGTTCATCCTCGCCTCGATCGTCACCCGCGGCCTGCGCTTCTTCCTGGTGGCCGGTCTGCTGCGCCAGTTCGGGGCGCCGATCCGCGCCTTCATCGAGGAGCGGCTGACCCTGGTCACCTCGGTGTTCGCGGCGCTCGTGGTGCTCGGCTTCCTGGTCCTGCGCTACCTGTGAGGAGATGAGCGATGGCTCGTCCGATCGACGGCCGGCTCCTGGCCCTCGCCGCGGCCGCGGCCGCGGCCCTCCTGGCGGCGCTGGCGCTGCAGTTCATCGGCGGGCTGCCGCCCTGTCCGTTCTGCATCTACCAGCGCTACCCCTATCTCGTCGTCATCCTCGTCTGCCTGGTCGGCTGGTGGCTCGACCGCCCACGCCTCGCGATCGCGCTCGCGGCGCTCGCACTGCTGGTCGACGGCGGGCTCGCCGCCTACCATGTCGCGATCGAGCAGGGCTGGGTCGGCCTGCCGGAGAGCTGCGCCGCGGTCGGCAAGGCCACGACGATCGAGGAGCTGCGCCGCCAGATCCAGGCGGCGCCGGCCCGCTGCGACCAGGTCGGCTTCACCTTCCTCGGCCTCTCGCTCGCCGCCTGGAACCTGCTCTACGCGGCCGGGCTCACGGTGCTGGCAGTGGCGATGCTGCTGTGGCGGTCGTCAGCAGCTCAGCAGGACCGGTATTCGCGCGTCGCGTAGCACCTCGCGGGTGGCGCCGCCGAGCACGATCTCGCGCAGGCGCGAGTGGCCATAGGCGCCCATGACGAGCAGGTCGGCGCCCATGGCGGCAGCGGCGTCGAGCAGCATCGCCCCGTGCGCGCGGCTCGGCTCGATCGTCCTGGTCACGGCCGGTGCGCCATGCCGCTTCAGCAGGCCGACGCCGGCATCCAGGGTCGCCGCGGCGTCCTCGCCGGCGGCCATCAGCGTCACCGTCTCGGCGCCGGTGAGAAACGGCAGCGCATCCTTCGCGGCACGCGCCGCCTCGCGCGAGCCGTTCCAGGCGAGGGCGACATGCCGGCCGAGCGCCGGTCCGGAGCCGCCGCGCGGCAGCACCAGGACAGGCCCGCCCGCGCTGAGAATGACGTGATGGATCGGCTGGGGCGCCAGCGCGTCCAGACCCGAGCCACCCTCCTGCGCGACGATGGTCAGGTCGGCACCGCGCGCGGCCTCGGCCAGCAGCTCGCCGGGATCGCCCTCCTCGTAGATGTCGCGCACCGCCATCCGGGCGGGATCGCAATGGCGCCGAAAGGTCGCCTCGACCCGTTCCCGGACGAGCCGGTTCGCCTCGCGCTGGGCCTCGAACACCTCGGGCCCGACATAGGCGGCACCCTCGCCGAACCCGACCGGCAGGAATGGCGGCGGCGAGACGTGAATGCCGACGAGCTCGGCGTCAAACTGCTGCGCGAGACGCTTTGCGCATTCGATTCTGGCGTCGTTCTCGGCGTCGTCGACGAGCTCGAGCAGGATGGTGCGGTAGGACATGGGCAATTCTCGACCGGCGTGCGAAGCCGCTGGGGCAGGTTATGGCCCACGGCGGAGCACCGTTCAAGCGGCACTACCCTCTGTTCCCGTAAAAGTTGAACGATGGCCGCAGACCGCCCGAGCGGGCGTGGCCATCACATCCGGGCGGTCGTCAGGATGGCCGCTGCTGCCGTTGCCCCAGCGGCACGATCCGCTCGCCCTCCTCCACCAATTCCGGCGATGCCGCCGCCTCGCGCAGCCGCATGCGTCGCGCCACCACGACGCCGACGGGCAGGCTCAGCAGGTAGACCAGCCCGATCACGGCCAGAGTGAGCCAGGTCTCGACCAGGAGCCCGACGATCACCACCGAGGCCAACACCAGGGTCGGCAGCACCCAGTCGGGCTCGATCCGGATCTTCTTGATCGAGAAGGTCGGCACCCGGCTGACCATCATCGCGGCCACGAACACCAGGAGCAGGGCATTGAGGAGCCAGCCGCGCGGCCAGCCGTCGCCCACCACGAAGGACGCGATCAGCGGCGTCAGCGCGAGGCCGGCGGCCGCCGGTGCCGGGATGCCGGTGAAGAAATACTGGGTCCAGCG
Organism: Geminicoccaceae bacterium; assembly: GCA_050246385.1. Taxonomy (GTDB): domain Bacteria; phylum Pseudomonadota; class Alphaproteobacteria; order Geminicoccales; family Geminicoccaceae; genus Benzoatithermus. The sequence continues at coordinate 23,380 of JBFWWD010000042.1, forward strand.
CGGCCGGTTCTCGGCCTCGAGCTCGGCGTTGAAGCGGGCGAGGCGCAGGGCGCAGCAGGTCGCGAACAGGAGGGCGACACCCCAGCCGAAGCCCCGCACGTCGTGCAGGGTCCAGAGATAGGTGAGCACGGCCGGCGCCACGCCGAAGCTGAGGAAATCGGCGAGGCTGTCGAGCTCCGCGCCGAGCTTGCTGGTGAGGTTGAGCATGCGTGCCGAACGTCCGTCCAGACCGTCCAGCACGACGGCGGCGCACAGAAGCGCCACGGCGAGCTCGAACCGCCCGTCCAGGGCGTAACGGATCGCGGTCATCCCGGCACACAGGCCGAGAATGGTGAGCATGTTGGGAACGAGGTGGACCAGCCGCGGCGTGGCCAGCCGCATCCGGCGCCGGCGTTGTTGCAGCATCATCAGCTCGCGCGCCCCTCGCGCCTCACCTGGGTCCCCGCAAGATCCGCGAGAATCGTCTCGCCCGCAACCGTCCGCTGGCCAAGCAGCACCGTCGGCACGATGCCCTGCGGCAGATAGACGTCGCAGCGGCTGCCGAACCGGATCAGGCCGACGCGCTCGCCGGCGGCGAGCTGCGCTCCCTCGCCGACGAACGGCACGATGCGGCGGGCGACGAGACCGGCGATCTGCACCAGCCCGACCTCGCGGCCGTCGGCCGTGGCGATCCGGAACGACTGCCGCTCGTTCTCGTCGGACGCCTTGTCGAAGGAGGCGTTGACGAACTTGCCGGCATGATAGGCGCGGCGGACGACGCGGCCGACCACCGGCGTGCGGTTCACATGCACGTCGAACACGTTCATGAAAATGCCGACGCAAGGCAGCGGCGACGCGCCGAGCTCCAGCTCCGGCGGCGGCACCCTGGCCGAGGTGGCCACGACCACGCCGTCGGCCGGGCTCACCACCAGCGCCGGATCGGCCGGGGTGACCCGCACCGGATCGCGGAAGAAGAAGATGCACCAGGCGGTCGCCAGGAGGCCGAGCCAGAACAAGGGCTGCCACAGCCAGCCCAGCGCCAGCGAGACGAGGAAGAAGATGGCGACGAACGGCCAGCCTGCGCGATGGATCGGCGGCAGCGCCGAGCCGATGGTCCCAGCCTGTGGCATGATCGAGAAGCCTGCGTCAGTTCCGGTAGAACACGATGTCGAGCTGGACCTGCCGACCCAGCGCCCGGGCATAGTAGCCGGGGAACACTAGGTGGGGTGCGAAGCCGCGCGTCGCCAGATGGTGGACCGTCTCGAGCCAGGGCCGCTCGCCCCGGTAGAGCGGCACCAGGGCGAGCTCGAGCTGCAGCCCCTGCACTCTCGGCCAGGCACCCTCCAGCCCGGCGAGCACGGCGGGCTCCGCGCCCTGCACGTCGGCCTTCACGAACAGGCGCCGCCAGGGTCGCGACCCCAGCAGCTCCTCCGCGTCGAGCCGGCACTGCCGCACGGTGATGCGGTGGGCCACCGCCGAGCTGGGCGAAATGTCGCGGAGCAGCTCGGACTGGCCGAGCGTCGAGCTCATGTCGCTCTCGGCCGAGACCTCCAGGATCGTCTCGCCATCCGTCTCGCCGACCGCGACCGGCGGGGCCAGCTGCCAGTACGGGTCGCCGGCGGCGGCTTCCGTCAGCGCCCGGTGCAGCTCGGGGATGGGCTCGACCGAAAGGATCGGACCGTCCCAGCCGGCGGTGCGGAGGCGTCGGGCGTACTGCCCGAGATTGGCGCCGACGTCGACCACCGCCTCGATCTGGTGCCGATGCAGGGTGTCGACCAGCTGCGCATCGAGGTCCCGCAGGCGCTGCTTGACCGCCTCGGCGGTCACCTCTCGACGCTCAGGCCGAAGATCTCCAAAGGCTCGTCGACGCCGCGCAGCGGAAACTTGCCGAGCGTCTGCAGCACGTCGGCGCTGCAGCCGCACTGGAACGCGAACGGGGCGGACAGCAGGACCTGCCGGCGCAGCTCCTTGGTCAGGGTCTGCATGCGCGAGGCGACGTTCACGGCCGGCCCGATCACGGTGAAGTCGAGCCGCGTGGCCGTGCCGATATTGCCGTACATGACATCGCCGACGTGAAGCGCCACGCCGAAGCCCAGCTCGAACGAGCCGCGGGCGATCCGCCGCTGGTTCAGCTCCTTCATGCCCAGGCGCGCGGCGACGGCAGCCTGCAGCGCCTTGTTGCACGCCTCGGGGTTCTCCAGCCGGAAGATCGCGAGCATCCCGTCGCCGACGAACTTCAAGATCTCGCCGCCGAACTTCTCGACGGGCGCCGCCATCACGTCGAAATACTCGTTGAGCCAGGTGATCACCTCGTCGCGCGGCCACTGCTCGGAGATGCGCGTGAAGCCGCGCAGATCACAGTTCCAGATCGCGGCCCGGACCGTCGCGCCGCTGCCGCGGCGGATCTCGCCGGACAGGATGCGCCCGCCGGCATGCTCGCCGACATAGGTGTTGAGCAGGTTCTTGGTGACGCGGCGATTGGCGCGGATCTCGACCGCCAGCTGCAGCACCGGCAGGATCTCGTTGACCTGGACCAGATCGGCCGTCGAGAAGCCGCCCGGCCGGCGCGTGCTCCAGCTCGTGGCGTGCCGTCTGCCATCGGTGAACTGCATCGGCAGAGCCACATAGTCGGTATAGCCCTGCTCACGGAGGTCGGCGTAGATCGCATACTCCAAGGTGCCGATGTCCGCGGGCAGGTCGAGGCGCTGCCGGAAGCCCTCGGCACCCTCGTAGAGCGCGCGCACCGGGCTGTTCACGAAGCGCGGATCGTCCATGATCCCGTACTCGAGCAGATCGAGCTTGGCCTCCGGGAGGTCCGGCCGCCAGAGGACCCGTGCGCCCTGGAACTGCGGATGGAGCGTGCGCAGATGCATGGTCGCCCGCTCGAGCGGCACGCCCTCCGCCCGCAGCCGCTGGCACAGCTCGGCGAAAAGATTGTCGAGGAAGGGCTGGTCCCGGGTCTCGTTCACCAGCCAGTCCAGGGCGGCCGAGCGGCGGCTCGGCCAGGTTCCGGTCTCCGGCCTGGGCTCGGCTTCAGGCGCCACGCTCGGCCTCGCGCAGCTTGCGCGACGTGTCGGTGAGGCGCTGGGTGGTCTGGAGCAGGCGCGATGCCAGCTCGTGCATCACCTCGACCCCGACCTGTGGAAACTGCGTGACGAGGTTGAAGAAGCCGTCCTTGGAGACCCGCAGAGCGACGAGCGGCTGGGTGGCGACGACGGACGCCGTGCGCGGCACGTCGCACAGGATGGCGATCTCGCCGACGATGTCGTTCCGGCCGATCGTGGCGACCTTGACCGGCCCGGCCTCGGAGCTGACGAGCACATCGGCCTCGCCCTCGAGCACGATGTAGGCGGCGTCGCCCGGATCCCCCTGACGGCAGACGGCCTCGCCCGCACGGAACTCGACATGCTCGCTGGTGAACGCGAGTAGCTTCAGCCGTGCCGGCTCGATCTTCGCAAACAGCGGGATCTTGCGGAGGACATCCACGTCTTGCTGAAGCGTCATCCGGCTCCTCCGTCTACTTCGCAGTCAATAGCTGGGACTGCGCCTGGTCCGGCACGCTGGTACCGGCCGGCGGCCCCACACGCACGAGCCGGCCTTCGTCGAGCTCGATGATCTGGTCGAACCTGCTCGCCCATTCATCGTGCTGCAGAGCCCAGATCACGGTGGTGCCTCGCGTCGCCTCGAGCAGCCCGTCACGCAGCTCGATCTGCTCGCGCTGATCGAGCGGACCCAACGGGTCGTAGAGCACGAGCAGATCGGGCCGTTTCACCAGCGCACGGGCGAGGCCGAGCTTCTGACGCTGCCCCATCGAGAGCCGGCCGCCGGCGATGCCCACCGGGCTGTCGAGACCTACCGCCATCACCCCGGTGCGCAGCTCCAGCCGGTCGAGCAGATCCGTGAGCAGCTCGGCGATGCGCTGGGAGGCCTGGGCCTGCCCGTACGCGATCTTGCCGAAGATGACGTTCTCCTGAATCGTGATCGCCTGATTGTAGGACTGGGGATCGAAGAAGGCGATCGAAGCCTCGTACTCGCCCGGAAGGTGCTCGCGGAAGAATTGGCGCGCCTCGAGGACCTTCTGCATCAGCTCCGGCGTGATCAGGCCCAACCGATGCCGCGCCAGCACGAGCTTGAAGGTCGGAGCGAGCAGCAGCCGCCGGTCCTCGGCCGACAGGTCCTGCAGCCGTCCCGGGTTGGCGCGCCCGAGCAGAGCGCGATAGGTCGGCAGATCCTCGGGCGCGATGAAGCTGAACTGGCTGAAGTACTCGTGTTCGGGCGGCAGGTCGGCGAACAGCTCGACCATGGTCTGCGCCAGGCGATAGCCGGCCTCGTAGAGATCCGTGAGCAGACCGGTCTTTTCGAGCGTGGCAGCGACATAGGGCTGTTCGGCCAGCCGATCGAGATCGAACGTCGGACCGATCGGCGAGCCGAACAGGAGATTCTCGGCGAGGGTCGCGTTCGAGTTGTAGCGATTGGGATCGAACGGCTCGACCAGTCGGGCGAGGTCGGTGCCGGCGCCGAGCTGGGCCTGCATCGCACCCCTGGCCTCCAGCAACTGCTCCTTGAGCTCGGCGTGCGCGCCCTCCGGGATCGCGCTGCGCAGCCCGAGGGCGAACACGTCGCCGTCGAGCCGGACGAGCTCGAGCACGGCGACGAGGCTCGTGACCCGATGTTCCGGCTGCTCGATGCCCGCTGCCAGATAGTCGATCCAGTCGGCGCCCGGATCGTGCGGGCTGTTGCCGGACTGGTTCGCCTCGTTCATCTCGCGCTCGTAGCGCGAGAGCGCATCCTGACCCACCGGACGCGGGCGCTGCGGGCGATATTTGAGACCGTAGAGCAGATTGTCCTCGAGCGAGCCCGCGAAGATCATGGTCGGATTGCCGACATAGCCGATCCGCCGGCCGAGCACGGCCTCGGGCTGCGCCGAGAGATCGAGGTCGCCGATCGTGACACGGCCCGAGCTCGGCTCGACCAGACCGGCCAGGGCCAGGGTGAGCTCCTCCTTGCCGCTCCCGGCCGGGCCGATGATGGCCACGTGGCTGGGCAGATCGAGGCGCAGGCTGATCCCGTCGAGCAGTGGCTCGCCGTCTTCCCCGTGCAGGGAAAGATTGCTGACCCGCAGCTCGCCCTCGAGCGACGGGATCGGATCGGGTTCGTCGATCTGCGCGCGCTCGTCCTTGAGGCCCGGCGGGAGGAACTGGCCGACCACCTGCTCGTACTTGATCTTCACGTCGTAGAGCGACTGGTAGTAGGTCAAGAGCTCGCGCCAGGGCGAGGTGATGTCCTTCTGCGCGCCGACCACGGCGATGAGCGCGCCGATGGTCATCTGGCCCTGCAGCACGAGATAGCCGCCGATCGCGTAGAAGAAGAACGGGCCGAGCTGCGAGATGAAGTTGTTGATGAACTTGATAAGGAATTTCTTCTTGTAAATGTCAAAACGAATCCAGAACACAGTACCGAGTTGCTCGCTGAACCTCGCCCGCTCGAAAGCTGTGCCGTCATTGGCGCGGATGTCGCGAGTTCCTGCCGCCACCTCGCTGATCTTCTCGGCATTGCGCCGCACTTGGCGCACGCGCTCCTTGCCCAGCAGGTTGACCTGCCGCTGCAGCTTGGGGATCAGCCAGATCTGCAAGGGATAGAGCGCGACGGCCGCCAGGCCCTACTTCCAGTCCTGCATGAACATGAAGAACAGGCTGGTCAG
>JBFWWD010000043.1:0-28670 GCA_050246385.1 Geminicoccaceae bacterium
GGCGATCACGTCGGCGCGCTCCTGATCTTTGCTGATGCCGGCAAAGCTCATCTTGGTGCCCGGCGCGTAGGTCTTGGGGCTGGTCAGGAAATGGTTGAGATGGTCGTAGTCCCAGACCTGATCCTTCTTCTCGGACAGGGCGTCCGAATAGGAGAAGCCCTCGTGCGAGGCGATCGGCCGGTTGACCACGTTCCACAGGCCCGGGCCGACCTTGTTGGCGTTGCCCGAGGTCAGGTCGTGGCAGGCCGTGCACTTCTTGGCGATCTTGGTGCCCTCGGCCACGTCCGCCGAGGCCAGCAGCTCCGCGATCGGCTTCGCCTCCTCCGCCGGTGCGGCCTCGCCGCCCGCCGGGGCTGCGGCTTCGACCCGGTAGACCGGCTCCTCGAGATGGTGCGGATGGTAGAGGATACCCGCGAACACCGCGCTGCCCACGCCGATGATCCCGGCCGTGAGCACGGCCGCCACGATCTTGTTGCCCTCCAGAGATCCCGCCATCAGGCTCCGATCCTCGTTGCTTGGCGACCCGTCCGCGACAGGCGCGACGCTTGCGCTCACCTTAAGGGCTAGCTAGACCACCGGCCACGTTCGCGGCAAGGCCCCTTGCCGCCTCCGCTTTGCGCGAGGGAGTTATGGCGTCGCGACCTGCGCCGCTTGGCGATGACATTTCGTCGCGTACGATCGTTCTGATCCCCGCCCGCCTGGGCTCGACGCGTCTGCCCGACAAGCCGCTGGCCGAGATCGCCGGCGCGCCGATGATCGTGCAGGTCTGGCGCCGGGCCCGCGAGGCGGAGGTCGGGCCCGTGGTCGTGGCCTGCGCCGAGCAGCCGATCGCGGATGCCGTGCGCGCCGCCGGCGGCGAGGCCATTCTCACCGATCCGGCCTTGCCCTCGGGCACGGACCGCATCTTCGCGGCCCTGCAGGCGGTGGATCCCGGGCGACGCTTCACGCGCGTGGTGAACCTGCAGGGCGACCTGCCGACGCTCGATCCAGTCGCGATCCGCGACGTGCTGGAGCCCTTGGAGCGGCTCGGCACGGACATGGGGACCCTCGCCAACGCGACCGAGGACGAGCGCGACCGGACCGATCCCAACGTCGTCAAGGCGGTGGTGTCGCTCGACCGGGACAGCCCGACTCTCGGCCGGGCTCTCTACTTCACCCGTGCTACCGCCCCGACCGGACCGGGGCCGGTCTGGCACCATATCGGCATCTACGCTTTCACCCGCGACGCCCTCGAGCGCTTCGCCGCCCTCTCCCCCAGCCCGCTCGAGCAGCGCGAGCGCCTGGAGCAGCTGAGGGCGCTGGAGAACGGGATGACCATCGGCGTTCGCCTGGTCGACACCGTGCCCTTCGGCGTCGACACGCCCGCCGATCTGGAAAAGGCGCGCCGCATTCTGGAGAACCGCGCATGAGCGAGGCGTCGCCGGTCGACCCCGAACGCGCCATCGCCTTCCAGGGCGTGCCGGGTGCCTATTCGCACCTTGCCTGCCATCAGGCCTACCCCGAGATGATCGCCCTGCCCTGCCACTCGTTCGAGGATGCGTTCGCCGCTGTCCGCGAAGGTCAGGCGCGCTATGCCATGATCGCCGTCGACAACTCGATCGCCGGCCGGGTCGCCGACGTGCACCATCTTCTGCCGCGCGGCGGGCTGCACATCATCGGCGAGCAGTTCGTGCGCGTGAACCACCAGCTCCTCGGTGTGCCCGGATCGTCCCTGGAGACGATCAGGGAGGTCGAGAGCCACGTCCACGCCATCGGTCAGGTGCGCGAGTTCCTGCGCCGCCACGGCTACCGCGCGCGCGTGGTCGCCGACACGGCCGGCGCCGCGGCCGACGTTGCGGCATCGGGCGACGTCACCCGAGGTGCGATCGCCTCGCGCCTTGCCGCCGAGATCTACGGCCTGCAGATCCTGAAGTCCGACATCGAGGACGCGGAGCACAACACGACCCGCTTTCTGGTCATGGCCCGCGAGCCGCGCCATCCCGACCCGAAGGACGGGCCGGTGATCACCAGCTTCACCTTCCGGGTCCGCAACCGGCCGGCGGCGCTCTACAAGGCCCTGGGCGGCTTCGCGAGCAGCGGCGTCAACATGATCAAGCTCGAGAGCTACGTCGACGGCGCCTTCATGCAGGCCGAGTTCTACGCCGAGATCGTCGGCCACCCGCAGCAGGAGCATGTCCGCCTCGCCTTCGAGGAGCTGCGCTTCTTCTCCCACCATGTCGACGTCCTTGGCGTCTATCCCCCGGATCGGTTCCGCGAGAGCATCGGCTGAGCCGCGATGGCCGGCCTCGATGCGCTGATCCGCGACCTGCTCGAGACCGCCACCCGCAGCGACGATCCCACCGAGCTGATCGACCTCGCCTGCTCGGGCCTGACCGGGCTGGGCCTGCCGCTGTGGCGGCTCAGTGTCGGCATCCAGGCGCTCGACCCGACCATCCGTGCCGTCTCCTATGTGTGGCTGCGCGACGAGGGTCTCACGCGCCTCACCACCCCCTACGTCCCTGGCCCCGACAACGACCTGCCCTTTCGGCAGAGCCCGATCCATGCGCTCGTCCGGGACGGGCTGACCCAGCGCCATTGGCGCCTCGATCGCGGCGAGGGCTGCGCGGAGCTCCCGCTGCTCGAGGAGCTTCGCGCCCAAGGCGGCACCTCCTACTTCATGCACGTCGTCCGCTTCGGCGGCGAGATCGCCGCTGCCGTTCCCGGGGTGGCGATCGCGATCGCGACCGACCGGGCCGGCGGCTTCACCGGGAGCGACCTGGCGCGCTTTCTCGCGCTCATGCCGGCCGTCGGGCTCGCCAGCTACCGCTACATGCTGGCACGGATGTCGAGCGCGATCCTGGGCGTCTATCTCGGCGAGCGGACCGCGCGACGGGTGCTGGCCGGCGAGGTGCGGCGCGGCACCGGCCGCGCGATCGAGGCCGCCATCCTGCTCGCCGACCTGCGCGGCTTCACCGGTCTCGCCGGCCGCGAGCCGGCGGCGCGCGTCGTGGACTGGCTGGATCAGCATCTGGAGGCGATCGGCGGGGCCGTGGCGGCCAGCGGGGGCGAGGTGCTCAAGTTCCTGGGCGACGGCCTGCTGGCGATCTTCGCCGTCGAGGAGGGCACCAGCGATCACGAGGCGTGCTGGCGCGCCCTCGCCGCCGCCGAGCAGGCCCTGGCCGCGACGGCCGACCTCAACGCCGCCCGTAGGGATGTGGGCGAGCCCGAGCTGGGCCTCGATCTGGTCCTGCACTTCGGCGAGGTGGTCTATGGCAATGTCGGCGCCGCCCGCCGCCTCGACTTCACCGTGATCGGCCCGACCGTGAACGAGGCCAGCCGGATCGAGGCGCTGTGCGCCGAGCTCGGGCGGCCTCTCCTCCTGTCGGGCACCTTCGCCGTCCGCTGCGGCCGGCCGACCACCAGCCTCGGCCACTTCACCCTGCGCGGCTGCCCGGGCGAGACCGAGGTTCGCGCGCTGCCGACTGACAATTGACGGCGGCGCAATCCGGGCCGAGATCTCGGTCGGAACCGGATCGTGGAACGAGCGCCATGATGGTGAGCGTCCGTCGTGCCAAGGCCAAGCTCTCGCAACTGCTGGAACGAGCGGCTGCGGGCGAGGAGGTGTTGATCACGAAACGCGGCAAGCCGTTTGTGCGTCTGGTCGTCGTCGCCGACAACGCGCCCCGTCCCCCGGGGCTGGCGAAGGGTCGGCTCACCGACGCGTTCTTTGAGCCCCTGCCCCAGGACGAGCTGGAAGCCTGGCACCAGGCCGACGTCGTCGCGCAGGCGCAGGCCGAGGTTCGCCGCTATGTGCTCGCAGGCACGAGCCTGTCCGAGGAGCTGATCCGGGAGCGCCGCCGGGAAAAAAGCGAGTAAAGGAAGCGCCCGCCCGCTCAGCTAGCCGATCTCGCGAGCGCCACCCGGCTGCGCGTCTCCTTCCCGAGCACCGCGCAGATCCGCCGGCCGGCCGCGATCACCTGATCCAGCGCCACCCCGCTCCGCACTCCCATCCCGTCCAGCATGTAGACCAGATCCTCGGTCGCGAGATTGCCCGAGGCACCCTTGGCGTACGGGCAGCCGCCGAGGCCGGCGACCGAGCTGTCGACCACGCGCACGCCCAGCTCGAGCGCGGTGAGCACGTTGGCCAGCGCCTGCCCGTAGGTGTCGTGGGCGTGCATGGCGAGCACCGTCACGGGCAGCTCGGCCCCGACCGCCGCGAGCATGGCGGCCGTCCTGCGCGGCGTGCCGACGCCGATCGTGTCGCCGAGCGAGACCTCGAAGCAGCCCATGGCGTGCAGCGCCGTGGCGACCTTCGCCACCGCCGCCGGGGCGATCTCGCCCTCGTAGGGGCAGCCCAGCACGCAGGAGACATAGCCGCGCACCCGCACGCCCCTGGCCAGCGCCGCCTCGGCCACCGGCCGGAACCGCTCCAGGCTCTCGGCGATCGAGCAGTTGATGTTCCTCTGCGAGAAGGTCTCGGACGCGGCGCCGAAGACCGCGATCTCCTCCGCCCCGGCCTCCAGCGCCGCCTCCAGGCCCTTCAGGTTCGGCACCAGCACGGGATAGCGCACGCCCGGCCTGCGGCGGACCGAGCGCAGCACCTTCTCGCTGCCGGCCATCTGCGGCACCCATTTCGGCGAGACGAAGGCCCCCGCCTCGACCACCGGCAGCCCGGCCTCGGCCAGCGCCTCGACCAGCGCCACCTTGTCGGCGACGGAGACCGGCACCGCCTCGTTCTGCAAGCCGTCGCGCGGCCCTACCTCGACGATGGTGACCTCGGGCGGCACCGCCGCGAACAGCCCGGTCATGCCGCCGCCTCCGCGGCCTCCAGATCGAGCAGCACGGTACCCTCCTCGACCTGATCGCCCTCGCGCACATGCACGGCCGCCACCACGCCCGCGCGCGGCGCCTCGAACCGGCTCTCCATCTTCATCGCCTCGAGCACGGCCAGCGCCTGGCCCTTCGCCACCACGTCGCCCGGCGCCACCAGCAGCTTGGTCACCTTGCCAGGCATCGGGGCGGTGAACAGGCCGCTGTCCTCCTCCTCGCCGCGCGCGGCGAAGCGGCCATCCTCCAGCACCAACGCACGGCGCCGCCCGTCCAGGGTGAAGATCAGCGTGTGGCCGATGATGGCGGCAGGAAAGCTGCGGCGCAGACCGTCGCTCTCGACCCAGACCCGACCGTCGGCCACGCCGCAGCGTGCCTTCAGCTCGGCCTCGCCCAGCCGCGCCGCATAGCCCTCGGGCGTGCCCTCGACCGAGACGACGTGCAGATCGCGCCCATCGAGCAGCCGGACCAGCCCGCGTGGCGGCTGGTTCAGGCGCCAGGCGTCGAGCCGGTGCCAGGGGGAGGTCCAGTCGGTTCCCGGCACGGGCCGCGGCGGCGGCCGAACCACGCTCAACGCCACCGTGGCCAGCGCCGCCAGGAGCAGCGTCGGCGGGTCGGCCGGCTCGTCGGCGAGCAGTGCCGTCGTGCCCTCGCGATCCAGCCAGCCCGTGTCCAGCCGCATCTCGCGAAAGACCGGGCTGGCGCAGGCGGCGCGCAGGAAGCCGAGATTGGTCGTGACCCCTTCCACCTGCGTGACGTCCAGCGCCGCCGCCAACCGCTCCAGCGCTGCAGCCCGGTCCGCCCCATAGGCGATGATCTTGGCGATCATCGGGTCGTAGAACGGAGTGACCTGATCGCCCTCCTCGACCCCGGTGTCGACGCGCACGCCGTCCAGCCCCACCGGCAGGCGCAGCGTGCGCAGCCGGCCGATCGACGGCAGGAAGCCCTTGGCCGGGTCCTCGGCGTAGAGCCGCGCCTCGAAGGCATGGCCGCGACACGCGATCTCCTCCTGCCGCAGCGGCAAGGGCTCGCCTGAGGCGATGCGCAGCTGCCACTCCACCAGATCCAGCCCGGTCACGGCCTCGGTCACCGGATGCTCGACCTGCAGCCGGGTGTTCATCTCGATGAAGTAGAACCCACCCTCCTGGTCGAGCAGGAACTCGACCGTGCCGGCATTCTCGTAGCCCGCCGCCAGCGCCGCCCCGGTCGCCGCCTTGCCCAGCGCCGCGCGCAGCTCGGGCGTCAGATTGGGTGCGGGCGCCTCCTCGATGATCTTCTGGTGCCGGCGCTGCAGGGTGCAGTCGCGCTCGAACAGATGCACGGCGTTGCCATGCCGATCGGCGAACACCTGCAGCTCGACATGGCGCGGCCGCTCGATCAGCCGCTCCAGCAGCACCCGGTCCTCGCCGAACGCCGCCTTGGCCTCGCGCCGGCAGGCGGCGAGCAGGTCGAGAAACTCCGCCGGATCGTCGACCCGGCGCATCCCCTTGCCGCCGCCGCCGGCCACCGCCTTGATCAGCAGCGGAAAGCCGATCCCGTCCGCCTCGTCGCGCAGCCGCGGGTCGGCCTGGTCGGCACCGTGATAGCCCGGCACCAGCGGCACGCCGGCCGGTGCGAGCAGCGCCTTGGCGCTGTCCTTGCCGCCCAGCCGCTCCATGGCCTCGGGCGGCGGCCCGACGAACACCAGCCCCGCCTCGCGCACCGCGCGCGCAAAGGCGGCACTCTCCGACAGAAACCCATAGCCCGGATGCACCGCCTCGGCCCCGGTCCGCCGCGCCGCCGCCAGCACCCGGTCGGCGAGCAGATAGCTCTCGGCCGCCGGCGCCGGCCCCAGCCGCACCGCCTCGTCGGCCAGCCGGACATGGCGCGCGTCCCGGTCCGCATCCGAGTAGACCGCCACCGTCCGGATGCCGAGCCGCCGGCAGGTCTTGACGATCCGACAGGCGATCTCGCCGCGATTGGCGATCAGCAGACTTGCGAGCACCGCCTCAGCTCCCGACCCAAGCCGGCATGCGCTTCTCCAGAAACGCCCCGATCCCCTCCCTGCCCTCCTCCGACGCCCGGCAGTCGGCGATCATGGCGACGGTGGCCTCGGCCAGGATGCTGCCGCCCTGGGGCATGGTGCGGACGAGCTGGACCAGGCGCTTGGCCTCGGCCTGGGCCTCGGGGCCGCCCTTGAGCAGCTCGGCTACCATCGCCGCCCCGCGCTCCTCCAGCCGGTCGGCGGGCACCACCTCGTGGACCAGGCCGATGCGGCGGGCCTCCTCCGCACCGAAGCGCTCGGCGGTCAGGAACCAGCGGCGCGCCTCGCGCGGGCCGATGGCGCGGACCACGAAAGGCGCGATCACGGCCGGCACGATGCCGAGCCGCACCTCGCTGGTCGCGAACTGCGCCCCCTCGGCGGCGATGGCGATGTCGCTGGCCGCGACCAGACCGAGACCACCGCCGATCGCAGCACCATTGACCAGCGCCACCACCGGCTTGGGGCACTCGTCGATGGTGCGCAGCATCAGCTCGAGCGTACGCGCGTCGGCCCGGTTGCGCTCCTCGTCATAGCCGGCGGCACGCTTCATCCAGTTGAGATCGGCGCCGGCCGAAAAACTCTTCCCGGCACCGGTGAGCAGCACGACCCGCACCGCGGCGTCCTCGCCGAGCGCCGCGAACGCGTCCGCGAGACCCTGGATCAGGCCCTCGTCGAAGGCGTTGTGGAGCTGTGGCCGGTTCAGGGTCACCCGCGCGACGGCGCCGTCGCGCGCGATGTCGATGTCGCTCATGCCGCCCTCACATGCGGAACACACCGAAGCGGGTCGGCGGGATCGGCGCATTGAGCGCCGCCGACAGGCCGAGGCCGAGGACCGTGCGCGTGTCGGCCGGGTCGATCACGCCATCGTCCCACAGCCGGGCGGAGGCGTAGTAGGGGTGGCCCTGGCTCTCGTACTGCTCGCGGATCGGGGCCTTGAAGGCCTCCTCATGCTCGGCGGTCCAGGCACCGCCCTTGGCCTCGACCGCGTCGCGCCGCAGGGTCGCCAGCACCGAGGCCGCCTGCTCGCCGCCCATCACCGAGATCCGCGCGTTCGGCCACATCCACAGGAAGCGCGGCTCGAAGGCGCGCCCGCACATGCCGTAATTGCCGGCGCCGAAGCTGCCGCCGACGATGAGCGTGAGCTTGGGCACGGCGGCGTTGGCGACGGCGTTGACCAGCTTGGCCCCGTCCTTGGCGATGCCGCCATGCTCGTACTTCTTGCCGACCATGAAGCCGGTGATGTTCTGCAGGAACAGCAGCGGCACGCCGCGCTGGCAGCACAGCTCGACGAAGTGCGCCCCCTTGAGCGAGGATTCCGAGAACAGGATGCCGTTGTTGGCGACGATGCCGACCGGATAGCCCCAGAGCCGGGCGAAGCCGGTGACCAGGGTGGCGCCGTAGCGCGGCTTGAACTCCTCCAGGGCCGAGCCGTCGACGATCCGCGCGATCACCTCGCGAATGTCGAAGGGCTGGCGCGAATCCGCCGGAATCACGCCGTAGAGCTCGCGCGGGTCATGGAGCGGCGCGCGAGGCTCGCGCACGTCGAGCCCGATGCGCTTGGCGTGGTTCAGCGCCGCCACCAGCCGCCGCGCCAGCGACAGCGCGTGGCTGTCGTCCTCGGCCAGATGGTCGGCCACGCCCGAGATGCGGGTGTGCACGTCGCCGCCACCGAGATCTTCGGCGGTCACCACCTCGCCCGTCGCCGCCTTCACCAGCGGCGGCCCGCCCAGGAAGATGGTGCCCTGGCTTTTGACGATCACCGCCTCGTCCGACATCGCGGGCACATAGGCCCCGCCTGCCGTGCACGAGCCCATGACCACGGCGATCTGCGGAATGCCTTCGGCCGACATGGTGGCCTGATTGTAGAAGATGCGGCCGAAATCGTCCTTGTCGGGGAACACCTCGTCCTGGTTCGGCAGGTTCGCGCCGCCGCTGTCGACCAGATAGATGCAGGGCAGCCGGTTCGCCCTCGCCACCTCCTGCGCGCGCAGATGCTTCTTCACCGTCAGCGGGTAGTAGGTGCCGCCCTTGACCGTGGCGTCGTTGACCACGACCACGCATTCGCGCCCCGACACCCGGCCGATGCCGGTGATGATCCCGGCCGACGGCACCTCGCCGCCGTAGAGCCCGTGCGCCGCGAGCTGACTGAGCTCCAGGAACGGTGCTCCCGGATCGAGCAGCCGCTCCAGCCGCTCGCGTGGCAGGAGCTTACCGCGCGCCGTATGCTTTGCCCGCGCTGCCGCATCGCCACCTTCGACCACCCGTGCGATCTGCCCCCGCAGATCGGCGACAATGGCCTCCATGCGTTCCGCATTCTGCCGGAAGGCGTCGCTGCGCGGGTTCACTCGGCTGTCGAGTACGGACATGGCACGGCGTCGCCTCCCTGCACGCGATCTTAACTCCTTGCTTCCCCGCCGTCTAATAGTACATTCTTCCTGAATTGGCAGACAGGAAGAAAATGGCGCTGAACATCAAATCGACCGAGACCGACCGGCTGGCCCGCGAGCTGGCGGCGCTGACCGGAGAGAGCATCACCGAGGCTGTCACACGGGCGCTCGAGGAGCGGCTTGCGCAGAAGCGGCGCCAGCTCGGTCGCAAGGAGCGGCTCGCCCGTGCCGCAGCGCTCGACGAGCTGTTCGACCGCCTTGCGGGCTATCCGGTTCTGGACGGGCGACCAGCCGACGTTCTGCTCGGCTATGACGAGGATGGCACCTTCGCCGCATGATCGTGATCGATACTTCGGCAATCTTCGCGATCGCGGCGCGGGAACCGGAGGCGGTCGCGATCAGGACGTTGCTCAAAGAGCCCGGCGAGTTCGCGATGTCGGCGTTCACCGTCTTCGAGTGCCGGACGGTCCTGCACCGCCGCCTGCCGCGAGCGGCACAGTCCGAGTTCAACCAGTTCCTGCAGCTCGCCGGAGTACAGGTGGATCCGTTCGATCAGCAGATGGCCGAGATCGCCTTCGCCGCTTATCGAACCATGGGCAAAGGGTCCGGGCACAAGGCGCAGCTCAATCTCGGCGACTGCGCGTCGTATGCGCTCGCCATCGCCTTGGATGCGCCCCTGCTCTTCAAAGGCAGCGACTTCCTTCACACCGACGTCAAGCGCGCGCTCGCCTGAAGGCCAACGGCCAGGACCAGACGAGCGCGCGCCGAGCCTAGCCCTCGACGTTCCTGGTCGGCCGCAGCTTGCGCTCGCCGATGTCGCCCGATTTCGGGATGACCTGGAGCACGTAGGAGCCGCGCAGCGGCTCGCCACCACCCGGTTGGATCGAGACGGCGACCTCGACCAGGCCAGTAAGCGTCACCTCGAGCGACAGCGGCACGGACCCGGTGCGCTTGCCGAGCACGGCACCGCCTGCCGAGCGGACCCGCAAGGTCGCGGTGTCGCCGGCACTGCCGCTGCTGCCGTCGCGATCGAGCGCGATCTCGACCTGCTCGCCGGGCTTGCCCTCGAAGGTGTAGGTGTCGAGATCCTGCGCTGGCGAATCATCGGCCTCGCCGTTCTGGCCGAGGACGCTTCCGGCTCGCGCCAGGCGGCAGCGGGGAGTCTGGTTCACCGTGAGCGAGCTTCCGTCCCACTTCAGGTCGACCTTGGGCGTCAGCACGCAGAACTGCACGAAGCCCAGCTCGGCCACGCTGCAGAACTCGCGACGAACCTTCTTGTGGACCTGGCAGTGCCAGACCCCGTACGGGTCCAGGAAATTGTCGTCGGCGGTGTAGAAGTTCTGGGCTGCCCCGGACGCCTGGAGATGAGCGCAGGGGCTGATCCGCGCCCAGGGCCCGTTGCAGCGGATCTCGACCTCTTGCGAGGTGGTGAGGCTGAAGTCGATGTCCGCCGCTGAGGCCGCAGCCATCGACTGCAGCACGAGCAACCCGAACGCCGCCGCTGCGGCCAATCTTGTCATCATTGAGATCATTCCCGGTGGGATCACATCAGGCTCACCGCCAGCGCGGCCTTCGCCGTCACGGGCATCGTTTCCCCCTGCGCGTCAGGCTCGTGCGCAGGCGCATCGCCCGGCGGTTTCGCGGCACGGGGCAGTCGACGGTGGGTGCGAAGCTCTCGTGTTCATCGCGTTCGCGTGGACATTCCACGAGAGCCCGAACGCTCCTGCTATTATTGCTCCACGTCTGCACTCGGCCTGAGCTTGCGCTCGCCGATGTCGCCCGACTGGGGGATGACCTCGAGCTCGTAGTAGCCGCGGAACGGATCGCCGTGGCCGGGCCGGCGCGAGACGGCGACCTCGATCGTGCCGGGCACGGTGACGTCGAGCGAGAGCGGCACGGCTCCGGTACGCTGCCCGAGCACGGCGCCGCCCGCCGCGCGGACGCGCAAGGTCGCGACCTCGCCGGCGCTGCCGCCGCTGCCGTCGCGGTCGAGCCTGATCTCCATCTTCTGGCCCGGCTTGCCTTCGAAGCTGTAGGTGTCGAGGTCCTGCCCCGGCGAATCGTCGCTCTCGCCGTTCTGGCCGAGCACGCCGGTCGCCATGGCGCCGGTGCAGCGCCGCGGTTGATTTACAGTGAGCGTGCCACCGCCGTCATACTCGAGCTCGACCTCCGTCGGCTGGCCGCGCACGCCCAGGCAGAAGTCGACGGGTGCCTTACCTGGGGAGCAGCTGGAGTTGGCGTGAATGTTGCAGCCCCACCTGCCGGTCGCGCCGAGGAAGTTCTCCTCGGCGTAGTAGAACTCGTGGTGGCTATAGCTGCCCGGACCGATCGGCACGCAGCCGCTGGTGCGGTACCAGGGCCCGACGCATTGGATGTAGAGCTTCGCGCCGCCACTCCAGGTGAGACGAAACGGGAACTTGTCCACCGCGCTGGCCGAATTCGGCAGTTGCAGCGCGGCGATGGCTGCAACCACAGCCAATCTAGCCGTCATCGAAAGAGCCACCGCTCCCCCCAATTACTTGCCTTGCCCGCAGTGTGACCACCCTAACGCACCTCCCGCGTCGGGACAATCGAGTGCAGGTGGAAAGCTCTGCCGTTCATTGTCTTTGCGTGGAAATTCCACGCAAAGACAATGAACCGGCCGTTACTGCTCGACGTCCACGGCCGGGACCAGCAGGCGCCCGCCCAGCTCGCCCGAGACCGGGGCGACCTTGAGCTGGTAGTAGCCGCGGAAGGCGTTGCCGCCGGGCTTGGCGCCGTTGCGAGCGACCGTGATCTCGACCCGCCCGGGCAGCCTGAGCTCCAGTCTGATCGGCACGGGACCGGTGCGCTCGCCGATCACGCCGCCGGACCCGCCACGGACACGCAGGGTGGCGATCTCGCCGGCACTGCCGGCGCTGCCGTCGCGGTCGAGCACGAGCTCGACGCGCTCGCCCGCCTTGCCGGCGAAGGTGAAGCTGTCGACGTCCTGTGCGGGCGTGTCGTCGGCCTCACCGGTCTGGCCGAGGATGCTCCTGGTCAGGGTGGATGTGCAGATCAGCGGCTGATCGGCCGTCAGCGACCCGCCGCCGTCCCACTTCAGCTCGACCCGGTCGTTGCTGAGGCAGAACCCCGCCTCCGCCTTCGGGCTCTCGGGTATGTCGCTCTCGCCGCAATTGGTGAAGATCGAGCATCTCCAGGGCCCGAACGGGCTGAAGATGTTGATGTCGGCCCTGTAGAACAGCAGCCGCTTCTGGGCGTCGAACCGGTGGCAGCCACTGAGCCGGGGAACGATGTCGGAGATGCCCGGCCCACGACAGGAGATGGTGCCCTCCTTCACCCCGGTGATGGCGAACGGGACGTCGTCGACTGCCCATGCCGGAGCCTGAAGGCCACACAGGACAAGAATCCCGACAAGCCCGATCTTCGACACCGCCATCACGGCCCCCGCTACCCTCGTTTCGCCTGGACCCGCCCTACCGTCTCAAGCTGGGGCGACAAGCGCTCGCGGGTGGAAAGCCGTAGCGTTCATTGTCTTTGCGTGGAGATTCCACGCGGTTTGGAGAACCGCGCCTTATCGCCGGCAGACAATGAACAAGCAGCATCCGGACAGCTTGCTGGGACGGAGCCGTCGACCGTTGCAGCCCCTGCAGTCGCTCGCCGGCGGCCAGCCGCGAACTCAGCGCAGCTCGGTCGTGCTGAGCACCTGCTGGTCGTTACCGATCGAGAGCGCGCCGCTCCAGTTCATCGCCGAGCCGTCCACCCTTACCCGGCACGAGTAGAACCGGTCGTTCCGGATTGCGGCGGTGAACACGCAGCTCGCGTTGGGATCCAGGATCGCCCCTGCACTGCAGGTGGTCGACTGTAGAGGCAACGGGGCCGAGCCGGGCGCCTGGAAAATCTGGAACGTCACGATCCGCGCTGAGTTGGCGCCGGCATTGAAAACGGCGCACAAGGCGACCTTCTGACTCGCGCCGCCCCAGAGCGGACCCCCGGCCAGAAGGTCCGCATGTGCCATGGTGGCGCTTCCGGCAAGCGCAACGGTCCCGACGATCAGGTTGCGGAACAGCATTCCTCTCTCCCCGACATGCACTTGGCCTGTTCGAGAGATTACGTCCTCCTCATTCCCGCCCGACAACCCGCCCCGCGTGGAAAGACACTGACGCCGTTTGTCTTTGCCTGGAAAATCCACGGGGACTGTTGGAGCACTTCGTTGTTCAGCAGCGACTTTGGTGATGGCGCTGGCGCTCACCACCCGCCCGTCGCCAGCCAGCGCTCGATCTGGTCCATGCGGTCCGCACCCCAGAACGGCTCGCCGTCGACGAAGACGAAGGGCGAGCCGAACACGCCGCGTTCGATCGAGCGGTCGGTCTCCTCCTTGAGCCTGGCCTTGATCGCCGGATCCTGGGTGGCCGCGACCAGCGCTTGCGGCGCGATGCCGAGCGGAGCGGCGATCTCCGCCACCTGCTCGGCCGTGGAAATGTCGCGCCCTTCGCCCCAATGGGCATGGAAGACGGCCTGGGCGAAGCCCTTGGCCATGTCGTGATCCTGGGCATCGAGCCACCAGAAGGCGCGCGAGGCGGCCAGCGAGTTCGCCGGGATCACCGGTGGCAGCGTGAAGGGCGCGCCGACCAGGCGGGCCGAGCGTGGTGCGTCGTGTAGGAGATACGGCCCCTTCAGCGGCAGCATCGCGTTCGGCCCGCTGCCGGTCAGCTTGAGGGCGGCTCCCAACATGATCGGGTGCCAGGTGACCTCGCGCTCGTGCGCGGCGGCGATGGTGTCGATCCGCAGGCTCGCGAGATAGCCGTAGGGCGAGGCGAACTCGAAGTAGAACTCGATCGGGGCGGCCACGAGGCTGTTCTCCATACGATTTCGCGACCCTCATGCCTCGTGCAAATCCGGTTGTCATGGCCCTGGGTGCCGCCTAGCCTCGCGGCCATTCTCGAGCACGGGACGGGGAATGGCCGCAGCGGGACCGGCCGGCGACGACGCGATCGCGCTGGAGGCGGTGAGCCGGGTCTACGGCGACGGCCCGGCACAGGTCCGGGCGGTCGACGGCGTCTCTCTGCGCATCAGGCGCAACGAGTTCTTCACGCTGCTCGGCCCGTCTGGCTGCGGCAAGACCACCTTGCTGCGGATGATCGCCGGATTCGACCAGGCGTCCAGCGGCCGCATCCTGCTGGGCGAGCGCGATGTCGGCGGCCTGCCGCCGTTCAAGCGGCCGGTGAACACGGTGTTCCAGAGCTACGCGCTGTTCCCGCACATGACTGTGGCGCAGAACGTGGCGTTCGGCCTGGAGATGCTCGGCCGCCCCAAAGCCGAGATCGAGACCCGGGTCGCCGAGATGTTGCGGCTGGTGCGGATGACCGAGCTCGCGAACCGTGCCACCAGCCAGATCTCCGGCGGCCAGCAGCAGCGCGTGGCCCTCGCTCGTGCGCTTGCGCCGCACCCGGAGGTGCTGCTGCTGGACGAGCCGCTCTCGGCGCTCGACCTCAAACTGCGCAAGGCGATGCAGATCGAGCTCAAGCGGCTGCAGCGCGACACGGGCATCACCTTCGTCTTCGTCACGCACGACCAGGAGGAGGCGCTGACGATGTCGGATCGGATCGCCGTGATGAGCCAGGGCAGCATCCGGCAGATCGGCGGCCCGCGCGAGATCTACGACCACCCCGCCGAGCGCTTCGTCGCCGACTTCATTGGCGAGGCCAACATGCTGCCGGCGGAGCTGGTCAGCACCGACGGGCCGACCGGCCGGGTACGGCTGGCTCCTGATTTCGAGGTCGTCGCCCGCGTACCCTCGGGTGCCCCGACCGCCGGCCCGGTGACCGTCGTGATCAGGCCGGAGCACGCCCTGCTCACGGTCGACGGCTCAGGCGGCCTGCCGGCGACTCTCGACAACTCGGTCTTCATAGGCAGCGACACGCAATACCATCTGCGCCTCGGCAGTGGGGCGCCGTTCGTCGTGCGCAGCCAGAACCGCAGCGCGGACGCGGGCGCCTACCGGCCCGGCGATCGGCTGCGCGTCCAGCTCGCCGATCACTCGGTCCAGGTACTGCGCGATTGACGGCGGCCAGCAGCCCTGCCGCGGATGCGAATCGCCAGCGATGGCTCCTGCTGGCCCCGGCCCTTCTGTTGCTGGCGGTCGGTGCCGTGGGCCCGCTCCTGATCGTTGTGGTCTACTCGTTCCTCACTCCGGGCGACTATGCCGGGGTCAAGTGGATCTTCTCGACCGACGCCTGGCTCAACCTGTTCCTGCAGCAGGACATCTTCGACGACACCTGGCAGTGGGCCGACGCGCATCTCACGATCTTCAGCCGCTCGGTGCTGCTCTCGGTCCTCGCCACCGCGCTGACCCTGGTGCTCGGCTTCCCCACCGCGTGGTTCATCGCCACCCGGCCCAAACGCGACCGCAGCTTCTGGCTGTTCCTGATCACCGTGCCGTTCTGGTGCAACCTGCTCGTCCGCAGCTTCGCGATCATGGAGCTGATCCGCAACGAAGGCGTGATCAACAGCCTGCTGCGCTGGCTCGGCATCATCCAGGAGCCGATCCAGATGCTCTACACCGACTTCGCGGTCGGTCTGGGCATGGCCTATGTCTATCTGCCGCTGATGGTGCTGCCGCTCTATGCCAGCATCGAGAAGCTCGACTTCCGCCTGATCGAGGCGGCCTACGACCTCTACGCCACGCCCTGGCGCGCGCTCACCCGGGTCGTCCTGCCCCTGGTCCGGCCCGGCCTCGTCGCGGGCTCGATCCTGGTCTTCATCCCCGCCCTCGGCGCCTATGTCGTCCCGCGCATCCTGGGCGGCGGCAAGCGGATGATGATCAGCAACCTGATCGACCTGCAGTTCGGCCAGGGCCGCAACTGGCCACTCGGCGCGTCGCTGTCGCTCCTTTTGATGCTGATCGTGACCGCGGCGCTGCTGCTCTATGTCCGCCAGACCGGGCGCGAGGCCCCGGGCCATGGCTGAGCGCCGCTTCGACGTCCGCCGCATGCCGGGCTTTCTGTCCACCGCGGCGTTCGTGTTCATCTTTCTCTACGCGCCGATCGCGCTCCTCACCTTCTATTCCTTCAATGCCGGCTCCTCGCTCGCGATCTGGGAGGGCTTCTCGCTGCGCTGGTACGTCGCCGCGTGGAACGACGTGGAGGCGCAGGCTGCCGCGGTCCGTTCCCTGGTGATCGCAACCGTGGCGGGGGTGGTCTCGACCGTGGTCGCGACCATGGCGGCGATCGTGCTCACCCGCGGTGGCTCCTTCCCGGGCCGCAGTACCGTGTTCGCGGTGGTCAACCTGCCGCTGATGGCGCCCGAGATCGTGACGGCGATCGCACTCCTGATCTTCTTCGCGCTGGTGAAGGTCGCGACCGGCTATTCCGGCCTGGGCTACATCGTCCTCGCCCACACCGCCTTCTGCATCCCGTTC
This sequence comes from Geminicoccaceae bacterium, assembly GCA_050246385.1. Classification (GTDB taxonomy): domain Bacteria; phylum Pseudomonadota; class Alphaproteobacteria; order Geminicoccales; family Geminicoccaceae; genus Benzoatithermus. Next base: position 16,616 of record JBFWWD010000043.1, read on the forward strand.
GCGTTCCTGCCGATCCGCGGCCGGCTCGAGGACATGGACCGCAATCTCGAGCTCGCCGCCGCCGATCTCTACGCCACGCCCTGGCGCGCCTTCCGGCGCGTGACCCTGCCGCTGCTCTGGCCCGGCATCCTCGCGGGCTTCATGCTGGCCTTCGTGATCTCGCTCGACGACGTGGTGATCACCAACATGATCGCCGGACCGGGCCAGGAGACGCTGCCGATCTACATGCTGGCCAAGCTGCGGCGCACCACCACGCCCGTGATCAACGCCGTGTCGACCGCGATCCTGTTCGCCTCGATCGTCCTCGTCTCCCTGTCCTTCCTCCTCAGCCGCGAGAAAGAATGATGCCGTTGATCCGCACCGCGGCGGCGTGCGCCGCCCTGCTCCTGGCCCTGCCGCAGACCGCCTCGGCCGAGGGCAAGCTCAACATCTTCAACTGGGGCGACTACACCAGCCCCGAGCTGATCGAGAAGTTCGAGAAGGCCTACGATGTCGACGTCACGATCACCGACTACGATTCGAACGACACCGCTCTGGCCAAGGTGAAGGCGGGCGGCCACGGCTTCGACATCGTGGTGCCGACCTCGACCGTGCTGCCGATCTGGATCAAGGAAGGTCTGCTCCTGGAGAGCCGCCCGGACCAGATGGAGAACTTCAAGAACATGGACCCGCGCTGGGTCGACGTGCCGTTCGACCCCGGCCGCCACTACTCGGTGCCCTGGCAGATCGGCACCACCGGCGTGGTCGTGAACAAAAAGTTCTACCAGGGCGACCCGAACACCTGGGCCATCGTGTTCGACCCGCCGGAGGAGCTGGCCGGCAGAGTCAACGTGATCCCCGAGATGAACGAGATCGTCAACAGCGCCATCATGTTCGTCGGCGGCACGCCGTGCACCGACGATCGCGAGGTGCTGCGCAAGGTCCGCGACCTGCTGATGGCGGCCAAGCCGAAATGGGCGTCGATGACCTACGCCAGCCCGGAGGTCTACGCCAAGGGGGACGTGGCAGGCGGCGCCAACTGGAACGGCTACACCTTCCGCGCCCGACTGCAGAACCCCGACGTGCAGTACGCCTTCCCCAAGGAAGGCTTCCCGATCTGGATGGACAGCGCCGCGATCCTCGCCGACGCGCAGAACGTCGACAATGCCAAGCTGTTCTTGAACTTCATCATGGACCCCGAGAACGCGGCGATGCTCTCGGCCTTCGCCCGCTACGCCAATGGGATCAAGGGCAGCGAGCAGTTCATGCCCGCGGACATGCAGGGCGCCCCGGAGCTGACCCTGCCCGAGCCCAACAAGGGCGTGTTCCTGCAGGCCTGCCCGCCCGAGGTCAATGAGATCATGACCAGGATCTGGACCGAGGTGCAGAAGTAGTCGATAGGGAACGATTCGAGGAAGGATTCACCGTCATGCGTCTCGCAATTCTGCTCGCCGCGACCGCCTTGTCCGCCTTGCCCCTTGCCGGGGCCGCGCACGCCGCGGGCGAGCTGAACATCTACAACTGGGGCGACTACACCAGCCCCGAGATGATCGAGAAGTTCGAGAAGGCCTACGACATCAAGGTCACCATCACCGACTACGACTCGAACGACACGGCGTTGGCCAAGGTCAAGGCGGGCGCGCACGGGTTCGACATGGTCGTCCCTTCCGCACAGTTCATCCCGATCTGGGTCGCCGACGGCCTGCTCATGGAAGCGCGCCCCGACCAGATGGAGAACTTCAAGAACGTCGACCCGCGCTGGATCGACGTCGCGTTCGACCCGGGCCGTCACTATACGGTGCCGTGGCAGTGGGGCGTCACCGGCGTGGCGGTCAACACCGACGCCTACAAGGGCGACATCGACACCTGGAGCGTGGTGTTCGAGCCGCCGCCGGAACTCGCCGGCAAGGTCAACATCGTCCCGGAGATGGTCGACATCCTGAACGGTGCGATCATGTATGTCGGCAGCCAGCCCTGCACCGAGGACAAGGCCGCCTGGAAGAAGGTCCGCGACCTGCTGGTGCAGGCGAAGGACCAGTGGCTGTCGATGAGCTACGGCACGGTCGAGGCGATGCCCAAGGGCGACTTCCTCGCCACCGCCACCTGGAACGGCGCTGCCTTCCGCGCCCGGCTGAAGAACCCGGCGATCAAGTTCGGCTTCCCCAAGGAGGGCTTCCCGATCTGGATGGACAATCTGGCCATCCTCGCCGACGCGAAGAACGTCGAGAACGCCAAGCTGTTCATGAACTTCGTCATGGATCCCGAGAACGCGGCGATGCTCTCCTCCTTCGCCCGCTACGCCAACGGGATCAAGGGCAGCGAGCAGTTCATGCCCGCGGACATGCAGGGCGCCCCGGAGCTGACCCTGCCCGAAGGACACAAAGGCGTGTTCAACGAGACCTGCCCCGCCGAGGTCAACGAGATCATGACCAGGATCTGGACCGAGATTCAGAAGTGATCGCGGACCTTCTCATCGAGAACGCCCGGGTCCTGACCATGGACCCGGGCCGGCCCCGCGCGGAGGCGGTCGCTGTCGGCAGCGGGCGCATCCTCGCCGTCGGCGACCGGTCGATCGTGGCGGCGCTGCGCGGGCCGGGAATCCGCGTGATCGACGCCGGCGGGGCCACCTTGCTGCCGGGCTTCATCGAGGCCCACATGCACGTCTTCCCAGGCGGCTCGGGCCTCGCCAGCCTGCAGCTCGAGGGCGTGCACGGCCTCGAGCTGCTCACCGACGCCGTGCGCCGCTGGGCGGCCGCCCACCCCGACGACGCGGTCATCTACGGCGTGCAGGCGGGCTATCATCTGCTCCCGGAGCCGATGACCCGGCACGTCCTCGACCGGGTCCTGCCCGACCGGCCGCTCGGCCTGCACTCCTTCGACGGCCACACCGTCTGGGCCAACACCGGAGCGCTGGAGGTCGCGGGCCTGCTCCACGGCGGTGCCCTGCCGGCCGGCAACGAGATCGTCATGGGCGCGGACGGGCTCGCCACCGGCGAGCTGCGCGAGCCTGCCGCGTACGCCCCGCTGATGTCGCTGCTGCCTTCCGGCGGCCGCGAGAAGCTCGGCCTCACCACCGGCCGCGACCCGGACCCGCCGCCCTCGCCCGAGGGCCGCGCCCACGACCGCGCCACCATCCGCCGCGGCCTCGACTGGTGCGCCCGGCACGGCATCACCTCGATCCACAACATGGACGGCAACCCCTACCAGCTCGAGCTGCTGCGCGAGCTGGACGACGCGGGCCAGCTGTCCTGTCGGATCCGCGTGCCGTTCCACATGAAGAACGACATGACGCCCCCCTATCTCGAGGAGATGGCGCCGGCGATGCGCGCACGCTCGCGCCGCGACCGGGTGGTGTGCGACTTCGTCAAGATCTTCGTCGACGGTGTCTTGGATTCGACCACCGCCTTCCTGCTCGAGGATTATGAGGGTCAGCCCGGCAATCGTGGCCTGCCGCTGTTCACGCAGGAGGAGATGGACGCCGCGGTGATCACGGCCGACCGGCTCGGCTTCCAGATCGCCGTCCACTCGATCGGCGATGCCGGCGTGCGCCGCACGCTCGACGCCTACGCCGCCGCCCGCCGCGCCAACGGCCCGCGCGACAGCCGCCACCGGGTCGAGCATATCGAGCTGATCCACCCCGCCGACATCCCACGCCTCGCCGGGCTGGGTGCCGTCGCCTCGATGCAGCCGCTGCACGCCCCCGGCCCGGTCAGCTATCCCGGCCACGAGATGATGGCGCTGCTCGGCGAGCGCCGCGAGCCCTGGACCTTCCCCTGGCGCACCCTGCGCGAGGCCGGTGCCAGGATGTGCTTCTCCAGCGACTGGCCGGTCTCCCCGGTCGACCCGCTCCTGTCGATCCAGGCCGCCCTGGTCCGCGAGCCTTTCCGTCCCGGCCAGCCCGAGCAGGCCCAGACATTGGGCGATACGCTCGCCAGCTATACGCGCGACAATGCCTGGGTCGAGTTCGCCGAGGACCGCAAGGGCATGCTCAAGGAAGGCTACCTCGCCGACCTCGTCCTGCTCGACGGCGACATCGAGGCCGTGCCCGCGGAGGCGATCCGCGAGCTGAAGGTCAGGGCGACCATCGGCGACGGCAAGGTGACCTACGAGGCGTAGTCCGGGGGCGCCAGGCCCGCGAGCATGCGCCTGAGAGCGGCCGCCACCGCAGCCGCCCCATCACCCGGCAGGCGACCGATCTGCTCGCACGTTGCCGCCTCCACCGTGGCGATCTTGCAGACCCGCACGACTGAAGGCTTCGGCAGCCCGGCGGCGGCGAGATCGTCGATCGGCACATCCTGCGGCCACGACGGATTGGCGGCGCTGGTGATCATCAGCACCCAGAGCAATCCGTGCCTCTCGGTCAATTCGGGTGAACAGACAACCAGGGCGGGTCGCGGCTTTCGTACCTCTCGCTCGACGTAGGGAAGGGTACCGTCACGACGTCCAACAGCTCACAGGTCGGCATATGCCTCCTCGTCCGCGTCGCTCGCCCATTCGACGAACGTCGCGAACGGATCGTCGCCTGAAGAGGTTCGGACCGGGCGGATGACGATCTCGCCGCCACGCTCCTCGAACGCGATCACGTCGCCCGGGCCGATGCCCAGCCGCTCCCGGATCGGCTTCGGGATGACGGTCTGCGAGCGGGAGGACAGACGGGAGGTGATCTTTCGGGCCGTTCGTATGACATGTCTCCGCGCCATTCTTACTTCTTACGTTGGCTGGCTTCTGCCGCCAACCACTGTCTCGCGTCGATCGACGTTCTCCATCGTCCGCCAGCCATGGATCACGCCGAGGTCGGCACGGCGGAACGCGAACAGGTTGCCGCCGCCGGTGGCCGGCTGATCGAGCCTGCGGCTGATGGGCTCGCCGAGGAGATGGGCCAGCAGGAGTGCGCCCACCCCGCCATGGCCCGCCAGCAGTATGTCGCCGCCGGTCGTGTCACGCTCCAGGATCTCACGGATGCTGGCGACGATCCGCGCCTGCGCGTCCACCGCCCGCTCCCAGCCCAGCACGCTCGCCCCCGGTTCGGCAAAGAACCGGTCGGCCACCGCCTCGAACCGCTCGGGCGGCAGGAAGCCCGTCGCCGTGCGGTCGTTCTCGTGCATCGCCTCGACGGTCGTGAGCGGCACGCCGAGCCGCTCGGCCAGGATGGCGCCCGTGTCGACGGCCTTGCGCTCGGCGCTGCTGTAGACCGCCGTCACGCGCCTGAGCCTCGGGCCGGCCGCGAACCGCTCGACACGCGCACGCCCGACCGCCGAGAGCGGCCAGTCCGGCACCGGCACCGCCGGATCGATCGCGACCTGCGGATGGCTGAGATAGAGCACCCGACCGGTGTCGCTCTCTGCGGGCATCAAGCTCTCCTCGCTGGAAACGCACGAGTTGCGCGTGGCGGCGCGACCGAATAGGCGTGGCGCCGCCTAATACCAATGACAGGGAGGATGCCAGTGACCATCGACGAGGAGGATCTCGACCGCCGCGAGGAAGTCTGCCGCGCGGTGATCGCCGAAGCGGGCAGGCTCGCGCTCGACTGGTTCGAGCGCCGTTCCAGCATCGCCGTCGCCCTCAAGGGGCCGCAGGACTATGCCAGCGAGGCCGACGCCGCGGTCGAGCGTATGGTCAGGAGCCGGATCGCCGAAGCGTTTCCGGACGACGCCTTTCTCGGCGAGGAGGAAGGCGGCGAGGTCGGCGAGCGGGTCTGGGTGATCGATCCCATCGACGGCACCGCCAACTTCGTCCGCGGCGTGGCGCGCTTCTGCGTCTCCCTGGCCTTCGTCGCCGACGGCCGGGTCCAGCTCGGGGCCATCGTCAGCCCGGCGACGGGCGAGCTCTATCTCGCGCGGCGCGGGCGCGGCGGCACCCTGAATGGCGCCCCGCTCGAGGTCGCCACGACCGACCGGATCGAGCGCGCCAGCATCGAGATCGGCTGGTCCTCGCGGCAGCCCTACGCCTCCTACCTCCAGGCGATCGAGCGGATGCTCGCCGCCGGCATCGATTTCCGCCGCTTCGGCTCGGGTGCGATGGGCCTCGCCTGGGTCGCCGATGGGCGTGCGGACGCCTATCTCGAGCTGCACATCAATAGCTGGGACTGCCTCGCCGGCATCCTGCTGGTCGAGGAGGCCGGCGGCCGGGTCAACGACTTCCTGGCCAACGACGGGCTGCGTCGGGGCAATCCGATTCTGGCGGTGGCGCCGGGCGTCGCCGATGCGATCTCCGAGCTGGCCGGCGTCCCGCTCCTGCCCTGAGCCGTCAGGCACCTGGGATCAGGGTCACGCCGCGGTCGGCGAAGCGGATCCCGACCGCGGTGTCGGGCGGCAGGAGCCGGGTGGCGTCGGCATCGATGGCGAACAGCTCGCCCACTTCCGTGCCCAGCTCGTACTCGATGTGGCTGCCGAGATAGCTCGCCTTCAGCACCCGGCCGGCGATGCCTCCCTCGGCCGGCGCTGTCGCCAGCACAATCGAGGCCGGCCGGATCGCGACCAGGGTCGGGCCCGGCTTCAGCCCACGGTGCCGCAGGCGCAGCATCGCGGTGCCGAGCTGCACCTCGGCCACATCCCCGGCGATGGCGTCGATCTCCGCCTCGACGATGTTGGCGTCGCCGATGAAGTCGGCGACGAAACGGTCGGCGGGCGCCTCGTACAGCTCGCGGGGCGTGCCGTCCTGGGCGATCGCCGCATTGCGCATCACGATCACCCGGTCGGAGATCGCCAGCGCCTCCGCCTGGTCGTGGGTGACGTAGACCGCCGTGATGCCGAGCTTCTGCTGCAGCTCGCGGATCTCCTCGCGCACGTGTCGGCGCAGCTTTGCGTCGAGGTTGGACAGCGGCTCGTCGAACAGCAGCACCTGCGGCCGCAGCACGACGGCGCGCGCCACCGCGACCCGCTGCTGCTGGCCGCCGGACAGCTCGTTCGGCAGCCGCGCGCCGAAGCCGGCGAGCCCCACCAGCGCCAGCGCCTCCTCGGCCCGCCCATGCGCCTCCGCCTTGCGCAGGCCGGAGACGGAGAGGCCGTAGGCGACGTTCTCGATCACCGTCATGTGCGGGAACAGCGCGTAGGACTGGAACACCATCGCCACGTCGCGCGCCGTCGCCGGCAGGCCGGTGACGTCCTGATCGCCGATCATGATCCGGCCGGAGGTCGGCAGCTCGAGGCCGGCGATCATGCGCAAGGTGGTGGTCTTGCCGCAGCCCGACGGGCCCAGGAGCGTCACGAGATGGCCGGCCGCGATCTCGAACGAGACCTCGCGCACGGCGAGGACGCTGCCGAACGCCTTGCTCACCCGCTCGAAGCGGACGGTCGCGGGCGCACTCATGCCGGCTGCCCGGCCACCAGCGGGGGCGCGGTGCGCCGGCCGAGGCGGCGCTCGCCGACGGCGAGCTGGAACAGGCCGATGATCGCCAGCATGACCAGGATCAGTGCGGAGGAGTAGGCGATGGCGAGACCGTAATCGCCGTTCTCGACCCGACCCAGAATGTAGGTCGTCGCCATCTCGTAATTGGCGCTGACCAGGAACACGACGGCGCTCACCGCCGTCATCGCCCGTACGAAGCTGTAGACCAGCCCGGCCAGGATCGCCGGCCGCAGGAGCGGCAGCAGCACCCGCCGCACCGTGGTCAGATTGCCGGCCCGCAGCGTCAGCGACGCCTCGTCCAGGCTGCGGTCGAGCTGGCTCATGGTGGCGATCCCGGCCCGCACACCGACGGGCATGTTACGGAAGACGAAGGCGAGCACGAGGATGATGCCGGTCCCGGTCAGCTCGAGCGGCGGCACGTTGAAGGCGAGCACATAGGCGATGCCGATGACCGTGCCGGGAATGGCGAAGCTCAGCATGGTGCCGAACTCGAAGCTGCGCTTGAAGCCGAACTCCTGGCGCACCAGCAGCCAAGCGGTCAGAAGGCCGATCGCGGTCGTCGGGACGGCCGCGACCAGCGAGATCTGCAGCGTGGTCCAGAAGCTGTTCCAGGCCGTGCCCGACCAGACCAGCCCGTGCTCGCCGGTCGTGATGCCGAAGGCGTGGATGTAATGGCGCAGGGTCGGCGTGTGGTCGCGACCCCAGGATTCCACCAGCCCGCCGAACAGGATCGCGACGTAGATGATCGCCGTCAGCGCCGCCCAGGGCAGTGCGGACGCATAGCACAGCACCCGGACGGCCTTGGGCAGCCGCAAGGGGATGCCGGCGTCGCCCTTGCCGGTGACCGTGGTGTAGCTCTTGCGCCCCAGCCAGCGCTGCTGCGCCCAGAACGCCATCAAGGTGAAGGCGAGCAGGATCACCGCCAGCATGGCGGCGCGCCCCTGGTCGTGCTGCGCGCCGACGACGGCGAAGAAGATCTCGGTCGACAGTACGTCGAAGCTGCCACCGAGCACGAGCGGGTTGCCGAAATCGGCGAGGCTCTCGATGAAGCCGAGCAGGAAGGCGTTGGCGAGCCCCGGTCGCATCAGAGGGAGCGAGACCGTGGTGAAGGTGGTCCAGGCGTCGGCGCGCAGGGTCTGCGCCGCCTCCTCCATGGACGGGCTGACGCCCTCGACCACGCCGATCAGCACCAGAAAGGCGATCGGCGTGAAGGCCAGCATCTGCGCGAACCACAGGCCCGGCAGGCCGTAGATCCAGCGCCCGGCCTCGAGCCCGGTGAGCGCGGCCCAGAATTGGGTCACCGTGCCGGACCGCCCGAACAGCAGGATGATCGCGAGCCCGACGACGAAGGGCGGGGTGATGATCGGCAGGACCGTCAGCACGCGCAGCAGGCGCTTGGCGCGGAACCCGGTGCGGGTGACGATCAGCGCGAAGGCGAGGCCGAGCAGGGTGGTGCCGGCGCCGGTCAGCACCGCAAGCAGGAGCGAGTTCCAGGCGACGCCGCAGCCGGCCCCGCCGGTGAAGCAGCCGAGGCTCCAGACCCGCGCGTCGACGAACTTGGCGAGGAACAGGGCCGGCGCCAGCGCCCCGTCATTGTCCTCGAGCGCGCTCGTCAGCACGATGAGCATCGGGTAGAGGATGAAGGTGGCGACCAGCGCGATCACCAGCCCGATGCTGCCGGCGACGAACCCGTCGCCCTTGGCGAGGCCGCGGGCGGCGAGGCCCTGGGTGAGGAGGAACAGGAAGGCCACGGCGGTGACGGACCCGCCCAGGCCGATGCCGAACTGTCGTACCTGGACCTCGCCTACCAGCGCCCGTAGCCAGCCATACTGGATGCCGCGCAGGCCGATGCCGAAGCCCTGCGCCAGCCACCACAGCAGCCCACCGAGCCCGGCTGCGATCAGGATCGCGGACGCGCGCCGGTCGGTGCCGCCCCGCCACACGGCCAGAGCCGGCAGCAGCAGGAACAGCGCGAACGGCAGCAGCCACACCTTGCCGTGCCACAGGCCCTGGAACAGGCCGGGCGCGTAGTAGTCGTCCCAAGCCCAGCCGTCGAGCAGCCAGGCGGGGTCGAGGATGCCCTCGTCGACGCCGTACCAGGGCAACAGCGCGAACGCGACCCAGCCGACGGCCAGCCAGAGGAGGATCGGCCGGCGCGGATCGCTTACCGGCCGGCCGCGCACCGTATCCGCCGCCACCTCAGTGCGGCAGCGAGTTGACCTCGTCCTCCCACTTCTTCAACAGCCGCGTCCGCTCGTCGGACGAGCCGTACTTGGCGAAGTCGTAGTCGATCAGCTTGATCGACGCGAAGTCGGGCGACTCGGGCGGCGGCACCGCGTTCTTGTTCGACGGCACCTGGTAGGCCTTGGCGTCCTTGGCCAGGCTCTGGATGTCGGCGCGCAGGGCGAAGTCGTAGAACTTCTTCGCCATGTCCATGTTGCGGGCGCCGGCGATGATGCTCATCGAGCCGATCTCGTAGCCCGTGCCCTCGCAGGGCGAGACCACCTCGATCGGCGCACCCGCGACCTTCATGGTCACCGCGTCGTGCTGGAACACGATGCCGACCACCGTCTCGCCCTGGGCTGCGGCCTTGATCGGCGCCGAGCCCGACTTGGTGTACTGGTTGATGTTGGCGTGCAGCGCCTTGAGGTAGTCGAATGCCTTGTCCTCGCCCATCATCTGCACGAAGGTCGCGAGGGCGGTGTAGGCCGTGCCCGAGCTGTTCGGGTTGGCCATCTGGACCTCGCCCTTGAACTCCGGCTTGATCAGATCCGCCCAGCATTTCGGCTCCGGCAGGCCCTTCTGCGCCAGGAGCTCCTTGTTGTAGCCGAAGCCCAAAGCACCGGCGTAGATGCCGACCGTGCGCCCGTCGGCGGCCTCGTGCTGCTTCACCGCCCAGTCGTGCAGCTCGGCCAGCATCGGCGACTCGTAGGCCTCGGTCAGCCCCTCCTCGGCGGCCTGCAGGTGCGGGTCGCCCGTGCCGCCCCACCAGATGTCGCCTTTGGGATTGTCCTTCTCCGCAGCGATCTGGGCATAGGTCTCGCCCGAGCTCTTGCGGGTCATGGCGACCTGCGCACCGGTCTCCTTCTCGAACGCCGTCACCATGATCTGGCACCACTCCTCCTGCGGGCTGCAGTAGAGCGTGAGCCGGTCCGCCGCCGATGCCGTCGACACCGACAGCGCCATCAGCGCAGCCCCGAGCACGAACCCCGAGCAGGCAATCCTGGCCATCCCGGCCTCCCTGTCATCGCGTTGTCATATTGTGCCCGAAGCAGGATGCCTTTTCGATTGCAAGTCAAGCCTGAGGGATCGGCGTCTCAGCCCGGCCGGCGTACCACCCGCACCCTGCCGCTGTGGCCACCGCCACAATAGAACCGGTCGGCACCGTCCGCTTCCAGCCCCGAGACGTTGGCGCCGGCCGGCATGTCGAGCCGCTCCAGCACCTCGCCGGTGCGCGGGTCCACCCGCCGCAGCTCGCTCTCTTCGTTCTCCCAGGTCGCGTGCCACAGCTCGCCGTCGACCCAGGTGACGCCGGTCACGAAGCGGTTGGACTCGATGGTGCGCAGGACCTTCCCCGTCTCGGGGTCGACCTGGTGGATCTTGCGCTCGCGATGCTGGCCGACCCAGAGCGAGCCCTCGGCCCAGGCCATGCCCGAATCGCCGCCATTGCCCGGTGCCGGGATGCTCGCCACCACCTCGCCGGTCCGCGGATCGATCTTCTGGATGCGGCTCTCGGCGAGCTGGAACAGATGCCGCCCGTCGAAGGCCGTGCCGGCGTGGGCCGGCACCTCGATCGCGCGCACGACCTCGCCGCTGGCGGTATCGAGCGCGTTCAGCCGGTCGCCGGAGGCGAACCAGACCTGCGTGCCGTCATGGGTGACCCCGGCCACGTCCTCGGCGCCGGCGAAGGGGCCATACTCGCGAATGATCTCGGCTTGTGCTCGTTTCATGGCGCCACACTAGTCCCCCGGCACGAGAGCGGGGAGTAACAAGGCTGTCGGGAATCCCGGCACGGGCGGGGTCAGCCAGCGGCGCGCCCGGCCGCGCCCGAACGACTGCACCCGCCCTTCCGCCGCCAGCGCCTCGAGCGCCCGCTGCACGGTGCGCTGGCTGATGCCGAGCGCCAGCGCCACGGCCGAGCTGGCCCAGGCCTCGCCGTCGGCGAGCAGCGCCAGGACCGCGGCATGGTCCGTCTCGACCGGCTGCGCCAGCACGACGACCTCCCGCGCCCGAGCCGGCGCCAGCGCGAACCCGCCCGCCGTGGCGTCGATCCCGGCGAGTGGCCGCAGCATGTCGCGCAACCGCCCGATCTCGACCCGCAACCGCGCGCGATGCGATTCGTCGGCCTGCCTGCCGCCGAACGCACGCCGGATCAGCAGCTCGCGCGAGGCGTCGCCGGGCCAGCCGTCGGCCAGCACCCGCAGGAGCGCGAACAGGACCGGGCGCCGGACCAGCGCCACTGTGTCGGCAGGATCACGCACCAGGTGCCGGCAGGCGTCCACGACCAGCATGTCCGCTTCCTGCAGCGCCTCGACCTCGGCGAGCAGCAGCAGCCGCTCCGTCCCGCCCACGACAAGCCGGGCGACGGGCGTGCTCAGCGCGCGTGCCGCGTCCTCGACCTCCGCCGTCAGCGGCGCGATGCCTGCCTGCCGCGACGCCGCCTCGGCCCGGCTCAACGCCGCGCGGGCGGCCTCGGTCCGCAATCGCCGCAGCGCGAGCCCGGCTGCCA
>JBFWWD010000044.1:0-28382 GCA_050246385.1 Geminicoccaceae bacterium
GGCCGGCGCGCTGGCCGCGGGAGCGGCATCGGCGCCGGCCTGCAGGAGCAGCCAGTTCTTGGCCGCGTCGCCCTCCCCCTCGCGCACGAGCGTGCCCTCGACGACCACGCCGTCGAAGGTCTGGAATCGCGCGTGCGGGGCGTCGGCCGGCGGCGTCAGCTCGCCCGCCGGCCGGACGTCGCTCATGGTGAGGCCGGCGAGCGTGCCGGCCAGCGCCTCGAGCTTGACCGGGTCCAGCTCGCGGCCTTCCGGCAGCGCGGCGTCGGTCGTGAACTCGCCTGCCGCGTCGGCACGGGAGAGCGTGAGCGCGGGTGCGCCCGCCGGTTGCAAGGTGATCTTCGCCACCTCCGACGTCGGCAGGTCGACCACCTCGTGCGGCAGCAGGGCCATGGCGTCGCCCGGCACCTCGATCTCGCCCGCTGCGAGCCAGGCCTGGTTCTCGGCCGCGCGGCGGACATAGACCCCGCCGCGCCCGCCGCCGTAGAGCGAGGGGCTGGACTTGCCGACGATGGCCGCGGCGAGCGGCTGGCCGTCCGCCCCGAGCAGCTCCACCAGATGCGACTTCGCCTCCTCGGCGCCCGGATCGTCGAGCTCCAGCCGCGGCAGACGGGCCGGATCGGCGGTCTTCGCCTCGACCAGCTGCAGATTGGCCAGGGCGAGGGCGAGATTGCGCACCGTCGCCGCATCGACGGGATAGTTCGACTTCTCGGCCAGCACCCAGTGACCGTCGACATCGTTGACGGTCAGCTTGGCGTCCTTGCCGGTGACGCGCACCCCGCGGACGTCGTTGAGCCGGTCGAGCAGGCCGGGAAACAGGGTCTCTCCCACCACCTCCGACTGCACGGGCACGTCGCGTTCGGCGACGGCGTAGACCGCCAGCGCCACACTGGCGACGGTGGCGAGGGCGAGGATGGCGAAGTTCCTGGGCGACATGGCGCGTGTCCCGCCTCTCAGGCCTGGGCGTGGTCGAACCGGCGGCGGTAGCGGCTGCGCCGGATCAGCGCCAGCACCACCGCCACCGCGGCGACGAGCAGAGGCACCGCGGCGATGTTGAGGAACCGGGTCCGGTCGCGCAGGCTCTCGATGTCCTGGCGCAGGGCGAGCTGCACGTCGCGCAGCTCGCGGCGCGTGTCGAGCAGCTGGCTGCGGAAGCCCTCGATCTCCTTGCGCTGGGCATCGCTCAGGAGGCTCGAATCCTCGCCGTCGGCGACGCGGAGCTGGCTGAGCTTGCCCTGCAGATCGTCGAGACGCTGCAGCAGCTCCTGCTCCTTCGCCCGGTACTGGGCCTCGCTGGCGCGGCGGATGTCCGCCACCAGCGTGAACGGACGGACCGTGATCTCGCGACCCCGCAGGCCGGTCAGCGCCTCGCTGCCGACCAGATAGTCGAGCGCGTTGGCCGCCAGCGCGGCATTGTCCGCGAGCGGCAGCGCCACACCCTGTCCGACCATGCTGAGCCAGTTGCGATCGTCCAGAAGGTCGGTGTCGGCGACGACGATGATCTGGGCGGGCGACTTGCTCTCGCTCAGATGCGCGGGCTCCTTGACCACATCCTGGGGGGCGGTGTCGCCGAAGGCGGACTTGACCGGGCCGGAGACCTTCGCCGCCAGCACCAGCTCCTTGTCGCCCGGCTTGAAGTCGCGCAGGATCGCCATCGGATCGGGATAGAGCCGGACCTTGTCCGCCGGGATCGTCGCCGCCTGGCTGCTGGTCGTGATGAGCGGGGTGAAGGTCGTGGTGGCGCCCTCGCGCGGTGCCAGGGCGCCGGCGGTGGCGAGGTTCACGCGGTCGAGCTGGGCCGTCACGACGTCGTCCGCCGCCAGGTGCGGCCGGTCGAGCGACAGCCAGGGCAGGTAGTCGACGATCTGTTGGCGGCCGCCGCTGGGGAACTGCACCTGACGTGCGGTCTGCGGGTCGCCGACCACGCTGTTCGGGTCATAGGCGACACCCCAGGCCGGGAACAGCTTCTCGAGGTCGGAGAAGGTGTCGGCGGGCATTCCCTGCTGCTGGCGCATGGCCTGCGCCTCGGAATGCGGATCGACGAACACCAGGAGCCTGCCACCACGCATCACGAACTGGTCGATGGCATAGAGCGTCTTCTCGCTCGGCGCCTGCGGATGGACCAGCATCACCACGTCGACATCGTCCGCGAACCGGTCGATGTCGCCGGACTCGACCTGCACGTCGTAGAACTGCTGGAGCTCCTGCACGACCTGCCAGGGGCGATACTGCATGGCCGGGTCGGCGTTGAGCGGCAGATCCGTCACCAGCGCCACCACCGGCTTGTCGGGGTTGGCGAGGTTGTTGACCATCCGTGTCAGATCATATTCGAGAAACGCCTCGCGCTCGGGCGACAGGGTCGGAATGACGTCGATGTCGTCGGTGCTGTTGGTGCCGGCGATGCCGAAATAGCCGCTGCTGTTGCCGTCGAGGGAGACGGGGTCGAGCCCGAAGCCGACCGCGCGGTCCTCCTCCGGCGAGAACGGCTCGGGATCGATATACTCGACCACGATCTTGCCCTGCGAAGCCTCGGCATAGGTGCGCAGCATGTCGTGCACCCAGTCGGCGTAGGAGCCGAGGAACGGGTTGGCGTCGCGCAGCGCCCGCGACACGTAGAGCCGCAGGGTGATCGGCTCCTGGACCTTGGCGAGCAGCTGCTCGGTGCCCTCCGAGAGGGTGAACTGCCGGGTCTCGGTCAGGTCCAGGCGGTCGTCGCGCAGGGACAGGCCGCCCCAGACGTTGATCGCGACGAAGGCGACGACCACCAGCACGATGCCGGCGATGGTCAGTTTCTGGCGATCGAGGAGGAGATTCGACATCGGACTGCTCTCCTCAGGCGGCCTTCTTGAGGTCGACCAGGAGCGTGTTGAGGATCAGGCAGGCCACGATCAGCGAGGCGAAGAACAGGACCGTGGCGAGGTCGGCCACGCCCTTGGTGAGCTGACCGAAATGGCTGAGGACGCTGAACGAGGCGACCGTGTCGACCACGGCCGGCGATGCCCAGGGCCGGAACGCGGCGAGCACCAGGTCGACTCCGCTCATCAGGAACAGGAAGCAGGCGGCGGCGCCGACCACAAAGGCGATCACCTGATTCTTGGTCAGCGCCGAGACACAGGCGCCGATCGCGATGAAGGCGCCGGCCATCACCCAGCTGCCGAGATAGGAGACCAGGATCACGCCGTTGTCCGGCTCGCCCAACCAGTTCACCGTCAGCCACATCGGGAAGGTCAGGAGCAGCGCGATGCCGGCGAAGGCCCAGGCGGCCAGGAACTTGCCGAGCACGGCGGCGAAGGTCGTGGTCGGCAGGGTCATCAGCAGCTCGATGGTCCCGGTCCGCCGCTCCTCGGCCCACAGGCGCATCGCGATCGCCGGCACCAGGAACAGATAGAGCCAGGGATGGAACAGGAAGAACGGCGCCAGATCGGCCTGACCGCGCTCGAAGAAGCCGCCGAGGAAGAAGGTCAGCGAGCCTGCGAGGGCGAGGAAGATGATGATGAAGACATAGGCCAGCGGCGTCGTGAAGTAGGCCTTGAGCTCGCGCTCGAAGATGATGCGGACGGCGTGCATCGCGGCTCCCTCAGTGCGGGGCGCTGGTGAGGTCGCGGAAGACGTCGTCGAGACGGCCCTGCTCGACCGAGATCTCGTCGACCTCGAGCCCGGTGCGGCGCACGAGCTCGCCGACCTCGTGCACGATGGGGCGGCCCGCCTCGGGATAGACCAGCACGGTCGCGACGCCGTTGACGGCACCCACCGGCTCGACCGAGGCGGCGCCGGCCAGCCCCGCGAGCATCGGTTGCAGCTTGGGCAGCAGGTTGGCGTTGGCGGTGACGCGCACCGCGTTGTGGTGCCGCGAGCGCCGCTTCAGCTCGTCCGGGCGCGCGTCCGCCACCACGCGGCCGCGGGCGATGATCACCGCCCGGGTGCAGATCGCCTCGACCTCCTCGAGAATGTGGGTCGAGATCACGATCGCCTTCTCGCCCGCCATCTCCGCGATGAGCGCGCGCACGCCATGCTTCTGGTTGGGATCGAGGCCGTCGGTCGGCTCGTCGAGGATCAGCACCGGCGGGTCGTGCATGATCGCCTGGGCGAGGCCGACGCGGCGCTTGAAGCCCTTGGACAGGGTCTCGATCGGCCGGTGCGCCACCTCGGCGAGCTGCGTGCGGGCGATCGCGGCCTCGATCTTCGCGCGGCCGTCCTCGCCGCCGAGGCTGCGCATCGCCGCCACGAAGCGCAGAAAATCGATCACCGTCATGTCGCCATAGAGCGGGGCGCCCTCGGGCAGGTAGCCCACCCGGCGCTTGACCTCGATCGGCTGCCTGACCACGTCGAAGCCCATCACCGCGGCCGAGCCGGCCGTCGGCGGGAGGAACCCGGTCAGCATGCGCATCGTGGTCGACTTGCCGGCGCCGTTCGGACCCAAGAAGCCCAGGACCTCGCCACGGGCGACGGTGAAGCTCACCTCCTCGACCGCATGCACAGGGCCGAACCGCTTGGCCAGGCGATCGAGCCGGACCATCTCGGTCATCGCGCAGCAACTCCCAAATCCCCGCACGGCACGAGCCGGGCGACCGCGCTCATAGTTCAGCAAAGCTCGCTGGATCAAGCCCTTGGAAGATGAAAGCCTTGTCACCTGGAGCCGAATCGATGCCCGCGCAGCCTTCGATTGCGACCGTGGAGATGCATACCGGCGGCGAGCCCGTCCGGATCGTGACCGGCGGCTATCCGGCGCTCGAGGGGGAGACGCTGCTCGCCAAGCGGCGCTGCGCCCGCGAGCGCCACGACGATCTGCGCCGGATGCTGATGGCCGAGCCGCGCGGCCATGCCGACATGTACGGTGCGGTCCTGGTCGAGCCGGACCTGCCGGGCGCGCACCTGGCGGTGCTGTTCCTGCACAACGAGGGCTACTCGACCATGTGCGGCCACGCGGTGATCGCGCTCGGCCGATTCGCCGTCGACCGGGGCCTCGTCGCCGCGACGGGAGCCGAGACCGAGGTGCGCATCCAGTGCCCGTGCGGGCTGGTCACGGCGATGGTCGACACGCCCGACGGGCGGGCCGGGCGGGTCCGATTCGCCAGCGTGCCGGCCTTCGCCTTCGTCCGCGAGGCGGTCGTCCTGACTGCCGAATGGGGCCCGGTCACGCTCGACATCGGCTATGGCGGCGCGTTCTACGCCGTCCTGCCGGCCTCGGCGCTCGGGCTCGACCTCGCCTCGAGCCCGGTCGGCCGGCTGGTCGAGGCGGCGATGGCGGTCAAGGCGGCCGCGGCGGCGCAGATCCCGCTCACCCACCCCGACGATGCCGACCTGGCCTTCCTCTACGGCACCATCCTCACCGACGACGCGGACCCGGCCAGCGGCGAGCCCACCACCAATGTCTGCGTGTTCGCCGACGGCCAGGTCGACCGCAGCCCGACCGGCTCGGGCGTGACCGCCCGCCTCGCGCTGATGCATCGCCGCGGCCAGGTCGCGACGGGCGAGCGGCGGACGTTCCGCAGCATCACGGGCGCCGAGTTCGAGGGTCGGGTGATCGCCGAAACCCGGGCGGGCCCACACCCGGCCGTGACCGTCGAGGTCGCCGGGCGGGCGTTCTATGCGGGCGAGGCGCGCTTCCGGCGCGAGCCGGACGATCCTCTGGGCGACGGTTTCCTGCTGCGGCGCTGACGGAACCAGGGAGTCCGGCAGTCGTTGCCGAACGGACCGGAGGATGCCGCATGCCGACGACACCGACGCCGCCAACGCCCGAGCTTCCGCCCATGCCGGGGCCGGACCTGCCACCGAGCCCGCCGGTGGAGCTTCCCGGCGGCCCCGACGAGCCGGTCACCACGCCGCCGGGACCCGACACCGTGCCGATCCCCGGACCGGATCAGGTGCCGCCGCCAAGAGCTGCGAACGCCGGAACTGGGGCGTAGCGCAGTCAGCCATTGCGCTGGCCGCCGTCAGAGGCGGAGGTCGGTCTCGGTCAGCGTCCTTCGGCCGGTGAGCTGGATCTCCAGCTCGGGGGCCGGGTCGCCGTCCGTGCTGGCGCGGACGATGGTGTCGCCGCCCGAGAGGACGTAGCCGAGCTGCCCCACGCCCGTCAGCGGCGCCGTGCCTACCCAGCGGAAGGCCTGGTCACCCGGAGCCGTCGGATCGGCGTCGATGCCGATGACGTCCAGGACGTCCTCGCCCGGCACGAAGTCGCTGATCACGTCGCGCCGGGCGGAGCCGGGCAAGCTCTCCCGCACGCGGTCGAGGTCGTAGGTGTCGCGCCCGGGGCCGCCCGTGGCGAGGTCGCGGCCGAGCCCGCCCTGGAACCAGTTGTCGAATCCGTTGCCGGTGAACCGGTCGCCTTTGGTTGTGCCGATCGCCCCTTCGATGCTGGCGAGCCGGTCGGTCTCGCCGCCTCGCCGCGCGACGCCGGTGGTGAGATCGATGGCCGCGGCAACCGTGCTGAACGCGAAGGTCACCGTGTCGATCCCGGCAGCGCCGTTCAGCCGGTTGTTGCCCCGGCCACCGTCGAGGAGGTCGCTGCCTGGTCCGGCATGGACGGTGTCGTCGGCCCCGAGCGCGCGGATCACGTCGTTGCCTGCCCACCCGGCAAGGGTATTGGGCGCCGCGTTCCCAAGGATGACGTCGTTCCTGACGCTCGTGCCGGTCGACAGCGGCTGATCGATCTCGGCCGCCCCGATGTCGGGCAGGCTGCCACCCGGCTGCGGCCGTTTGCGGCCGAGCTGGTCGGTACGGCCAGCGGCGAGCGGATCGCCGCCGCTCAGAGCCGGATTGGCGAGGCTTCGCTTCAGCGGGATGATGCCGGTGAAGGTGCCGCTTGCGGCAAAGATCGCACTGGCGGCGACGTTCTCGCGATCGCCGACGACGCTGCCGGCCACCTCGCTGCCGAACACGTTGTGGCCGTTGCTCTGCATGACAAAGCCATGAACGCTATCAATATCGCTGGCGTGATAACCGGCTTCGTTACCCGCTACGATGCTGTTTGCTATGTCAAGCGTATCGGTGACATATAGTCCACCTCCTCGGAAATTGATTTGATTACGAGTGATCGTGCTGTTACGAATAATCAGCGTGTCTGCGTGACTGATTAATCCACCGCCAAAACTGTCAGCTCTATTGAGATAAATTGTACTATCGGCTATAATAAGCGCTCCTGAATTAAAATCGATTCCTCCACCGTATTGGGCGTCATTGCCGGTGAACGCGCTTCGGGCGATCCGGACGATGGTAGTAAAAGCGCGTATGCCACCACCGCGATATCCCCAGTTGTTGCTCACGGCGGAATCCTCAATCGTCAGGAAGCTATCGACTACGAAGATGCCGCCCCCATCGCCGTAACGAGCTGCACCATTGCGGACGATGGTACTGCCCACGATGCTCAGCCGGCTACCGCTGGTAGCGAAGATACCGCCCCCATCTCCATCGTCTCCGGTCCGGCAATCGCGGACAATGCTGCCTACCAGGGCAAGGCTGCCGCCCTCGAGGAAGATGCAAGCGCCATCCACGGCCTCATCGGTGCTCCCATCGGCCAGCGTCAAGTCCGTTAAGGCCACGTCCGTGCTGACGCCGACGATGTTCAGCACCCGGCTCCGATCGCCGCCGCTCAAGGTCACCCCACGACCGTCGTCGTCGCGATCGCCGTCGATCACCAGATCCTCGTCCACCACGAGCTCGCCGCCGGCGAGGACCAGCGTCTGGCCCTCCAGGGCGGGGGCAAAGACGATCCGCTCCACCTCCGCCGTGGCGTTGGCTCGCCCCAAGGCCTCGCGCAGGCTGAGCTTGCCGTCGCCGGGATCGATCACGTCGGCGGCCGTGGTGACGGTCAGGGTCCGCACCGGCTGGAGCAACGCAAGGGTCGAGGTTGCGGTGGCCGCAGCTTGACGAGCCGACGGAGCGAACGGCGCGCTCTGGTCCGGCAGCGCGCGCGAGCGTCGCTCCTGGCAGACGGGCCCGCAGTGCCGCTCGGCGCGGGAAGCCGCGGCTGCCGGGTCCGGCGCGCCGCCGATCAGCGTACCCAGCAGCGCCATGCCCAGGCATCGCGCGGCCTTGGTGACATGAAGATCGGTCCCATCAGCCGCCTGGCCACGCTGCCCGCGGTTCAATCCCCTCTTGGGCCTGCTCATATCGGTGGTCCTGATCAGAAATATTTGCATTTACTCAGAACGCATCGAAACCACAATGCCGGGGAACAGGGACGACAAGTTGCGTCCGCCACGGAGGGTGTTCCGAGACGTGACCGGCCATAAGACCGAACCCCCAAAGCTCCACTTCATCTCCGGCCTGCCGCGCTCGGGCTCGACCCTGCTGGCCGGTATCCTGCGACAGAACCCACGCTTCTACGCGGCGATGTCCGGGCCGATGGCCGGGCTGGTCACGGTGCTGCTCAACGCCATGGGGCCGCAGAACGAGACCGCGGTGTTTCTCGACGAGGAGCGCAAGGCCGAGATCCTGCGCGCCGTGATGCGCGCCTACTATCGGCCGCAGTCGGACCGTGAGGTGCTGTTCGACACCAACCGGTCCTGGTGCGCGCGCCTGCCGCTGCTGGTCACCCTGTTTCCCGAGGCGAAGATCGTCTGCTGCGTGCGCGACGTCGCCTGGGTGCTCGACAGCTTCGAGCGGCTGGTGCGCAAGAACCCCCTCTCGCCGACCAAGCTGTTCGCCACGCCCGAGGAGAGGCAGACCGTCTACAGCCGGGTCGACGCGCTCGCCCACCGCGACCGGGTGGTGGGCTTCGCCTGGTCGGCGCTCAAGGAGGCCTATTACGGCGAGCACTCGCGCTCGCTGCTGCTGGTCGAGTACGACATCCTGTGCCAGCGGCCGCGCGACACCATGCGGCTGATCTACCAGTTCCTCGGCGAGCCCTGGCACGAGCATGATTTCGACCAGGTCGAGTATGACGAGCCCGAGTTCGACGCCCAGCTCGGCGCACCCGGCCTGCACAGCGTCAAGACCAAGGTCGAGTTCACCCAGCGCCGGACGGTGCTGCCGCCCGACCTGTTCGAGAAATACGCGACGCTCGCCTTCTGGCGCGACCCCAAGGGCTCGGCCGCCTGGCGGATCACGGCCCAGCCGGAGGAGGCGAAGCCCGCCTCGGGCTAGAGCACGAAGTCCACGCTTGCCAGCGCCTGTCGGCCGGCGAGCGCGAAGCTGCTCTCCGCCTCGGAGTCCAGATCGGTGTTGAGCTGGACGAAGGTGGTGGTGCTGCCGTCGAGCGTGGAGACCTGAAAGTAGAGGAGCTGGCCAGGTGCCGTGAATGTCGTGGCGGCACCCAGGAAGAAGAACGCCTGGTTGCCGGCGCGGGTCGCGTCGGCGTCGATCTGCGCCACGTCGATCCGGTCCTGCCCGCGGGCGAAGTCGAGTATGCGATCCTCGGCGCCGAGACTATCGGCGAGCTGCTGATACAGGAACCGGTCGCGGCCAGACCCGCCCGTGAGCCGGTCGCCGCCCGCGCCGCCGACCAGCGTGTCGTCGTCGCCCTCGCCGTGCAGCGAGTCGTTCCCGGCGCGGCCGAGCAAGGTATCGTCGCCGAAGCCGGCGTGCAGGAAATCGTCGTCGGCTTCGCCGTCGAGCGTGTCGTTCCCGCCCACGCCATAGAGGAAATCGCTCCCCCCGCCACCGCGGAGGACATTGGCCCCGTCGGTTCCCTCGATGCTATCCTCGAACGTGCTACCGATGGCGTTCTCGATGCCGAACAGGAGGTCCACGCGGTCCAGCCCGTCCGAGCCACCACCGGCACCGAGGTCGACGTTCACGTACCGTTCGGCGTCGGCGTAGCTCACCGTGTCGATGCCCTTCCCTCCGTCGAGCCGGTTCTCGCCCGCTCCGCCGTCGAGCGTGTCGTTGCCGCTCCCGCCGTAGAGCCGGTCGGCGCCGGCCAGTCCGAAGAGCCTGTCGTGGCCGTCGTTGGCATAGATCGTGTCCGCGAGCTTGGTGCCGATCAGAAGGTCGTTGAACGGCGAACCATGGAAGGTCGGCATGGCATTGCCTCCTGCCGCTGGCATCATCGACCGCCTGGGCGTTCGTCACGGCTGAGACGGCGGCCGCGCGCGAGCCGCTACCGGATGTGGTACCGTAGCGCGACCTGTCCGGTGCCGATGTGAGGGATGTCACGGCCCGCACCGTCACCCTCGTGCGGCGCATGACGGCTGCGCGAGGGTCTGGGTTGCCTGACCCCGGCGCCGCACTAGTATCGCGGCCAGCGGCGGCAGGGCTGCGCGCGTGGGAGGATCGCATGAGCAAGTTTGGCATCGGGCAGCCGGTGCGGCGGATCGAGGACCAGCGGTTCATCACCGGCAAGGGCCGGTACACCGACGACATCAACGCGCCCGGCCAGGTCTATGGCTACGTGCTGCGGTCACCGACCGCCCACGCCAGGATCACCCGCATCGACACGACGGCGGCGAAGGCAGCACCGGGCGTGCTGCTGGTGGTCACCGCCGCCGACTACGAAGCGTCGCTGCCCTGCCTGATCCCGATGCAGAACCGGGACGGCACCGACCGGGCCGACCCGAAGCATCCCGTCCTGAGCAAGGACGAGGTGAACTATGTCGGCGACCGGGTGGCGTTCGTGGTCGCAGAGACCCGGATGCAGGCCAAGGACGCGGCCGAGCTGATCGAGGTCGAGTACGACGACCTGCCGGCGGTCGCGAACACGGCCGGGGCACTGGCGTCGGGCGCGGCCCAGGTCCACCCCGAGGCGCCCGGCAATCTCGCCTTCGACTGGCACTATGGCGACGAGGCCGCGACCGAGGCGGCGTTCGCCAAGGCGGCGAAGGTGGTCGAGCTCGAGCTGATCAACAACCGCGTCATCTGCAACGCGATGGAGCCGCGCGCCTGCGTCGCGACCTGGAATGCCGGCGACGGCAAGCTCACGGTCGAGACCTGCACCCAGGGCGGGTGGGGCCACCGCGACATCCTGGCCGAGAATCTCGGCCTCGAGCCGGATCAGGTGCGCGTCGTCACCCCCGACGTCGGCGGCGGCTTCGGGATGAAGGCGTTCTTCTATCCCGAATACTCCGTTACGGCCTATGCGGCCCGCGCCCTCAACCGTCCGGTGAAGTGGACCGCCGAGCGCGGCGAGAGCTATCTCTCCGACGCCATGGGCCGTGACCATGTCACGACCGCCCGGGTCGCCTTCGACGCCGACCACCGCATTCTCGGCCTCAAGGTCGACCTGATCGCGAACATGGGCGCCTACTACTTTCAGTTCGCGCCCTACATCCCGACCGGCGCCGCGCTGAAGGTCCTGCCGGGCGTCTACGACGTGAAGACCCTGAGCTACGGCGTGAAGGGCGTGTTCACCAACACCGTGCCGGTCGACGCCTATCGTGGCGCCGGCCGCCCGGAGTCGATCTACTGCATCGAGCGGGTGATGGACTATGCCGCCGACAAGCTCGGCGTCGATCCGGTCGAGCTGCGGCGCAGAAACTTCATCAGGCCCGAGCAGATGCCCTTCAAGACCGCCGCGGGCGAGCTCTACGACACGGGCGAGTTCGCGAAGGTGATGGACACCTGCCTGAAGAAGGCGGACTGGGCCGGGCTCCCGGCGCGACGGGCGAAGTCGCAGGCCAAGGGCAAGCTGCGCGGCATCGGCATGTGCTACTACATCGAATCGACCATGGGCGATCCGACCGAGCATGCCGCGATCGAGTTCACCCACGACGGCTTCGTCAACGTGCTGGTCGGCACCCAGACCAACGGCCAGGGCCACGACACCGCCTACGCCCAGGTCCTGCACAGCCGGCTCAACGTGCCGTTCGAGAAGATCCGCATCGTCCAGGGCGACACCGACCGGATCAAGGCCGGCGGCGGCACCGGCGGCTCGCGCTCGCTGACCGCGCAGGGCATGGCGATCAACGACGCTTCGGACCTGGTGATCGAGCGCGGCAAGACCTTCTCGGCCCAGCTGTTCGAGACCGCGGCCGCCGACATCCAGTTCCAGGACGGCACCTTCCGTGTGGCCGGCACCGACCGCGCCATCGGCATCATGGAGCTGGCCGGCAAGGCGCGCGGCATGGCGCCGAGCCTGGGCATGGAGGGCGGGCTGGATTCGGCCGCGACCACCAACCTCAGCGCCTGGACCTTCCCCAACGGCTGCCACATCGCCGAGGTCGAGGTCGACCCCGACACCGGCATGGTCGACATCGTGAACTACAACATCGTCGACGATTTCGGCGTGGTGCTGAACCCGATGCTGGTCGAGGGCCAGGTCCATGGTGGCATCGTGCAGGGGATCGGGCAGGCGCTGCTCGAGGGTGCGATCTATGACGACAGCGGGCAGCTGCTGACCGGCTCGTTCATGGACTACACCATGCCGCGCGCCGACAACATGCCGTCCTTCGACTTCTCGACCGTCGAGGTGCCCTGCAAGAACAATGCGATGGGCGTGAAGGGCTGCGGCGAGGCCGGCTCCGTCGGCTCCCCCGCTGCGGTGATCAACGCCCTGGTCGACGCGCTGGCATCGCTCGGGGTCGACCATGTCGACATGCCGGCGACGCCGGAGAAGGTGTGGCGGCTGGCGCAGCACCGGCTCGCCGCCTGACGCACGGCACCTGACGCGACGAGGGAACCGGACGCATCCCGCCCGGTTCTCCTCCCATCGTCTATCGTTCTTCTTGCCTCTCCCTCGTGCATCTGCCCCCCTTCGTGGGGGGCTTCTTTTTGGCTGGTCTCACGACCGGTCAAATCTCGGCTGCCGGCGCAGCTAGATCGATTTTCGCCATGTACGGCCCGCGAAGAGCCATGCTACGGTCCACCCAAAGTGGAGTTTGGAGGGGCTTATGGCGCATTTCCGCGAGGAGGTGGCGGGTCTGGTGCCCGCGCTGCGCGCGTTCGCCCGAGCGCTGACCGCCGGCGAGCGTTTCATGGCCGACGACCTGGTCCAGGACACCGTGGTCAACGCGCTCCAGGCGCACGGCCAATACCAGCCGGGGACCAACCTCGAGGCGTGGTTGTTCACGATCCTGCGTAACCGGTTCCGCAGCCTGCGGGCCCGTCGGCACGTCACCGCCGAGGTGGCCACCGACGATCTCGCGCACCTGGCCACCGTACCCGCCCTGCAGGAGCATCGCCTCGAGGTGATGGCGTTCCGGCAGGCATTCTCGCGCCTGCCGCGCTCACAGCGCGAGATGCTGGTGCTGGTCACGGTCCGCGGCCTGTCCTACGAGGCCGCCGCCGGGATCTGCGGCTGCGAGGTGGGCACCGCCAAGAGCCGGGTGCACCGTGCCCGCGCCGCGCTCAAGGCGATGCTGCTGGATGACGAGCCCGCGGCTGAGTCGACTCATCGGCACCGGCCCTCGACGGTTCATCTCAGGGCCTCGCGTCGGCTCCCCGTCCATGGCGCACGGATCCCGCCCAATGCGCGTAGGTCGGCGAGCTCTGCCGGGCGCCCGGACGGCTAGCGGGATGTGGGCGGCTGGTGGCGTCGCAACCCGGCCGCAACTACAGCCCGATCGGCCCGAGATGATGGGCCTCCACGGTCATCGCACCCTGCCGGCGCAGAGCCGAGCCTAGCGAAACGAACCCCGGTTCCGGCTTAGCGCGATCGGGCGTCGAGACTTCGGCGGCGCGCACGGCTAGGCTGCCGCCATGCAGCCCGGCACAAGAGCTTCCCTCATGCCTGCCGACCAATCTCGGGTGGTGCGATGAGTTCCCCGGTCGTGATCGTCGGGGCCGGCCAGGCCGGCTTCCAGGTCGCCGCCTCCCTCCGCGGCGGAGGCTTCACCGGCCCGATCCGGCTGGTCGGCGCCGAGCCGCATCCGCCCTATCAGCGGCCGCCGCTGTCCAAGGGGCTGCTGCTCGGCAAGATGGAGCCGGCCCGCCTGCTGTTCCGGCAGCCGACCTTCTACACGGCGCAGGCGATCGACCTCGATCTCTCCCGGCCCGTGGCCGCGATCGACCGCGCCGGCCGGCGCGTGATCGACGATGCCGGCGCCGCCATCCCCTACGAGACGCTCGTGCTCGCGACGGGGACACGGGTGCGCCCCCTTCCCGCACCCGGCGCCGATCTCGACGGCGTGCTCTATCTCCGCACGCTCGACCATTCGGGCGAGCTCGCCCGGCGGGCCGAGGCGGCGCGACGGGTCGTGGTGATCGGTGGCGGGTTCATCGGCCTCGAGGTCGCGGCAGCACTGCGGATGCTCGGCAAGGAGGTGACGGTGCTCGAGGCCGCGGAACGGCTGATGGGCCGCGTCGTCGCCCCGATCATCTCCAGCTTCTACGCCGACCTGCACCGCGAGCGCGGCGTCGGGCTCGTGCTCGGCGCCCGGATCGCGGCGCTGGCCGGAACCGACGGCCGCGTGAGTGCCGTGGCGATGGCCGACGGTACCCGGCACGAGGCCGACCTCGTCGTGATCGGCATCGGCGTCCTGCCCAATGTCGAGCTGGCCGAGGCGGCCGGCCTCGCCTGCGCCAACGGCATCGTCGTCGACGCGCACGGCCGGACCTCGGATCCCGCGATCTATGCCGCCGGGGAGTGCACGAGCCACCCCAACCGGTTCGCCGGCGGCCATGCCCGGCTGGAATCGGTGCAGAACGCCGTCGACCAGGCCAAGGCCGTCGCCACCTCCATCCTCGGCCGCCCCTCGGCCTATGACGAGGTGCCCTGGTTCTGGAGCGACCAGTACGAGGTCAAGCTGCAGATGGTCGGGCTGTCGAGCGGCCACGACCGGCAGGTGGTGCGTGGCGATCCGGCATCCGGCCGCTTCTCGGTGCTCTACTTCCGGGACGGCCGCCTGCTCGCCATCGATTCGGTCAACCGCGCCGCCGACCACATGGCCGGCCGCAAGCTGCTCGGCGCGGGCACGGCACTGACGCCGGAGCAGGCGGCCGACGAGAGCTACGACCTCAAGGCGGCCGTCGTCACCGGGTGAAACGGTGGCGCACCGCCAGGTTCGCGCGTGCCGCCATGTCGGTGCCGCCGCCACCGCTGCCGGCCATGTTGGCCCGCAGGGCCATGTTGGCGCGCGAGGTCATGTCGGCCCGCGAGGTGCTGCTGTCCCCGGCCATCGCCGGCTCCAGCGCGATCTCGCTCAGCGGCCCCGAGACGATGTCGATGCGGAGGGAGAAATCCTCCTTGTCGTACTCCCACATGCGAACATCGTCGGCAAAGCGATCGATCTTGGCCACTACACCCCAGTGATCGATCGTAGTCGTCGCACTTCCCGCCTTGGGGTTTCCGGGCTCGATCACCTCGACACCATCACCATGAACAAGAAATATATATGGCTTCGGCAAGAAATAAATATCACCTTCATAAGAGAATGCATATATTCTAGCGAGCTTTGCTCCGCCAGCTTCGAGCTGCTGTCGCAGAAAGTTGTTGCCGCCTCGACGCTCTGGCTCGAAAGAGCCTCGCTTTGCAAGAGCAAGGTCAGCGAAATCTCTTCCGAACAACTTTACACCAGACGGACTCAGAAGACTCTCGGCCATTTCTATCTCCCACTCATGATCTCGTCATCGAGCATTCGAAGCATGCAGGCAAGCAGCCTCCGACGTCGCGCATCGACGTCGACCTGCTCGTCCGACGGCCGAAACGCGCTCGCGGCGCACCGCATCGCAATCCGACCCGAGGTCGATCCCTCGACGAGAGAAGTCGATGTCGATGACGTCGCCGAACCGGCCGCCGCTCAAAACCCGATCCACGGCGATCAGCGTCCGGCCCACCTCCGCGAAGGTCAGCCGTGCGGGATCCAGCATCCCGAACGTCCCGGCCAGCGCGTAGCCGGCCCAGTCGCGGGCGTCGTGGAGGACGCGCTTGAACTCGGCGTGACGCCCGCGATAGGCGGCGGCGAACAGGTCCTGGACGTCGTGCGGGTCGTCCACCTCCTCGATCAGCGACTCGGCCAGGTAATGCAGGTGCCGGCTGAGCAGCCCGCGCTCCACCAGCATGCGCTGGAAAACGTCGACCAGCACGTCGAACACGGCGCCGGTCAGGACCTGCGAGAGGTCGTGCGCCTCGCGGCCCAGCCCCGCCGGATCGACCCAGCTCCCGTCCGCGGCGAGGTCGACGCCCTGCAGCTCAGCCATGGTCGCGGTGTTGGCGGCCCAGCGGATCTGCTCGGTGGCGGTCAGCTCGCCCAGACGGTTGAACGCGCTCGGCACGTAGAGATTGCCGTGGGTCTGCTGCAGGAGGTCGTCGACCACGGCGTCGAAATGCAGGACGGCGATCAGCGCGATCAGGTCCGCCATGGCCTCGTGGAAGGCCAGGAACTGCCCGGTGCGCGCCGACCCGACCGGGATGCCGACCTCCGCGAACAGAATGGCGTGCCCCAGCTCGTGCGCCAGCACGTCGAAGCTCAGGCAGTACGGCATCCGCACGCTGGCGGAGAGCGGAGTGTGGCCGGTCTCGATGAACCCGAAGCCCGACTGCGCATTGTCCCATTGGATGAGCGGGATCAGCTCGAGCCGGGGCAGCAGGTCGGCGAAATGCCACCTGATATCGTGGCCGAGATAGTCCTCCCAGAGGTCGAGGACGCGCCGGACCACGCCGAACATGTGCGCGGCGCAGAATTCCCGCGTACCTTCGGCCAGAGTGTCGAAATGCCCGAACGGATTGGGCCGTGCCGGCGCATGAACCGGGCCGACATAGGGGGGAAGATAGGGATAGCCGTAAAGTTCCGCCTTGTGGATGGGATCAATCGCATACATTCGTCCGTCGAACGGCCCGGGGCCGATGCTGCCCGGAACAGACGCCACATAGACCGGCTCCGGCGTCCGAAAGGCGGGAAGCGACGGCGATTGTGGAAACAATCGGAACCGCGTTCCCATTCGACGCAGTCGGCGATCCAGGTCGCGCGACATGATATTGGCGATCCCCCGATCTCGAGGCGCCGATGCTATCAGGCAGGATCGATCCCGCCAACGGCGTCGTCCGATGCGCCCCTGCCCGGACAGCGCCGGCGCCACTCGCGCTCGCGCCAGAGCGCACGCGCCAGATCGGCGGCATCGGCGAATGCCACGGACCGGGCACGGGCATCGAGATCCACCGGGACGGGCTCGTTCCGGCTCGACAGGTGCCAGGAGATCAATCCCGCTATCTCGGCCTTGTCCAGAACCGGCTCGGCCAAGTCGGCGAGCGCCCGTTGCTTGCGCTCCGCGCGCTTCCGCAAGGCGAGGTAGGCGCCATCCAGCCGGAGCAGATCGAGCAGCGCTTCGGTGGCATGAGGCGCGTCGTTCCGTGCCAACGAATCCAGCCGCGCCTCGCCGGCGACCAGCCAGCGCAGGCCGCCCTCGTCGAGATTGCGCTCGCGACACCAGCGCTGCAGGTCTCCCTGCCGGAACAGGCCGCGTGCCGTCCGCATTCCGGCCAGGGTCTCGCGCCGCCTGCCAGGATCCGGGTCGACGCCGGCGTCGGCTGCACGCATTAGCCCGGCACGGCGCTCCACGGCGCGGCGAAGCATGTCATCTGCTGGACGGAACGAGAGCCGTGCCTCATCCAGCACGGACAGCGCCATCGGCGGGCGAGCATCCTCCGCGAGTGGATCCGCAGCGGCGAGGGCCGCCTGCCAGGCCGCGGACTCCTCGAGCCGAAAGCTCGCAACGAACGGTGGCGGATCGGCGCCGAGCGTTGCGATGGCGGTCAGCATCGCCCTGGCGTCGGCCGCCTTGACGTCGACGCGCCCGCTCGGGAGCCAGCTGGCGAGACGGTCTCTGGATCGGTCGTCGAGGCGGGCATCGGCGGCGGCCGGAAACGGCGTCGAGAGCCTGCGATCCGGATAGAAAGCGGCCCTGAACGCGGCCACCAGCCGGTCCCGCACGCCCACCTCGATGACACCGGACGCCGCCGCCCGGGCCAGCGTCGCGCGGATGTTGACCATCGCCTCCGAGAGCGCGACGTAGCCCGTCTCGGGGGGGCCATGCAGGACGGCCACCTCGTCGTCGTCCTCGAACGGCTCGGAACCGTAAGGCTCGAACCTGCCGCTCCGGTAGGCCGCATACACCTCGCCGACGCCGACCATCCCGAAGCCGTCGAGCTCCGCGGCACGAAGCGCGCCCATGCTGGCGGCGCCGAACACCCGCACGCCGCTCGCGAGCGCGAACAGGATCTCCTTGTGCCAGCAGGCCGGCACGTCACGGAAACAGCCGTCGACGATTCCGATCACCTTGGGGCGTCGTTCCCGCACGAGGCGCAGGAGATCGCCTTGACGCACCGGCGGCAGGTAGGTGGCGTCGAGCAGGCGCATGGCCTCGGCCGCAGGCAGGCTCGGGCCGAGAAAGACGTAGCGGCTCACCGGGCCTCCGCGCGACGCGCGCGGGGACCGGGCACATAGTCCGGCGCGTCGCTCGGCCCCTCGAGACCCGCCGCGACCACCCGGAACACGGGGATCGCGATCTCCGGTCGCGTCAGGTCGACGGCGGCCACCGACCGCACGCCCGCCGCGCTCAGGGCGGCGAGCGCGAGTTCCAGCTCGCCTGCGGCATCCAGCGCCGGGCGGTCGCGGCCGTCCGTCAGCCCGCCGCCCGTGGCCGGCTCCCGCAGCCATCGCTCGGCTTCCCGGTAGCGGCGCGCCCGCGCCTCGGGCGCGTAGAGCTCGCCGCCCATGTCGTCGCGCGAGCCTGCGATGAAGGTCAGTCTCGCCTGCAGCGCCTCCAGGATCGCACGCAGCGCCGCGACCTCGGGTCGTGGATGGCACCCGGCGCCGAACTCCGGGTCGGCATCGTCGGCATCACGACCCACGACCAGGCAGACGATCACGGCCACAGCAATGTCCGAAGTGGCGTCCCACAGCCCGACGCGCAGATCCGCGCGCGCCAGCTGCGCCAGCAGGTTCCCGGCGGCCGTGCCCGCCAGCGCCGCCGGGTCGAGCGCCGTCTCCGCCCGGTGCCGGCGATCTCCGAGGCGCCACAAGGTCACGGCGTCGCGCTCGACCAGCTCGGTCAGTCCTTGCAGCACGGCCTCGGCACGGTCGTTGCCTGCGCCGAGGCCGCCGGTCGTCATGCACAAGCCGGCGCTCAGCACGTCCGTGCCTCGCGTGTAGTCCGCCGACACCGCCGCGAACGGCACCAGGATGGGGCCGCCGTAGCGCAGATCGACGCCCTCGACCCACGCGATCGGGCCGTCATGGGCCGGTGCGGTCGCGGAACGGGGCAGCTCCAGCGGATCGAGGAACGGCCGCTCGCCGACCAGCTCGTCGGGTCGCAGCCACCAGAGCGGGCCGCCGATGGTCTCGGCATGGAACAGCTCGGCGGCCTCCATGATCGCCGAGACCTTCGCGGCGGCCAGTGTCAGGCCCTTGCCCTGCGAGACGGCGAGCGAGCGCGCGTTCGGCCGCACGACGGTGACCACCGGGACGCCGATGCGGTCGAGCCCGGTGACGTTGGCGACGCGCGTGATGCCCATCTGCGCGAGGTGCGGGCGAATCCGCTCGAGCGTCTCCTCGGGCGCCACCAGCCGCTGCGGCCCGGGCACGGCGCCCTCGCCCGCGTCAGGAGCCGCCATGTGCGACACTGGACGGCGCGATGGCCGGCACACCCCCGGCCGCCTCGAGCTCGCGTCGGGCCTCGCGCAGATCGAGCGTGTCGAACCCTT
Organism: Geminicoccaceae bacterium; assembly: GCA_050246385.1. Taxonomy (GTDB): domain Bacteria; phylum Pseudomonadota; class Alphaproteobacteria; order Geminicoccales; family Geminicoccaceae; genus Benzoatithermus. The sequence goes on from JBFWWD010000044.1 coordinate 19,511, forward strand.
CCTCGAACCGGCGATAGACGCCGGCGAGCGGCTCGCGCGACCGACCGGCGAGCCGCTGCTTGCGCTGCAGCCGTGCCAAGCTGGTGGCGGCACGCAGCTCGAGGGCCAGCGATCGCTGCGAACGCGAGAGCGCGAGCGCCTCGCCGAAGCAGGCCTCCGCCTCGTCCGCACGGGGTGCGGAGAGCGCCAGCAGCACCTCGCCGCGCCGCCGGTGCAGCTCCGGCAGCCAGATCGGCCAGACCCGCTCCTCGGCCTCCTTGATCGCACGCTCGACCTCGTCGAGCGCGGATCCCGCTCGCCCGGCCTCGACCAGGCATTCGGCCAGCATGTCGGAGTAGATCGAGAAGTCCTCGGGCGTACCCGAGACACGCTCGATCGCGAAGGCCTCGGTCATCATGGCGATGCCCTGCTCGCGCTCGCCGGACGCGGCGATGGCCCAGCCCAGATAGAGCCGCCCCTTGGCCTGATGATCGGCCAGGCCACGCTCGAACCCCAGATCGATCATCCGCTGCGCCAGCTCGCGCGCGGCTTCGGGCTCCCGGCGGTAGCGCCGGAACGTCACGGCGATGTCGAGCGCATGAAGCCGGCTGCCGGCATGGCCCAGACGCTCGCTCCAGCTCAGGGCATCGAGACAGTAGCGCAAGGCCTGCTCGGCGGACCCGAGATGCCAGAGGACCAGCGCCGCCTCGCCGCTGCCGCACACCCGCGCGTCATGGCCGCCGAAGAAGTCCGCCTGGTCGCGATGGTCGCCCTGCTCGTAGAGCTTCAGCCCGGCCTGGATGTGCCGCCAGGAGTCCCGGAAGTCGCCGAGATTGAACCGGGTGGCCCACAGGCAGTGATGCGCCTGGAGCAGCACGCCGTCGTCGTCCAGCCTCTGCGCGAGGCCGAACAGGCGCTCGGCGCGCTCGAGCTGGGCGTGGATGCCGGGCGAGATCCGCCACCATCCCCATAAGGCCGCCACGTGGTCCGGCGAAGGCTCGACCCGCTCGCACAGCTCGACCGCCTGACGGTAGACCGCCTCGACACGCTGCGCACCCGGGCCCTGGCTGAGGATCAGGGAGGGCCCGAGGGTGACCAGATAGCCCAGCTCCCGGCCGTCGGTCGCGGCATCCTTCGGAAGACTGCGCAGGCTCTGCAGGCCACGCTCGAGATGGCTCACGGCCTCGACGTTCGCCGAGCGCGCGACCGCGATGCGGCCGGCCCGCATCCAATAGTGTGCCGCCTTGTCGTGGGCCTGCGCCGCGACGCTGTGCCGTGCGGCCAGCTCCGGGCTCGCCGCGACCAGCGTGGGAAAGGAGGTCTCCAGCACCTCCACGATCTTGGCGTGGAGCGTGCGGCGGGTGGTGCGGAGCAGGCCGTTGTAGGCGGCATCGCGTACCAGCGAGTGCTTGAACGCGAACCGCCCGTTCGACTCGTCGAGCGGCAGAACCAGGCCCGAGCTGACCAGGCGCGTCAAGGAGTGGTCGAGAGCATCATCGGGCAGCTCGATGACCGCACCCAGCAGGTCGCGTGCGAACTCCCGACCGATGGTCGCCGCGACCTGCGCCACGCGCTTGGCGTCGCCCAGCCGGTCCAGCCGTGCCGTGAGCGAATCCTGGATCGTCGCGGGCACGACCACGGCTGGTGCCGGTCCCGCCCGCTGGAGCGCGGTCGGACTGCTTTCGACCAGCGCTTTGGTCAGCTCCTCGACGAAGAGCGGGACGCCGTCCGTGGCGACGAGGATCCGTTCCCGGAGCTGCCGGTCGAGGCCCGCGCCCCGGACCAGCTGATCGATGATCTCGGCGCTCTCCTCGCGGCCGAGCCGGTCGACCGGTATGTGCCGGATGCTCGCCGAGCGGGCCCACTCGCCGATCGCGTCGGAGCGGATCGCCAACAGAGCCAGCAGGGGCGCACGGTCCAGACGATCGACCAGCAGCCTGAGCCATTCGCGCGTGGTCGGATCGGCCCAGTGCAGGTCCTCGAAGACGATGACGGCCGGCTTCTCCCGCGCGAGCGCGAGGACGAACTCGCAAAGCACGTCCAGCGTGCGGGCCCGTCGCTCGCGCGGGGCCAGTGCCGCCAAAGCCGAGTACCGGGTCTGCGCTATCCCGAGCAGATCGGACAGAACCTCGACCAGCTCGGGCACCTGCTCGCGGATCGACCCGACATATCGTTCGAGGGCCGCCAGCTGCTCCCCGGGCGGTCCGGCCTTGCGGATGGCCGTCGACTGCTCGATGAACTCGACCACCGGGTGCAGCGGGCTATCGGAGAAGTAGGGCGATCCCGGCAGCAGGACCACCTGATGCGCAGCCGCCTCCAGGCGCGCGGTGACCGCGCGCACCAGTCGCGACTTGCCGATCCCGGGCTCGCCGGAAAGCAGCACCGCCTGCCCGCTGCCGCGCTGCACCTGCTCCCAGGCATCATCGAGCAGGGCCAGCTCGACCTCGCGGTTGACCATCGCCACCGAGGTCGACGCGGCATCGGGGTCGAGCATCCGGCTCAGCCGGCGCTCGCTCTCGACCCGGAACACCTCGATCCGGCCACCGACGCCTTCCAGCTCGTGCCGGCCGAGCGAGGTGGTCACGAACGCGGCCTTCAGCAGGCGGTGGCTCGCCTCGCTGATGACGATCGTGTCGGGCTTGGCGAGCGCCTGCAGCCGGGCCGCGACGTTGGGGGCCGCGCCGACGGCCCAGAGCTCGGAACGCCGCTGGTCGACGCCGATCTCGCCCGCGACCACGAGACCGGTGTGGATGGCGATGCGCACCTGCAGCGGCAGAGGCAGAGGAGGCCGCCAGTCGCGCCCCAGGCTCACGATGGCGGGCACCACCTCCAGCGCGGCCCGCACCGCCCGCACGGCGTCGTCCTCGTGCGCGGTGGGGTAGCCGAAATAGGCGAGGATGCCGTCGCCCATGTAGTAGGCGACCGTTCCTCGATAGCGCTCGATCGCGGCCGAGCAGCGGGCGCGATAGGCTTCCAGCACCTCGCGCATGTCCTCGGGATCGAGCCGGTCGCTGAGGGCCGTCGAGCGGCAGAGATCGCAGAACAGCAGCGTGAGCTGACGCCGCTCGGCGGTGGGCCAGGCACGCGCCGGCGCCTCGGCGAGGCCTGTCGCCGCGAGCCGGCTGCCGCAGCCGCCGCAGAACGCCGCCCCGGGCTCGTTGTCGAAGGCGCAGCCCGGGCAGAGCACGCGCAGCGTCGCGCCGCACATGGCGCAGAAGCTGCGGCCGTGCTCATTGTCCTTTCCGCAAGCCGCGCAGCGCATGCCTCGTTCCGTATCGTCGCCGGAAACATGCCTCGCGCCGGGAGCGAGCGGAAGCGCCAATGACGGCGTGCGATCCGACCCTTGCGTGCTCCCGCGCTGGTAGTATGATCATACCTCACAAAAGGGGGCCCGATACGACCGCATGATCGAGAGCGAACCGATCCGGCGGCGCAAGCTGTCTCACGAGGTTGTCGACCGGCTGCTGGCGCGAATCACGCGCGGCGAGCTCTCCGCGGGCGATCACCTGCCGTCCGAGCGCGACCTGATGGGCCAGTACGGCGTCGGGCGGCCGGCGGTGCGCGAGGCGCTGCAGGCGCTCGAGCGCATGGGCTTCCTCACGATCACCCACGGCGAGCGGGCGCGGATCGTCGCCCCCACCGCGCGGACCATGATCGACCAGGTGGCACTGTCCGCCAAGCATCTCCTGTCCACCTCGCCGACCTCGCTCGAGCATCTCAAGGAGGCGCGGGTCTTCTTCGAGACCGGCATGGTCCGCGTCGCGGCCGAGCACGCGACCGAAGCCGACATGGATCGGCTGCGGCGGCGGCTCGCGGAGCACGATGCCGTGGCACGGGCCGGGGTCGGAGCAACCGGGCAACGCGACGAGTTCCTGCAGAAGGACATGGCGTTCCATCGCGAGATCGCGGCGATCTCGGGCAACGCCATCTATGTCGCCCTGTGCGAGGCGATGTTCGAGTGGCTGGCGGAGTTCCACACCGGTCTTGTCCGGCTGCGCGGAGCCGAAAGCCTGACGATCACCGAGCATACGGCGATCCTGGAGCGGATCGCGGCGGGCGACCCGGACGGTGCGGCCGCGGCAATGACCGCCCACCTCACGCGAGCCAACGCGCTATATCGGCAGTTCGAGCGGGCCGCAGGGGACTGAACGCCTTGCGAGCCCGATCGCCTGTGGTATGATGAGCATACAACCAAGGGGTCGGACCGACCGGCCCGTCCAGGGAGAGCGGAAGATGCGTTCGACGCGTCGCGACTTCACGATCGGCAGCCTGCTCGCCGCCGGCACACTCGGCCTTCCGGTCATGGTCAAGGCCCAGCAGGGCAAGACCGTGGCGCTCCTGTTCGACAGTCTCGTGTCGCCGTTCTGGGTCTCGGGCCTCGACATCATGCGCGAGAAGGCCAAGGCCAACGGCTGGGAGGTCCTGGAGCAGATCTCGAACTTCGACGACAACAAGCAGTTTGAGCAGGTCAAGGCGATGATCGCCCGTAAGGTGGACGGGATCCTGATCATCCAGACCGATTCCAAGGCGGTGATCCCGGCCATCCGGGCGGCCAACGAGGCCGGCATCCCGATGGTGCATTTCAACCGGCCACCGGCCGAGAGCGATGCCTATTCGGTCGCGATCCAGGCCGACAACCGCAAGATCGCGGCCGAGACCGTGCAGTTCATGGTCGACGAGGCGAAGAAGGCAGGCACGAAGCGTCAGGCCGTGATCATGATCGGCGATCTGGGCGACGTGAACGCCATCCAGCGCCGCGACGGCTTCTTCGACGTGGTCGACAAGAATCCCGACCTGGTCGAGGTGGTCGCCCGCGTCTCGACCGAGTGGAACGCCGACAAGGCCTTCGCCGGCCTGACCAACGCCTTGCAGGCCAATCCCGACATCGACTTCCTGTTCACCTCGTCCGACTTCATGCTGCCGCAGATCCAGCAGGTGCTGGAGACGTTCGACAAGTGGCACAAGATCGGCGAGGAGGGCCACGTCCTGCTCGGCGGCTTCGACGGCGACGCCAACGCCTACCAGCTGATCGCGGACGGCTACATGGACGCCTGCGGCGTCCAGAACCTGTTCCTCGAGGTCGACATGGCCTTCCAGGCCTTCCAGGACATGTGGGCCGGCAAGAAGCCCGAGAAGCTGCTGCTCGACCCCGGCTTCGTGATCACCCAGGCGAACAAGGACCAGACCCGCGACCAGATGTGGGGTTTCATCGTCTGGACCAAGAACGGCGGCAAGCCGTGATGGACGGGCGGGGCGGCACGGGCCGCCTCGCCGCATCTGTTCGGGCAGGCTGAGACATGAGCACGGTCGAAGCGACGGCGGCAACGGCGGCCGTGGCCCAGGAGCGGGGCTCCTGGCTGCGGCGACTGCTGTTGTCCGAATATCTCGTTCTGTTGCTGACCGTGCTCTATGTCCTGGCGATGGCGCCCCTCGCGCCCGAGATCCTGGCCGCCAGCACCTGGGCCGACATCCTCGGCGCCATGATGCCGCTCCTGATCGTCGCGGTCGGCCAGGCCTTCGTGCTGATCGTGGCCGGCATCGATCTCTCGGCGACCTCGAACCTTGCGATCTCGAGCGTGCTCGCCGCCGCCGTCATGACGCTGGACGGCGGGCCGATGGCCTGGGCGCCCGGCTGGCTCGCCATCGCCGCCGGCATCGTCGTGTTCGTGGCGGTCGGCAGCGCGCTCGGCTCGCTCAACGGCGGCTGCGTCACGCGCTTCAGCATGCCGCCGTTCATCGTGACGCTCACCACGATGATGTTCTTCTCCGGCCTCGCGATCTGGGTCACCACCCTGCTCACTCCGGACGGCAGCTCGATCGGCAACCTGCCGCCGGGCTTCGCCTTCCTGGGTCAGGGCCGTGTCGCCGGCGTGCCGTTCTCGGTGTTGATCGCGCTGGTGGTCTGTGTCGTCGCGCATATCACCCTCGGCCGCACGCTCTACGGCCGCTGGCTGTTCGCGATCGGCGTCAATCCGCGCGCCGCCGAGATCTCGGGCGTGCCGGTAGGCCGGGTGGTGTTCTGGGCCTACGTCATCTGCGGCGCCTGCGCCGGCATCGCCGCCATCCTCTACACGGCACGGCTCGAGACCGGCTCGCCGGTGCTCGGCCAGCGCATCCTCCTCGACGTCGTGGGTGCCGCCGTGATCGGCGGCGTCAGCCTGTTCGGCGGCAAGGGCAAGGTGATCTGGGTGGTGTTCGGCGCCCTGTTCCTGACCGTGGTCGACAAGGGGCTGTCGCTCCTCGGCCTCTCGCTGGCCTCCGTCTTCGCGATCAAGGGTGGCGTCATCCTCGCCGCCGCGATCGCCGACGCGCAGCGCCAGCGCTTCGTGCGGGCCTGAGCCGATGCTGCGGATCGAGGGTCTCTGCAAGAGCTTCTTCGGCGTCCAGGTGCTGTTCGACGTCGGCCTGGAGCTGAAGCCGGGCGAGGTGCTGGGCCTGGTCGGCGAGAACGGCTCCGGCAAGTCGACCACCATGAACATCCTGGGCGGGGTGCATCAGCCCGACCGGGGCACCATGACCCTGGACGGCGCCGCCTACACCCCGCGCGGCCCGCGCGAGGCCGCCGAGCGCGGCATCGCCTTCATCCATCAGGAGCTCAACCTCTTCCGCAACCTGACGGTCGAGGAGAACCTGTTCATCACCGGGTTCCCCAAGCTGATCGGGGGCCTGCCGTTCATCGACCGGCGCAAGGTGCGCGAGCGCGCCCGCGAGCTGCTGGCCGCGATCGACCTCGACGTGGCGCCCGGAACACCCCTCGCCCGGCTCAGCCAGGGCGAACGGCAGCTCGTCGAGATCGCCAAGGCACTGGGTGCCGACGCCCGGATCGTGATCTTCGACGAGCCCACCACCTCGCTCACCGCGCGGGAGACCGAGCGCCTGTTCGCCCAGATCGGGCGGCTGCGCGAGCGCGGCATCGGCGTGATCTACATCAGCCACATCCTCGGCGACGTGATGCGGTTGTGCGACCATGTCACGGTGCTGCGCGACGGCCATGTCGTCGGCAATGCGCCGAAGGCCGAGATGACCATCGACCGGCTGATCACGCTCATGGTCGGCCGGACCATCGACCAGATCTATCCGCCGCGCGAGCCGGCGGCCCGGCCGGGCACGCCGGTGCTGGAGGTGCGCGGCCTTAACCAGCCGGGCGTGGTCAGGGACATCTCTTTGACCGTGCAGCCGGGCGAGGTGGTGGGCGTCTCCGGGCTGATGGGCTCCGGCCGTTCGGAGATGGCGCGCATCCTGTTCGGGCTCGACCCGTTCGCGTCGGGCACGATCGCCATGGACGGCACCCCGCTCGAAAGTCCCACGCCGCAGCTCGCCATGGACCGCGGCATGGCGTTCCTCACCGAGGACCGCCGCGCCGAGGGGCTGATGATGGGCGCCTCCATCGCCGACAACATCGCTCTGGCCTCGCTGCCGAGCTTCACCAGCGGCTGGGGCCGGCTGCTCGAGCGCACCCGGCTGGGCGACGCCGTCGACCGGACCGCCCGCGAGGTGCACGTCAACGCGCGCGACTTCGTGCAGACGCTGGTCAAGAACCTGTCCGGCGGCAACCAGCAGAAGGTCGTCATCGGCAAGTGGCTGCTGCGCGGGCCGCGGCTGTTCATCCTGGACGAGCCGACCCGCGGCATCGACGTCGGCGCCAAGTACGAGGTCTACAAGCTGATCAACCGGCTCGCCGCCGAAGGGACCGGCGTCCTGATGATCTCGTCCGAGATCGAGGAGCTGATCGGCATGTGCGACCGCATCCTGGTCATGAGCCACGGCGAGATCCATGGCGCCTTCGCGCGCGAGGCGTTCGACCGCGAGGCGATCCTGCGTGCGGCCATGTGGGACGGCGTCAAGGGAGCGGCAGCGTGAATCCGCAGGCCAACCGGGTCCAGATGCTGGCGCTGCAATACGCGCCGGTGCTCCTGTTCCTGGCGCTGATCGCGGTGTTCGGCACGCTGTCGGAGCGGTTCCTCACCCCGACCAACTTCATCAACATCGTCACCCAGGCGGCGCACATCGCGATCATCGCGATCGGCATGACCTTCGTCCTCCTGGTCGCCGGCATCGACCTGTCGGTCGGCGCCAACATGTACGCGTCCTGCATCGTCGTGGCGCTGTACATGAAGGGCTGGAACCCGGTCTTCGGCTTCGTGGTGGCAGGCTTCCTCGGCCTGCTGTTCGGCATGGTGAACGCGTTCGTCATCACCCGGCTGCGCGTGCCGGCCTTCATCGCCACGCTCGCCACCCTGTTCATCGGCCGCGCGGTGGCACTCTATCTGTCCGAAGTGAAGATGATTCCCTTCGGCAAGGAGATCCTGCGGCTCGGGCGTTCGACCCTGTGGGGCATCCCCTCCGCGATCTGGATCTTCCTGCTGGTGTTCGTGCTCGCCTGGGTCACCCTGCGGCTCACCACCTTCGGCCGGCAGGTCTATGCGGTCGGCGCCGATCCGGAGGCCGCCGCCAAGGCCGGCATCGACGTGCCGAAGGTCCTGTTCGCGGTCTACTGCATCTGCGGGGTGACCGCCGCGATCGGCGGCATGGTCTCCGCGAGCCAGGTCGCCGCCGCTTCCTCGACCTTCGGCTTCCAGAAGGAGTTCCCGGTCATCGCGGCCGCCGTGCTGGGCGGCACCTCGCTGTTCGGCGGCCGCGGCGGGGTGGTCGGCACCGTGTTCGGGGCGGTGCTGATCCAGACCGTGGAGAACGGCTTGGTCATGACCAACGCCGACCCCTACGTCTATCCGCTGATCGTCAGCGCCATCATCTTCATCGCCGTGCTGGTGGACTCGATCCGCACCGGCATCCTCGAGCGGCTGGAAATGCGCAAGATCAGGGTGGAAGAGACATGAGCCAGCGCTTGCGCGGCACCGTCATCGGCTGCGGGTTCTTCGCCGAGAATCACCTC
>JBFWWD010000045.1:0-28254 GCA_050246385.1 Geminicoccaceae bacterium
ACCCGCTTTCCCGTGCCGGAGAACGGCGATCACCCCGAGACCGACAGCGAGGCGGCGCTGGTGCGGGCAGCCGACCTGATCGGCCAGCTCGCCGATCCCGCCTATCTGCGCTAGCTCGCCGCACTCTGGTTCGAGCTGCGCGAGATCGGGCTCACCGACGCGCTCGGCTGCCAGGACCCGGCCGACCTCGCCGAGCAGTATCCCCGCTTCTTCTGGCAGCGGGTCGAACCCTATGTCGGCCCGGCGCTGGGCTATCTCGAGAGCACGGCACAGGGGCGCCTGTGGGTGGCGCAGCTCTATGCGCACGTGTTCGTCGAGGAGCATGCGCGCGGCCGCATGGGCCCGGAACGCGGGCAGGGGTGCTGAGGAGGCCCCGCCAGGCCGTCTCCATCGGCGACAGGCCGGGGACGACCGCCGGCCGCCGGGGGTCATTCGCCCGGAGGTGATCGCCCCATGGGCCAATTCGACGAGCGGGCCGGGGTGACGCCGCTGACGGAGGAGCGCGAGGACCCTAGAACAGCCCCTCGATCTGCCCGTCCGGGTCCAGCCGGATCCTTTCGGCGGAAGGCACCTTCGGCAGGCCCGGCATGCGCATGATCTCGCCGCAGACCACCACGAGAAACTCCGCTCCACCGGCGAGGGCGAGCTCGCGGATCGGCACCACGTGCCCGGACGGCGCACCCTTGAGCGTCGGGTCGGTCGAGAAGCTGTACTGGGTCTTGGCGACGCAGATCGGGAAGTGGCCGTAGCCCCCGGCCTGGAACTCCTTGAACTGGTCGCGCACCCGCTGGTCGGCGATGATGTCCTCGGCCCCGTAGATCTCCCGCGCGATGGTCCGCATCTTGTCCCAGAGCGGCATCTCCTCGGGATAGAGATGCTCGAAGCCGCGCCCGTCGCGATAGTGCGGCGCCTCGCACAGCTCGACCACATGCCGCGCCAGCCCCTCGGTCCCGGCCGAGCCCTTGGCCCAATGCTCGCAGACATAGGCGTCGACGTGCAGCTCGTCGCGGCAGCGGGCGCGGATCAGCTCGAGCTCGGCCTCCGTGTCCGTGCCGAAGCGGTTGATCGCCACCACCGACGGCACGCCGAACTTCCGCACGTTGCGGACATGGCGCTCCAGGTTCGTCATGCCGCGCCGCACCGCCGCGAGATCCTCCTTGCCCAGCGCATCCTTGGCGACACCCCCGTGCATCTTCAGCGCGCGGACCGTGGCCACGATCACCGCCGCGTCCGGCTCGAGGCCCGCCTTGCGGCATTTGATGTCGAAGAACTTCTCCGCGCCCAGATCCGCCCCGAAACCGGCCTCGGTCACCACATACTCGCCGAGCTTGAGCGCGGTCCGGGTGGCCATCACCGAATTGCAGCCATGGGCGATGTTCGCGAACGGACCGCCGTGGACGAAGGCCGGGTTGCCCTCCAGCGTCTGCACGAGATTGGGCGAGATGGCGTCCTTGAGCAGCACCGCCATGGCTCCGGCGGCCTGCAGGTCGGAGGCATGGATCGGCTTGCGGTCGCGGGTGTAGCCGACGATCATCCGGCCCAGCCGCCGCTCCAGATCCTCGAGGTCGCTGGCGAGGCAGAACACCGCCATCACCTCGGACGCGACGGTGATGTCGAAGCCGTCCTCGCGCGGAAAGCCGTTGGCGACGCCGCCCAGGCTCGAGACGACCTGGCGCAGCGAGCGGTCGTTCATGTCGATCGCGCGGCGCCAGGCGATGCGGCGCTCGTCGAGCCCCAGGCCGTTGCCCCAGTAGATGTGGTTGTCGAGCATGGCGGAGAGCAGGTTGTGGGCGCTGCCGATCGCGTGGAAGTCGCCGGTGAAGTGCAGGTTGATCTGCTCCATCGGCACCACCTGGGCGTAGCCGCCGCCGGCGGCACCGCCCTTCATGCCGAAGCAGGGGCCGAGCGAGGGCTCGCGCAGGGCGATCACCGCCTTCTTGCCGATCCGGTTCAGCCCGTCGCCCAGGCCGACCGTGGTCGTGGTCTTGCCCTCGCCGGCCGGCGTGGGGTTGATCGCGGTGACCAGGATCAGACGGCCGTTCGGCCGCTCCTGCTGCTGCGCGATCCAGCCGAGGTCGAGCTTGGCGATGTGCCGCCCGTAATGGACCAGCGCCTCGTCGGGGATGCCGACGCGCGCCGCCACCGCCTCGATCGGCTTCAGCTCGGCCGCGCGCGCGATCTCGATATCCGACGGAACGCTCATCCCTGATCCCTCTCATCTGGGGCACGGGCTGCCGGCTTGCGCTGCCGACCTCGCCGACCTCTGCCCAGCTTCCTGCCCCGGCTCGCCGCAGCAAGTCCAGAAGATATCTGTGATCGAAAAAACCGCTGGAGAAATTGGCAACCGAAGTCGATTGGAACCGTTGGAGGCGGGCCCTCAGACCGCGCCATGAGTTCACACCCGGCATCATGGCGGTCCAGTGAAAGGAACTCGCCCCAATGTCGTGGCTACTCGGAAGCCGGCCTCGGTCCACGCGCACGCGGCTCGTCGCCGCGACGGTCGCCACGCTGGCCGCGCTGTGCGGTGCCGCGGACGCGGCGCGCGCCGTCGGATTCTCCCTGCAGGTGATCGATCCCAAAGGTCCCTCGCGGGTCTGGGGCAAAGGCGTCGGGGACCTGAACGGCGACGGCCGCGCCGACGTGGTCATCGGCAGCTATGACGGCGGCCTCTATTGGTACGAGAACCCGGGCTGGACCAAACGCACGATCAGCCGCTCCTACCGGATCGAGGAGGACATGGAGATCGCCGATCTCACGCACGACGGCCGCAAGGACGTGGTGGCGATCACGACCGCGGGCGTGGTCCTGTTCGAGAACGGCAAGAAGGGCTGGTCCGCCCGAACCCTGGTGAAGAAGGGGCCGGACCTGCACGACATCGAGCTGGTCGACCTCGACCGGAACGGCACGCTCGACATCGTCGGCCGCCCGCAGGGTGGGGCCGGCAAGACGATCTATCTGTGGCGTCAGACCACGCTGGCCAACTGGCAGGGCAGCACCATCGCCCTGCCCGCCGGCGGGGAGGGGCTCGAGGTGGCCGACATCGACCGGAACGGCAGGCCGGACATCGTGGTCGGCAAATATTGGTTGAGGAACAACGGGATCGTCTCCGGCAAACCCAGCTTCACCCGCTATCTCTACGGCTCGGCCGCCCCGGCCAACGCCTATATCGCCGTCGCCGACGTGAACAAGGACGGCCGCCTCGACATCGTGGCCTCGCCGGCCTGGCCCCCGGGCGGCCGGCACGACATGGCCTGGTTCGCGGCGCCCGCGCAACCCACCGGCGGGTGGACCAGGCATGTTCTGGAAGCCGCCGTCGAGACCGGCGTGCATTTCACCGGGGTCGGCGACTTCGACCGCAACGGTCAGGCCGACATTGTCACGGCCATGGTCCAGGGGACCAGGAATCCCCGGATCAAGATCTACGCCAACATCACCGCCACCAGGGCGGCGGGCACGCTCGGCACGGTCGCGGCGACGAGCTCGCACAGCATGAAGCTGCTGACGGTCGGCGGAAAGCCGAGCCTGCTCGGCGCCGACTACAACAATGCCGGCGCGACGCCGATCAAGCTGTGGAAGGCGGGCGGCTGACCATCGGGCGCCGGGTCGCCCCGGAACCGCCGAGCTCCTATATCAGGCTCCGCTGATTTCGGGGGTTCGCGCATGGATGCCGTGCGGAAGGCGGAGATCGCATCCTGGGTGACCGCGGCAGGCCTGGACGGCATGACCGAGCCGGAGCTGCTGCAGGGCTTCTGCGAGCGGCTGACGGCGGCGGGGGTGCCGCTGTGCCGCGGGCTGATCATCGCCGACACGCTGCATCCCGTGTTCGAGGGCCGTCTGTTCCGCTGGGAGCGCGACCCGAGCGACGCGGCGCCGCTGGTCGAGTTCGAGCGGGTGCGCGAGGACGATTCACGGTTCGAGCGCTGGCTGCAGAGCCCGTTCCATGCGCTGCTGCAGGACGGCGGGACGGAGCTGCGGCGCTGCCTCGCCCGGGGCGAGCCGGCCGACTATCCGGCGATCGAGGAGCTCAGGGAGCTCGGGCATACCGACTATGTCGCGCTGGTCAGCCGGTTCGCGGCCGAAGGCTCGATCGGCGAGCTGGACTGCATCCTGTCCTCCTGGTCGACCGATGCGGCCGGCGGGTTCGAGGAGGAGGCGATCGCCCTGCTGCGCAGGATGATCCCGATCCTGGCGCTGGCGATCAAGACCCGGTCGCTGGCCCGGATCGCCGCCACCCTGGTCGAGACCTATCTCGGCCGGGGTGCGGGCCGTCGGGTGATGGCGGGGCGGATCGAGCGGGGCGTGGCCGAGAAGCTGCCGGCCGTGCTGTGGTATTCCGACCTGCGCGGCTTCACCGGCATCACCGACATGGCCGCACCCGGACAGATCATCCCGCTGCTCAACGACTATGCGGAAGCGGTGATCACCTCGATCCACGAGGCCGGCGGCGACGTGCTGAAGCTGATCGGCGACGGCACGCTCGCGATCTTCGACGCGAGCGATCCGGCCCAGGGCTGCCGCAGCGCCCTCTTGGCCAAGGATCTGGCGCGGGAGCGGATCCGGGCGGTGTCCGCCCGCCGTGCCGAGGCCGGCCTGCCGGTGACCCAGGCCTATCTCGGGCTCCATGTCGGCGAGGTGCTGTTCGGCAATATCGGCAGCCCGGACCGGCTCGACTTCACGGTCGTCGGCCCTGCGGTCAACGAGGTCGCCCGGATCGCCGCGATGTGCCGCTCGGTGGAGCGCAAGGTCCTGATCTCGACGGCCTTCCACGCCGCCGCCACGCCCGACGATCGCGCACGGCTGGTTTCCGTCGGCCGCTACGCCCTGCGTGGCGTCGGCCGGGCGCAGGACCTCTTCACCATCGAGGCGTGACGGCTCCGGCACGAGCTGACGGCTCGCCGTCGCGGGCAGACTGTGGTTGATTGCGCCTCCATCAGGGAGGCGAGGGCGATGCGGCTGGCACAGTTTCAGGGCGCGGACGGGCAGCGTGCGATCTCGGCCGACGCGGGTGCCGGGCACCGCCGTGTCGACGGCTGGCGCACGGTCTACGACCTCGCGAGCGAGGCCGTCGCCACGGGTCGTGGCCTGGAAGCGATGCTGGCCGGGCGTCTCGGCGAGCCGGTGGATCTGGCGGCGCTGGAGGAGGCGGGGCGGCTCCTGCCGCCGCTCGATCACCCGGGCGACCCGGCGCACATGCTGGTGACCGGCACCGGCCTCTCCCACCTCGGCTCGGCGGAGGGGCGCGACAAGATGCACCGCGACCTCGCCGAGGCCGCGACGCTCACCGACAGCATGCGCATGTTCAAGCTCGGGCTCGAAGGGGGCAAGCCGGGGCCGGGGCGCGACGGCGTGCAGCCGGAATGGTTCTACAAGGGCGACGGTGCGGTCGTCGCGGCATCGGGGCGGCCGTTGGAGAGCCCTTCCTTCGCGCTCGACGGCGGCGAGGAGCCGGAGATCGTCGGGCTCTACCTGATCGGCCCCGACGGCCAGCCCTGGCGCGTCGGCTGGGCGCTCGGCAACGAGTTCTCCGACCACGTCACCGAGAAGCAGAACTATCTCTACCTCGCCCATTCCAAGCTCAGGGCCTGCAGCATCGGCCCGGAGCTCCTGGTGGGCGAGCTGCCGGAGGACCTGCGCGGCACCTCGCGCATCCGCCGCGACGGGAAGGTGGCCTGGGAGAAGCCGTTCCTCTCGGGCGAGGCCAACATGTGCCATGCGATCGAGAATCTCGAGCGGCACCATTTCAAATACGCGGCCTTCCGTCGCCCGGGCGACGTGCACGCCCACTTCTTCGGCACCTCGACGCTGAGCTTCTCCGACGGGTTCAAGACCCGGCCGGGCGACGTGTTCGAGATCGAGATGGCCGCGCTCGGCCGGCCGCTGCGCAACGCGCTGACGGTGGTCGAGGCCAGATCGGTGGCGCCGCGGGCGTTGCGGTAGGACGGCGCCGGTCGCTGCGCCGGCGGATCCTCATCGTCCGTTCGTGATCGCGGCCAGGTCCGCGACGGCGGCACCGGGCGCAAAGCCCGGATACTCGAAGCCTGCGCCGCGTCGATTGACCCAGACCGTGTCGATCCCACGGGCGACGGCGCCGGCTGCGTCCCACGCGTTCGAAGAGTGGAACGTGAGCCGCCAGTCCGGGCCCCGCCAGGGATCGAGGAGCGCGTAGGCGGCGGGCAGGGGCTTGTAGGCGCGGATCGAATCGACCGACAGCAGATGGTCGATCAGGCCGGTCAGGCCGGTCGCGGCGAGTGCCCGCGTCAGCATGACCGGCGTCGCGTTCGAGAACAGGATCACCGTCTCGCCCGCCTGCTTGAGCGCGCGCAAGGTGGATGCCACGTCCGGATAGGCGGCGAGATCGGCATAGGCGTCGAGCAGCCGGGGTCGCGTCCCGTCCGGCACGCCGCCAGCGAGCGCGATGGCGGTGTCCAGCGCCCGTTCGGTCAGGGTCCAGAAGTCCTCGTAGGCGCCGATGCCGTTGAGCACCCAGGTATATTCGAGCTGCCGGGAGCGCCACAGCTCGGACAGGCGCTCGGCCTGCGGGCCGATGACGGCGGCGTGGCGCGCCACGGCCGAATGGACGTCGAACAGGGTGCCGTAGGCGTCGAAGGCGCGGGCGCGCATCGGCCTACTGCCGCAGCCGGGCGAGCACGCCCTCGAGCACGCGCGCGGCCGCTTCGGGGCCGAGCCGGCCGAGATCGAGCTGCAAACGCAGTCTGTCCTGCTCCTCGCGGATCAATCGCTCGGTCCGTGGCTCCTCCGCAGCCTCGTCCTGAACCAGATAGCAGCGCACCGGCTTCGCGATGCCCTTCAGCTCGATGGCCGGACGCACCTCGGCGCTCACCGCGTCGCGCACCAGCGACCAGGTCTCGTGGCTGAGCAGGATCCGTCCCGGCTCGGCATGGGCCTGCAGGCGTGCCGCCAGGTTCACCGCGCCGCCGATGATCGTGTAGTCCATCCGTGCCTCGCTGCCGAAATTGCCCACCGTGCAATAGCCCGTGTTGATGCCGATGCGCAGCCGGAACGGCTTCTCGAGCCCAGTGTCTAGCCACTCGGCCCGGAGCTCCGCCATCCGCCGCTGCATCGCGATCGCCATCCGTACGCAGGCCAGGGCGTCCTGGCGCACCCCGCGCGTATCGGGATCGCCGAAGAAGGCGAGGATCGCGTCGCCGACATATTTGTCGATCGTCGCCCCATGTTCGAGCGCGATCTTCGCCATCTCGGTGAGATAGCGGTTCAGCAGGCTGGTCAGCTCCTCCGATTCGAGCTCGTCGGTCGTGCTGGTGAACTCGACGATGTCGGAGAAGAAGATCGTCAGCTTCTTGCGCGCGGAGGCGATCTCGACCTCGCGCTGGCCCGCGAAGATCGAGCCGTAGACCTGCGGCGAGAGATATTTCGAGAGCTTGTTGGAGAGCGCCTCCAGGGCCAGGTTCTTCTCCGTCACCAGAGCGTGCGCGCGCTCGGTCTGGTGGTGTGCGTCTCGCAGTTCGGCTTCCGCCCGCTTGAGCTCGGTGATGTCGGTGTAGACCGCGACGGTGCCGCCCTCGGTGGTGCGCCGCTCGCTCACCTGGATCCAGCGTCCGTCGGCCCGCCGCTGCAGGTGCGGCTCGCCAGGGTCGCGGTGTCGGGCGAGCCGCGCCGCCAGCCAGGCCTCGCTGTCGCCGTGCGCGTCGATGATCAGCCCGCGCTGCGCCGCGGCCCGGATCAGTTCCTCGAACCGCGCCCCACGCTCCGGGGTTGTCTGGTGAAGCTCGGCATAGGCCCGGTTACAGACGATCAGACGGTCCTCGGCATCGTAGAGCGAGAAGCCCTCGGAGATCGATTCGATCGCGTCGGTCAGGCGCTGCTCGCTCTGGCGGAAGGCGATCTCGGCCTCGTTGCGGGCGGTCACGTCGCTCCAGGAGCCGACGACCTCGGTCGGCTGCCCGTCCTGATCACGGATCAGGTGCTGCTCGTCATTGACCCAGCAATAGCGGCCGTCCTTGCGGCGGAAACGATATTCGACCGTGTGACGGCCCTTCTGGAACAGCTGCAGCGAAGCGGATTCGATGGTCGGGGCATCGTCCGGATGGATGCGGCTCCACCAGAAGTCCGGGTTCTCCAGATACTCCTGGGGCTCGTAGCCGAGCCAGTCGCGGATGTTCTGGCTGACGAAGGTGGGGCCGAAATCGCCCGTCGCCTTGAAGCTGTAGATCACGGCCGGGGCCGTCGACAGCAGGTGGACGAGCCGGTTCTGTGCCGCGACCAGAGCCTCGCCGAGCTGCTTGCGGGCGGTGACGTCACTCCAGGCGCCCACCACCTCGACCGGCTCGCCCGCGGCATCGCGCAGGACCCGCAGCTCGTCGCTTACCCAGCAATAGCTCCCGTCCTTCTTGCGGAATCGGTACTCGCTGCCCAGCCGGCCGACATCCATCAGGCGCTCATAGGCGCCCAGGATCCTGGTGCTGTCCTCCGGATGGACGCGGTTGATCCAGAAATCCGGGCTCTCCAGATACTCCGACCGGTCGTACCCGAGCAGGTCCTTGACGTTCTCGCTGATGAACAGCGGCGCATAGTCCCCGGTCGCGCGGAAGCTGTAGATCACGGCCGGAGAGCTTGCCAGCAGGTGCTCGACCCGTATCCGGGCGGCCTCGACCGCCTCCTCCGCCAGCTTGCGCTCGGTGATGTCGGCCCAGGAGCCCACGACCTCCTCCGGCTGGCCGGAGGCGTCACGGACCAGATGCTGCTCGTCGCTGACCCAGCACCAGCTGCCGTCCTTCTTCAGGAAGCGGTATTCGAGCTGATGGTGGCCCTTGCGGAACAGAGTGGCGGCTTCCGCCTCGACCCTGGCCAGATCGTCCGGATGCACGCATCGCCGCCAGAAATCGGGGCTGTCGAGATATTCGCCGGGCTCGTAGCCGAGGACCTCCCGGATGCTGTCGCTGACGAAGCTCGGCCCGAAATCGCCCGAGGCACGGAAGCTGTAGATCACGGCCCGGACCGAGGAGAGCAGATGGACCAGCCGGAGCCGCGCCGCCTCCAGTGCCTCGTCGAGCTCCTTGCGCGCACCCACGTCGCTCCAGGCGCCCACGACCTCGGCCGGATTGCCGTCGGAGTCGCGCAGGACCCGCAGCTCGTCGCTCACCCAGCACCAGCTCCCGTCCTTCCGGCGAAAGCGATACTCGCTGGCCAGGTGCCCGACTTCCAGTAGCGGCTCATACTCCTGAAGGACGCGCGTGCGATCCTCCGGGTGCAGACGGCTCGACCAGAAGTCCGGGCTCTCGAGATATTCGGCGCGGTCGTAGCCGAGCAGATCCTTGACGTTCGCGCTGATGAAGGTCGGCGCGAAGTCGCCATAGGCCTTGAAGCTGTAGATCACCGCCGGCGAGGTGGCGACCAGGTGCTCGACCCGGGCGCGTGCCCGCGCCGCCTCGTCCTCGGCGAGCCTGCGCTCGGTAATGTCGGTCCAGGAGCCGACGATCTCCTGCGGCTGGCCGGCCGCGTCCCGGATCAGCCGCTGCTCGTCATTGACCCAGCACCAGCGGCCGTCCTTGCGCCGGAAGCGGTATTGGAGATCGTTGTAGCCCTTACGGAACAGCTGGACCGTCGCCGCCTCCGCCGCCGGCAGATCGTCGGGATGGACCGAGGAGCGCCAGAAGTCGGGACTCTCCAGATACTCGCGCGGGGCATAGCCCAGCACCTCGCGGAGGTTCTCGCTGACGAAGGTCGGCGCGAAGTCGCCATGCGCCCTGAAGCTGTAGATCACCGCCCGGACCGAGGAAAGCAGGTGGAACAGCCGGTCCTGCGCCGCGACCGCAACCTCGCCGAGCTGCTTGCGTGCGGTCACGTCGCTCCAGGCGCCCACCACCTCCGTAGGCTCGCCGGCGGCGTCCCGCAGCAGGTGCAGGTCGTCGCTGATCCAGCACCAGCTGCCGTCCCGCTTGCGGAACCGGTACTCGTAGGTCAGGTGCCCGAGCTGCATCAGCCGGTCGAACTCGCCGAGCACGCGTGGCGCGTCGTCGGGATGGATGCGGCTGCTCCAGAAGTCCGGGCTGGCGAGGTAGTCCTCGCGCTCGTAGCCGAGCAGGTCCTTGATGTTCCCGCTGATGAAGGTCGGCGCGTAGTCGCCGCCGGCGCGGAAACTGTAGATCACGGCGGGCGAGGTCGCGAGGAGGTGCTCGATCCGGTCGTGCGCCGCTGCCGCGGCTTCCTCGGCGCGCCTGCGGTCGGTGACGTCGCTCCATGAGCCCACCACCTCGCTCGGCTCACCGTCCGCGTCACGAAGCAGCTGCTGGGCGTCGTTCACCCAGCACCAGCTGCCGTCCTTGCAGCGGAAACGATACTCGGTGGTGTGCCGACCGGAGGCGAACAGCAAAGCGGTCTCCGCCTCGACCCGGGCGAGATCGTCGAGATGGACGCAAGAGCGCCAGAAGTCGGGGCCTTCCAGATACTCCCGCGGCTCGTAGCCGAGCACCTCGCGGATGTTCTCGCTGACGAAGGTCGGCCGGAAGTCCCCGCGCGCGGCGAAGCTGTAGAGAACCGCCGGGCAGGCAGCGAGCAGCGTGTCGAGCCGGCTGCCGCTCCTCCTGCGTGCCGGCTCGCGCCTGACCGCAACGTTCGTGGCCATGATCGGCTGCGCCTCGACCCGGCTGGGAAGGGGTCGAGGCGTAGGCTAGCACAACTGCGCAGCTTGCGCCCATCCTGTTGCGGGCCAGACCGGCATCACCGCGCGTGGCGTGCGCAGCATTCGACGAGGGCGCGCAGCTTCGGCTGACCGCGGCTCGATCGCGGAAAGCAGATGAACAGGCTGTCGCGCGCGGGCGCATAGGGCTCGAGCACCGGCTCCAGCAGGCCGCGCGAGATCTCCTCGGCGGCCTGGAGGCTCGAGCCGGCCGAATGTCCCGGCTGGATGATCGAGCGGCAGAACGCCGCGCGGGCAGGGTTTGCCCGCGCCAAGCCGAACGATGCCTGAGCCGAGGGAGATCTCTCCCTCGCCGGCCCTGGTCGGCGTGTTCGCGCTTGGCGGCGGGTGCGCTCGTCGCCAACCTATACTATGCCCAGCCGCTGGTCGCCTCGATCGGCTCGATGCGGCGGTGCGGACCGACCGTGTGGTCGGCCGACGGATCGTCCTCACCGCGCCGGCCGAGGTGAGCGGGCGCGTCAACGCGCTCCACATGACCGTCACCTTCGCCGGCGGCGCCGTCGGCTCGGTCCCGGGCACCGTGACCTGATTTCGTGGCGGCTGGGCGGCGACGGCGATTGTCGGCGCGCTCGCGGGCGGCCTGGCCTGCTTCTGCTCGCCATCCAGCGCCGGGATTCGGGTACGGTGGCGATCGACGGGTAGGGGCGCCGCGCGGCTGCCCGCTCGGACTGAGGCGTGTTCGAGGTCGAGGAATGATCTGCGGCTGGGCGTCGATCGCGGGCATCGTCCTCACGGCAACGCTCTGCGGCGCCTGCTCGCCGTCTCGCAGCCTCGAAGCCGCCCGGCTGGGCCTCGACGTGGCGAGCGGGGTCGGCGGTAGGACGACCGCGGCGCCGGCCGGCCAAAGGCACCCGGTGGTGTTGGCGGGACAGAGCGGCGATCTCTACTACCCCGAGGCGCCGCCGCTGGCCGCGCTGCTGCTGATCCCAGGCGTCACGCCCGCAGGACGGGACGACGCCCGGCTGGTCGCCCTGGCCGAGGCGCTGGCGCGGCATGGATTCCTGATCTTCGTGCCCGATCTGGCCGGGCTTCGGGCGCAACGCGTCGGGCCCGACGATCCGGCTTCCGTGACTCTGGCCGCCGACGCGCTCGCCACCTGCTTCGCGCCGGGTGTCGATCCTCGGTTCGGGCTGGTCGCGATCTCCTACGCGGTGGCGCCGGCCATCCTCGCCGCCCTGGAGCCGGCTCATGGCGGACATATCGGGCTGGTCGTCGGGGTCGGCGGCTATCACAGCGCGGTGGCGGCGATCACCTACCTCACCACCGGCTACTATCGCCCGGCGCCGGGCACGCCCTGGCGCATGGGCTCGCCCGAGCGGATCGCCAAATGGCTGTTTCTGCTCGCCAGTGCCTCGCGCGTGCCCGCGCCGGCCGATCGCGACCGCCTGACCGCCATCGCGCAAGCCAGGATCGAGGATGCCGCGGCCGATGTGGCGGGCCTGGAGGCGGGGCTCGGTGCGAGCGGCCGGCCGCTGATGGTGCTGATCGACAACCGCGACCCCGACCGGGTGCCCGAATTGATCGCGGGCCTGCCATCCGCGCTGCGCGGCGACATCGAGTATCTCGACCTATCGCGTTACAATCTGAAGGATCTGCAGGCGTCCCTCCTGCTGATCCATGGGCATGACGACCCGCTCATTCCCCCGAGCGAGAGCGTGGCCCTCGCGGAGGCAGCCCCGGCTGGCCAGGCAGAGGTCTTCATCGTGAGCAATCTCAGCCACGTCGAGATCCACCCTGGCGGCATTGCCGATACGCTGGCCCTTTGGCGAGCGGCCTATCGGCTGCTGTCCTTCCGAGAGGACCTGACGCCCCCTCGACTCCGCAGCTGTGCGGTTGATGATGGCATGGGACGATCGAGCGAAACTGGCGGCCTGCGGTTGGGCCGACTCCTGCGCTGAGCCTAAGCAATTCCCGCGCGTGTCATGCAGGTCATGAAGTACATGCGCTCGCCGGTGCGAAAACGCTCGAAGGTGCACGTGCCCGGCATTCCTGAGTATCGGGCGAGGCCACCGCTGAACAGATAGCGCACATACCAGGGCGCGCCGCAGCGAATCAGTTCCTGGCGCCGCGCGGCATCGAGCTCGCAGGCGGCGACCACGTTGGGCGTGATGTCACTCAGATCTCCCAGAAGCCCAGTCTCATGGGCCAGCTCCTCGAGCAGATGAATCTTGCGGCGGGTCCGATAGTCCGCAAACAGAAAGCGGCCACCAGGCCGCAGGACACGCGCGACCTCGTCGAGGAATGTATCATCGTCCCGATAGGCATGCGACGCCTCGACGCTGACGACGACATCGAACGCCGAAGCGCCGAAAGGCAGATGCAGTGCGTTGCCCCGAATGAAGCGCAGATTGGTCGATGAAGAATAGCGCTGCCGACAGAAACTGATGGCGTGAGCCGAGAAATCCAGACCCACGAGCAGCGTCATGGGCTGCAGCCGGCTCGCCAGAAAGCCAAGGCCGCCGCCACGGCCACAACTGATTTCAAGAACACGCCTCACCGCGACCTTCGCCGTCGCGGCACCGAGCAGCTTGAGCAGCTCGTCATAGAGCTGCACCTGAAAACGCTCGGGGTCGCTCCCTTCCGCGGGAGCGAAGCCATAGTTGTTGGTGGTCGTGTCTCCCCAATTCATCGAGTAGAGCAGATCGTAAAGCTGACGACGCTGCCGTGATCGCTTGACGGCCCATAGTAGCAATTCGCCCAGGCGACCAAGCACGCCCCCGCCATGGGCCGGGCTCGCATGTCGAGCGACTGCGGCCGTATCCCCGCCAACAGCGGCAAGAGGGTCTGGAAACTCGACCTGAACCCAGTCGTTTGCCGGGGCGAGTTCAGGGCTGGCCCGCCGGCTGCTATCCGACATGAGCTGGTTTCCCGCGTTGTTGTTGTGACTGTCTGATTTATGGCCCGCTGCACGTTATATTGGTGCCTGCGGCGAGACAGGTCCTTGTGCCTGTTTCATCGCCCGCAGATATTCTCCAGCACCCGTACCCCACTTGGAGAACACCGAAATCGCTGTCGCGAAAGGCAGGTCGACCGGATGAACGCGGTCGGCCGGCAGGATGTAGAGACTGCCGGCCATGGGTGTCGGCGCAGATGGAACGAGTACGGTGAATGAACCGTCCTCCAGTCGCTCCACGATCAGTGCTGGAACGAGCGCTTCCTCGATCTCGACCAGCGCCGGCTGCAGGGTGAGTTCCTCGCTACGGCCGGTCAGCCGCCCGGCAAGACCACGCAGGAAGGTGTAACCCGGCAATCTCTCCAGTACCGCCTGCTCGAACGCGTTCTTGGCGCGCAGGCCGGGTCCGGTGCGCACCACCAGGCCGACGATGAAGCACAAGCCGATCAGGAGCAGGATGGCCGCGATCTGGCGGAACTGGACACCGGCGGGAATCTGCGCCGTCACGGGCGACAGCAAGGTCAGCAGGCCCTTCGCCGCCTTTGCCAGCAGCAGGATGGTGACGTAGACCGGCAGGATGACCAGCACGCCGCCTATGAGCGTCGTCTTGGTAAACTCGGCGAGAACCTTGATCCGCATCTCCTTGGTGCTCCCGTTGGTTGGTTCTCACGAGTTAGACATAAGCTCTCGAAGTAGCGTCACGGGCAAGACGTTTCCCTCTAATGGCAAATGGCACGAGAACCGTCGGCCGTGGCAAGAGAAGGCCGACGCTCGCGGGCCGGCCAAAGCAAGGCACACCCGAATGGAACTGCGAGACACAGTTCCAGCTCAATTACTACCGGCTAAGAGAGATGCCCCAAGCCATCTCCAGTCGCCCAAACTAGCTGCGAGGCCAACAAACTAAGTTCGACTCTCGCTCCGGATCAGAGTCGTGTTCGAGATGTTCACCGGCCTTGCCAGCCAGTTCGTCAATCCGGTCATTGCAGTCGTAACTCTCCGAGGGTATCGTTCCTGATGTAGTTGATCAAGGGGCGAAAAGAGGGGACGCAATGAGGCGCTCAGCTTACATTGCAGAAGGGAACCCTTGTTTACTGATCGGCGGCTGTGCAAGTCGATCTGATGTCGGCGATCTGAAAGATCAGGTAAATGAACTGCGCTCCGAGATACAGGCGGCGCAGTCGAACTGGAATCAAGCGCTGTCGCGATCGTCGCAGGCGCAGACCGAGGCCGCCGCGGCCATGAACCAGTCGCTCGCCGCCACCAAGATGGTCACGGCCGTGCATCAGAAGATGACGCAGACAAAGCCGTAGAGCTTGGGCTGTACTGTTGCGTGCCGTGGGCAAAGGGAGCGAGATCGATAGATGACAGCCTCTCCGATGGAACCCAGATCTGACGGCGCATTCGAATGTTGCATCCATTGGACGCGCGCCGACACCGCAAGATGAGGGAACGCGCCGTGTCGCTGATCAGGCTCATGCCACTTGCCGGGCTGCTCGTTTACGGCGGCCGCACGATTTCCGAGGCACCTCCAGCAGCTGCGCAATCGGCGCAGCGCGAGGCAATGGTGAACGCCCGCGCGGTCGTCGAGCATGTCGACCAGAGCACGCGCGCGGTCCGGGTGCGCATGGAAGACGGAACGGAGCTCGATTCATCGCGGGTCCGCGGGTTCGCAACCTGGCCCGCAGTCGGCGATATGGTGCGGGTGAGCTACTACGAAAGCGTCATCGCCCAGATGGCCGAGCCCGGCGCCGGCGGGCCCGCGACGACGTCCGTGAACATCATCCGCGCGCCCGAGGGCACCACGCCCGGAGCCGTCGTCCATACGACAACGAATATGGTGGTCGAGTTCATCGCCTAAGATCCGGCGACCGGCATTGCCACCTTCAAGACGCCAGAGGGGGCCACTCGGACGGTCGAGGTCGACCCGGCCATGCGCGACTTCGCGGCCGCGTGCCGGCCCGGCGAGCGGGTCGCATTGCAGATCACCGAGGCGGTGGCGGCCGCGATCGTCAAGACCGGTGAGTGAAGCGAGGTTGGGTGGCCTGCCGCACGGTCTGCTCGGGTACGCGCCGTTGGTCGAGCACGAGCCTGGCGGATGCCAGAGGATGCTCTCTCACGAAATCAAAGCGCAACAATGCATGTCGGCGATTCCAACCGGGATTCCCCGGATGACCGGCCTCCAACCATCAACAGTCTGCCATTTCGCCGCTCGGCAAGCTGACGCAGTGCATCGGCAGTTGCGGCGCATCGGGCCGTAGTGCTCGCCGGCAGCCGGCATTCGCCTCGGCCGCGGTCCAAGGCCGACCGTAGCGCCTCGGGAATATGCCGTTCAGTTGAGCCGCTTGCCGCGGTCCTTGAGCACCTCGCGGGCGGCGTTGTGGCCGGGGATGCCGCTGACGCCGCCGCCGGGGTGCATCGAGCTGCCGCAGATGTAGAGCCCGCGGATCGGGGTGCGGTAGTCGGCATAGTGCGCGGCCGGGCGGGTGAAGAACACCTGGTCGGCCGCGAGCTCGCCATGGAAGATGTGGCCCTGCGGCAGGCCGACGATCCGCTCGAGGTCCGGCGGCAGCAGCACCTGCATGGCGATGATGTCGTCGCGCCAGCCCGGGGCGAACATCTCGATCGCGTCGAGCGCGGCGTCGACCAGCTGCTGCCGGGTCGCCTCGTCCCAGCTGCCGTTCTTCAGCTCGTAGGGCGCGTGGCCGCCGAACAGGTTGACCACGTGCTTGCCGGGCGGGGCGAGCGTGTCGTCGCGGATGGTCGGCACCACCGGCGTGATGAACGGGCGCTTTGAGAACGAGCCGTATTTGGCGTCGTCGTAGGCGCGCTCGAGATATTCCAGATCCGGGGCGATGTGGACGTAGGTCGGATAGTCGAAGCCGAGCTTCTTCGCGTCGAAGGCCGTGTATCGCGGCGGGCGGTGGCAGGCGACGTTGATCTTGAACGCGGTCGAGAAGGTCCGATAGCCGCGCAGGTCGTGCAGATAGTCCTCGGGCAGCTCCTTCGCGTCGACCAGCCTGGTCATCAGCGTCTTGGCATTCAGGTTCGAGATTACCAGAGGTGCGAGATATTCCTCGCCGGCCTCCGTCACCACGCCGGTGGCCCGGCCCTCACTGACCAGGACCTTGGCGATCGGGCTGTCGGTCTTGATCTCCAGCCCGAAGCGGGCGCCGGACTGGGCGATCGCCTGGGTGATGGTGCCCATGCCGCCCTTGATGAAGCCCCAGCCGCCGGCACCCTCGTGCTCGCCCATCAGGTGGTGCAGCAGCACATAGGCCGAGCCCGGGGTCTTGGGGCCGGCGAAGGTGCCGATCGAGGCGTAGTAGGCGAACACCGACTTGATGACGTCGTTCTCGAACCATTGCGAGAGATAGGCGTCGGCCGACTGGGTGAGCAGGTCGACGATGCGGTAGAACTGGCTGCCGATCTTGCGGTATTCCCAGGCCAGCTTCGCCGTCTCCTTGAGATGGCTCCAGTCGGCCTTGGTCGGATCGACCGGGGTCTGGAACAGCAAGGGCCGCACCACCTTGAGCGATTCCTGCAGATAGGCGTCGAAGGCGGGGTAGGCCTCGGCGTCCTTCTTCGAGAAGCGCGCGAAGTTCTCCTGGGTCGTCTTCATGTCCGAGGAGAAGACGAGCTGGTCATTGTCGTAGAGCGGGGTGAACAGGTCGTTGGCCGGCAGCACCTCCAGCCCGAACCGGCGCAGCTCGAGGTCGGCGATGATGCGGGGGTGCAGGATGCTCATCACATAGGAGAAGATCGAGGCCCGGAAGCCGGGTGCGATCTCCTCGGTGACCGCGGCGCCGCCGAAGATGTGGCGGCGCTCCAGGACCAGCACCTTCAGGCCGGCCTTGGCGAGATAGCTGCCGCAGACGAGGCCGTTGTGGCCGCCGCCGATGATGATCGCGTCGTAGCGGTTCGCCGCCATGATCCCTCCCCCAGGCCCGTCACGCCACTCTGCCAAGCGAGACGTACCGGGGCAATCGTGCACCATGCCGTGTGGGCTTCCCGCCCATGGGCGGCCGTGCCATGAAGCGCCGCGCACTAGGACAGGATGGGGCGGCAGAACCGAGACCGCGCCCGTGCGTACCATGCTCCTCTGGGGGATCATTGCATGAATTCGAAGAAATACGCCGCTGAGGCGATCGGGACGTTCTGGCTCGTCCTCGGCGGCTGTGGCAGCGCCGTGCTGGCAGCGGCGTTTCCCGAGGTCGGCATCGGCCTGTTGGGCGTGGCGCTGGCCTTCGGCCTCACCGTGCTGACCATGGCCTATGCTATCGGCCACGTCTCGGGCTGCCACCTCAACCCCGCGGTCACGGTGGGGCTGACGGTCGGCGGCCGGTTCCCGGCTTCGGATGTCGTTCCCTACATCATCGCCCAGGTGATCGGCGGCCTGATCGGCGCCGCGGTGCTGTACATCATCGCCAGCGGTGGTCCCGGCTTCGACGTGGCCAAGGGCTTCGCCTCCAACGGCTACGGCGATCTGTCGCCCGGCAAGTACGGCTTCCTCGCGGCCCTGGTGTGCGAGGTGGTGATGACGGCGATGTTCCTGTTCATCATCCTGGGCTCGACCCACGGCCGCGCGCCCGCCGGCTTCGCCCCGATCGCGATCGGTCTCGGCCTGACCCTGATCCACCTGATCTCGATCCCGGTCACCAACACCTCGGTCAATCCGGCCCGCAGCACCGCGGTCGCGGTGTTCGCCGGCGGCGGCTATCTCGGCCAGCTCTGGCTGTTCTGGGTCGCGCCGATCCTCGGCGGCGCCATTGGCGGTGCGCTCTACGCCTGGCTCTCGCCCAACGAGGAGCCGGCGATCACCGGCAACCGCGCGAAGCGCTGAGCGTCATCGTCGGGAGCCCCGCGGCCATGCCCGCCGCGGGGCTCTTCTTTTGCCCTTGCGGAGAACATAACAAGAACATATATTGACGGTATAAGTCGGGATCGGGCGATGCAGCACTGCCTCAGCTTTCCTCCCCGTCAGTCATGCCCGGCGCTGGTTCTGGAGCCGGGGCCGCGGCTTTCCAGCGAAGCGATGCGCCTGCTGGACCGTGCGCTCGCCGAATCGGGTCTGGCGCGGCTGGCGCCGCAGGTGGTCGACGGCGCGCCGCCGCGTGATCGGCTGGTGATCGCACTCGGTGCCGAGGCCGCGACCATGCTGTTGCGCCGGCCCGTCGGCCTGAACCTGGAGCGCGGTCGGCTGCGGCCGTTCGACGGGCGCCAGCTTCTGGTCACCGAGCACCCGGAGATGATCCTGCGGCAGAGCGATCCGGTCGCTCGCGGGCGCGAATATCGTCGGCTGGTCAGCGACCTGCAGCAGGCCGTGCCGATGCCGCGTGCGCTCGCCGCCTGACCGGCGGAACGGCTGCTACTCGCCCGGCAGCGGCATGCGCCGCAGCGGGCGCGAGATCAGCCAGCGGCCGAGCAGCAGCCCGGGCGCGAAGGTGAGGCCGAGCAGAGCGATCATCGCCGGGGGTTGGGTGAGCAGGGCGTCGCGATGCGAATCGACCGCGATCGCGGTGAGCAGCCCGAACAGCACCGGCGCCAGCGCCGTGAAGGTCGCGACGAAGACCAGCCAGGCGGCGGCGTGCGAGATGCTCGGATGACCTGCGCGCGCCACATATGGCCAGGATACAACCGACAGAATGGTCCAGACGCCCAGAGCCCAACCATAGATACTCATCACACAAATCCCGTGGCCCTTTGTCGCATACGGGGACAAAAGGCACGGAAAAGCAATGCCCTACGCTTTGCTTCCGCAAAGCGTGCGCGGCTGTGACAGCACGGCAACTGTCCTGGGAGAGCGCTGGACCTACCGGCAGGAACAACCTCTAGTAGATAACGCCCGTCTCACCCCGTGAGCAGGTCGAGCAGCGTCAGCGCCACCACCTCGGTCGCCTTGTAGAGGTCGTCGAGCGGCAGGCGCTCGTCGGCACGGTGCGCGTTGGCCTCCTGGATCGTGTGCGGACCGGCGCCGTAGAGCGCGATCGGGATGCCGGCCTCGGCATAGTGGCGGGCGTCGGTGTAGAGCGGCACGCCCTTGGCGGCCACGGGCTCGCCCATCATGGTGCTGGCGTGCCGGCACAGCAGCTCGGTCAGCCGGCGGCCGCCCTCGAGCGGCACCAGCGGCCGGGCGAGGAGGATGCGCCGGATGGTGACCTTGGCTTCCGGAAACGCGCCTGCGGCCTGCTCGATCACCTGAACCAGCTCGGCCTCGACCGCCTCGGAGAACTCCTCGGGCACCATGCGCCGATCGAGCCGGAAGGTGACGCGGTCGGGCACCACGTTGGTGTTGATGCCGCCCTTGATCAGGCCGATCGTGAGCTGCGGGCTGCCGATGCCCTCGATGTCCGACTTCCGCTCGGCCAGCGTCTTCCGCCAGGCATAGAGCCGGCCGAGGATGTGCGTCGCGGCCTCGAGCGCATCGACGCCGGTCCACGGCATGGCGGCATGGGCCGAGCGGCCGTCCACCTGCACCTCGAGATGCAGGCAGCCATTGTGGGCGGTGGTGACCGCGTAGGAGAAGCCGGCACCCAGCGCCAGGTCGGGCTTGCTGATCCCCTCCTTGAGCAGCCAGCCCGGGCCGATCTCGCCGCCGACCTCCTCGTCGTAGGTGAGGTGCAGCTCGACCGTGCCGTCGAGCCTCAGCCCCTTGGCCGCGGCGGCCTCGAGCGCCAGCAGCGCGAAGGCGTAGGTGGCGAAGTCGGATTTCGAGACCGCCACGCCCCGGCCGTACATCCAGCCGTCGACGATTTCCGCTCCGTAGGGGTCTTTCGTCCAGCCCTCGCCGGGCGGTACCACGTCGCCATGGGCGTTGAGCGCCACCACCGGCCCGTCGCCGAAGCGCTTGCGCACGACCAGATTGGTGCAGGAGATCATGCCGTTGGCGCGCACGATCTCGTCCGGGACGCGGTGACGCTCGACCGTGAAGCCCAGGCCCTCCAGGAGCTTTGCCGCGGCCTCGGCGTGGGCCGCGCAGTCGCCCGGCGGGTTGTCGGAGGGTACCTTCACCAGCTCGGCCAGGAAGCGGGTCTCCGCCTCGCGGTGGCTGGCGAGATAATCGCGCACGTCGGCGGCGGCGTCGGCCATGGTTGTCATTCCGATCAGGTCAGCTGGAGTTCGGCCGCGGCGCGGCTGTGGGCGTGGATCAGGGCAGGGAGGTCGAGACCCGGAATGGCACCGTCCTCGACCACCCAGCGGCCGCCGATCATGACGCGATCGGCCCGGGTAGCGCCACACAGGATCAGCGCCGCCAGCGGATCGCCGGCGCCGGAGAAGCGCAGCTCGTCCAGGCGGTAGAGGGCGAGGTCGGCCTGCAGGCCGGGCGCGATGGCGCCGATGTCGTCGCGGCCCAGGCAGGCCGCCGAGCCGCGCGTCGCCCAGCGCAGCGCGTCCTTGTGCGAGACGTGCTCGGCACCGTGCATCAGCCGCTGCAGCAGGAAGGCGTGGCGCGCGGTCTCGATCAGGTTCGAGCTGTCGTTGCTGGCCGAGCCGTCTACGCCGAGGCCGACCGGGGCGCCCGCCTGCTCCAGCCCGCGCACCGGGCAGCAGCCCGAGGCCAGGATCATGTTCGAGGTCGGGCAGTGGCTGACCGCGACCCGCGCATGGCCCAGGCGGGCGATCTCGCCCTCGTCGAACCAGACCCCGTGCGCCAGCCAGACCCGGTCGTCGAGCCAGCCCACCCGCTCCAGATAGTCGACCGGCCGGCAGCCGAAGCGGGCCTTGCACCAGTCCTCCTCGTCACGCGTCTCGGCGAGGTGGGTGTGCAGCCGGACGCCGTGGCGGGCCGCCAGGGCCGAGCTGTCGCGCATCAGGCTCTCGGTGACCGAGAAGGGCGAGCAGGGTGCGAGTGCCACCTGGATCATGGCACCCGACCCGCGCTCGTGGTGACGCGCGATCAGCCGCTCGCTGTCGGCCAGGATCGCGTCCTCGCGCTGGACGACCGTCCGCGGCGGCAGGCCGCCCTGATCCTCGCCCAGGCTCATGCTGCCGCGCGTGGCGACCAGGCGCATTCCCAGTGCCTTGGCCTCCTCGATCTCGATGTCAATCGCGTCGGCCAGCGCGTCGTTGAAGACGTAGTGGTGGTCGCTGCTGGTCGTGGTACCGGAGAGCAGGAGCTCGGCCAGGGCGACGCGCGCGGCGAGGCGCAGGCGCTCGGGCGTGAGCCGCGCCCAGATCGGGTAGAGGGCGACCAGCCAGGGGAACAGCGCCTTGTCCAGCGCCGGCGGGCAGGCGCGGGTCAGGGTCTGGTAGAAGTGGTGATGGGTGTTGATCAGGCCGGGCAGGACGACATGCGCCGAAGCGTCGAACGAGGCGGCGTCCTGGGCGGCAGGGCGCCCGCCGCGCGGCACCAGCTCGACGATCCGGCCGCCCGCGACGACGATCCCACCCGCGGCGTCGCCCTCCGCCAGGATCGCCAGCGGCTCACGCAGCCACAGCGGGCGCGACATGGGCGGTCCCCTGGAAGTGACGCAAGAAATCGAGCAGCACGGCGGTCGCGACGTCGGCATCCTCGACCGTGATCGACTCGGCCGGGTTGTGGCTGATCCCGCCCCTGCAGCGGACGAACAGCATGGCGATCGGGCACAGCGCCGCGATGGCGAGGCCGTCGTGACCGGCGCCGCTCGGCAGGCGCAACGGTGCCACGCCGGCCCGGGCCACGGCCGCCTCGAGCTGTGCCACCAGCGCCAGGTCGCAGGTCACGGCCGGCTCGTCGTAGAACTTCTCGACCCGTACGCCCACGCGGCGGCGGTCGGCGAGGGTCTCGAAGGCCGCGACCAGATCGTCGATCGCCCGCAGCCGGTCACCGTCCGCAGGTGCGCGGATGTCGAGCGTGAAGCTCACCCGGCCGGCGATGACGTTGGGCGCGCCGGGCTCGGCCTGGATCGACCCGACCGTGGCGACCAGGCCCGGCTCGCTCGCACCCTGCGCCCGCCGCTCGACCGCCAGGACCATCTCAGCCGCCGCGGTCAGCGCGTCCCGGCGCAGCTCCATGGGCACCGTGCCGGCGTGGCCCGCCTCGCCGACCACCTCGATCCGGAACCGGCTGGCGCCCGCGATCGCCGTGACCACGCCGACCGGCAGCTTCCTCTCCTCGAGCACCGGACCCTGCTCGATGTGGATCTCGACATAGCCCAGCACGCCCTCGCGGCGGCGCGCGACGCTCGCGATCGCGGCGGGATCGCAGCCGAAGGAGCGCAAGGCCGCCTCGAGATTCACGCCCTGCTCGTCGACGATGTCCAGCGACTGCGGCTCGAAGGTGCCCGCGACGGCGCGCGAGCCGGTGAGCTTGCTCGGGAAGCGCACGCCCTCCTCGTCGCCGAACGCGATCACCTCGATGGCGAAGGGCAGGCGTTCGCCGGCGGCGTCGAGGGCGGCCACGGCCTCGATCGCGCTCAGGACGCCGAGATTGCCGTCGTAGCGGCCCGCGTCGCGGACCGTGTCGATGTGCGAGCCGAGCAGCAGCGCCGGCGCGTCGGGCCGCTGGCCCGGGTAGCGGCCGACGACGTTGGCGGCGGCATCGACCTCGGTCGTCATGCCCGCCTCCTCCATCCAGCCGCGCACCATGCCGATCGCGGCCCGATGCTCGGGCGTGAGGTACAGACGGGTGAGCTTGCCGGGCTCGCCCGTGCAGCCGGCGAGCTCTTGCAGATGCGCCATGACGTTGGCGCCGAGGGGACGGCTCACGGCAGGAGGTCCTGGAGGCGGAGGAGCGCTATCCGCTCCACCTGGGCGAGCGCCGCCGCGAGCTCGGCCTCGCGGTCGTTGCTCAGGCGCCGCTCGAACGCGGCCAGAATGTCGGCCTTGCTCAAGCCCTTGACGGCGACGATGAAGGGAAAGCCGAAGCGCGCCTGGTACGCGTCGTTGAGGCGGGTGAAGGTCGCCCGCTCCGCATCGGTCAGCTTGTCCAGCCCGGCCGAGGCCTGCTCGGTGGTCGACTCCGCCGTGAGTCGGCCCGCCTGGGCGAGCTTGCCGGCGAGGTCCGGGTGAGCCTGGATCAGCGCCAGCTTGTGCTCGGCCGGTGCGGGGGCCAGGGCAGCGCACAAGGCCCGGTGCAGGCCCGCGGCCGTGTCGGCGTCGGCCGGCAGGCCGACGTCCCAGGCGGCCTCGGCGATCCAGGGCGAGTGCTCGAAGACATGGCCGTAGGCGGCGACGAAGGCTGCGCGGTCGAGCGAGCCGGGCAGGGGCCGGCTCACGGCGTGAAGTGCTCATGCCAGTGCCGGGCGATCTCGTCGCGCCGGCATACCCAGACCTGCCCGTGCCTGGCCACGTAGTCGAGGAAGCGGGCCAGCGCCGCGGCGCGGCCCGGGCGGCCGGCCAGCCGGCAATGCAGCCCGATCGACATCATCTTGGGCGCACCACGCCGGCCCTCCTCGTACAGCGTGTCGAAGCTGTCCTTGAGGTAATCGAAGAACTGGCTGCCCGAGGTGAACCCGGCCTGGATCGCGAAGCGCATGTCGTTCGCATCCAGCGTGTAAGGCACGATCAGCTGCCGCCGGCCGCCCACCGCGACCCAATAGGGCAGGTCGTCGGCATAGGAATCGGCGATGTAGAGGAAGCCGCCCGCCTCGACCGCGAGCTCCAGGCTGTTCGGGCTGGTCCGGCCGCAGTACCAGCCTTCCGGCTTGGCGCCCGTCACCTCGGCGTGGAGGCGAATCGCCTCCTGGATCTGCCGGCGCTCCTCCTCGCGGTCCATGTACTGGTGGTCGATCCACTTCAGCCCATGGCTCGCGATTTCCCAGCCCGCCTCCTTCATCGCCAAAACCGCGTCCGCATTGCGGGCGAGTGCGGTCGCGATGCCGTAGACCGTCAGCGGCATGCCGCGCTCGCCGAACATGCGCCACAGCCGCCAGAAGCCGGCCCGGCTGCCATATTCGTAGATCGACTCCATGTTCATGTGGCGCACGCCCTTGAGCGGCTGCGCGCCGGTGATCTCGGACAGGAACGCCTCGGAGGCGGCGTCGCCATGGAGGACGTTGTTCTCGCCGCCCTCCTCGTAGTTCAGCACGAACTGGACCGCGATCCGCGCCTCGCCCGGCCAGCGCGGGTCGGGCGGGTTGCGGCCATAGCCGACCATGTCGCGGGGATAGGCCGTCTCGGTCACCGGAGCTTCCTCCAACGCAGTCATTGCCAAACTAGCAGGGAGCGACGACGGGCGCCTGCATCGGGCGTTTGAAGGTGCTTTCGGATCACGGTGCAAATCGGGCGAGGTCGCCGTCGTAGCGCTTGGGCAGGGGTACCGCGTAGCCGATCGCCTTGCTGGTGCCGAGCCCGAGGCCGGCCACGGCCTCGATCAGCTTCACCGCGGCGGCGACACCGTCGATCACCGGCAGGCCGAACTCGGTGGCAAGACGCGCGTTCAGGTCCGCCATGCCGGCGCAGCCGAGCACGATCGCCTCGCAGCGGTCCTGCGCCACCGCGGCGGCGATCTCGGAGCGCAGGCGGTCCACCGCGCCGGAGCCCGGCTCCTCCAGCGCCAGCACCGGGACCTCGGCCGTGCGCACGCTGCGGCAGCGCCGGTCGAAGCCGTATTTGTGGACGAGATGCTCGA
Source organism: Geminicoccaceae bacterium (assembly GCA_050246385.1). GTDB lineage: Bacteria > Pseudomonadota > Alphaproteobacteria > Geminicoccales > Geminicoccaceae > Benzoatithermus. The sequence goes on from JBFWWD010000045.1 coordinate 25,120, forward strand.
GCGCCGGGCCGGAGCGGCCGAGCGTCGAGACGATCGTGAAGCTGCCGGCGATCATCGTCGCCACATGCATGGCCGCCTCCGCGATGCCGAGCACCGGGCCCTTGGCGACGCAACGGGCGGCGTCGACGCCGGTATCGTCGAAGCAGGCGACGACATGGCCCGCGCAGCCTTCGGCCTCGCCCCGGCGGACCTCGTCGACCACGCCTGGTACCGCGAACGCCTCGTCATAGTAGCCCTCGATGCTCGCCGGACCGCTGGCGGGCGAGACCGCGACGATCTCGGTGCCGGCTGCCGCCACCGCCCGCGCCGCGGTCCCGATCTTCTCGGTCATCGAGCGGGTCGTGTTCGGGTTCACCACGAGGATGCGCATGGGCGCTCACTCCTAGCTGTCGCCGGGCCGGCGGGCGGCCACGCGCGCGAGCACGGCCTTGAGATCCACGCCCATGCCGTCCTCCTCGGAGAGCGCGAGGGTACGGGCGATATGGCCGAGATGGTGCTCCATGACGCGGGCGGCCTCGTCCGCGTCGCCGCCCGCGATCGCGCCGATCAGGTCGTCATGCTCGTCGCACAGGCAGATCGGCCCGCGCGCCGGCGCGTGCACCGCGATGATCAGCGAGGTGCGGGCGACCAGCTCGCGCATCATCGCGTGCAGGGTCTCGTTGCCGGTGAGCTTGGCGAGCTTGAGGTGGAACGTGCCCGACAGCGTGATGGCACTGCGCCGGTCGTGCCGGGCGTACGCGTCGCGCTCGGTCTCCACCTCACGCCGCAGCATGGCCTGATCGCGCGGGCCGACCCGGCCGACGAGCAGCCGCATCATCCCGCCCTCCAGGATCCGCCGGACGTCGAACACGTCGCGCGCCTCCTGGATCGAGGGGCGCGCGACGGTGGCGCCGCGATGCCGCTCGAGCTGCACGACCCCCTCGTGCGCGAGCTGCTGGAGCACCTTGCGGATCCGGGTCCGGCTGACGCCGAAGCTCTCGGCCAGCGCATCCTCGGGCAGCTTCATGCCCGGCGGCAGATCATGCTCGACGATCGCGGTGAACAGATGCCGATGGATCTGGCCGTCGCTCGGAGACTTGCCGTCGACCGTCAATGCCGCGCACACCGCAGACTCGTCCATCGTCATGCTGCCTTCGATCACGCCAGTGCCCGTGCGGCGAGGATGAGCGGAAGTCTCGTCGACCGTCCAGTGCGGCATGTCGTATACAAAGTGGCATACAGTCCGACACTGGATAGAGCAGATTCCGTGGCATCGCGCAAGCGATGTGCTGCTTCATGACGCGAATTGGCTTCCTGCGATTGTATACGAAACAGCGTTGCCACGTGCACGGAATCGTGCATGATGGAGTGCCACGAGGCCGAATCATCGAGCTTCGCCGGACCAAGAAGAGCCACGAGCAGCAGGGGGTGCCCCGATGACGAAGATCGCGTCGAACCGTCGTTCCGTGCTTCTGGGCACGGCCCTGGCCGCCCTGGCCTGGGGATTCGTCCCGGGCAGCGCCCATGCGGAGAACGTTCTGAGGATCGGCGTGCTGGGCGTGATGAGCGGGCCGGCCGCGTCGTGGGGCCTCACCAACAAATACTGCGCCGAGGCGACCGCCAACATGTACAACGCCAAGGGCGGCGTCGACATCGGCGGCGAGATGTACAAGATCGAGATCGTCCCGATCGACGACAAGAACGACCCCAAGCTGACGGTCTCGGGTGCCGAGCGCCTGACCCAGCAGGACGGGATCAAGTACATCATCGGCCCCAACATCGACACGACGGCCGCGAGCGTCCGCCCGGTCGCCGAGAAGAACGGCGCGCTCTACTTCCCTTATGCCTTCTCCAAGGATCTCTACACGGCACCGGCCGAGAACGCGGTGCTCGGCATGATCGCCAGCTACCAGGCGGGGCCGATCATCTACAAATATCTGATGGAGAACCGTGGCGCGAAGACGGTCTCCTTCGTGGCCCGCAACGAGTCGGACGCGCTGAACCAGCGCAAGGAAGGCGTGCAGGCCGCGCAGAAGCTGGGGCTGAAGGTGGTCGCGGACAGCGACACCTATGAGCCCGGCACCACCGACTTCTTCCCGGTGATGTCGAACGTCGTCGGCGGCAATCCCGACCTGATCGTGCTGTCGGGGGTGGCGCCCGCCGACGCGCCCCTGCTGATCCGTTCCGCCCGCGAGCTCGGCTATCAGGGCATGCTCAGCACCGAGACCGCCCAGGACATCAAGATCCTGAACGAGGTCGCCGGTGACACCGCCAACGGCTTCATCTCGGTCGGCGGCGCCAGCACGCCGGAGATCCGCAGCGCCTACATGGAGGAGTTCGCGAAGGAGTATGCCAACGTCGCCGGCGAGTGGAACGACGAGGCCGGCACCAAGGTCTACGCGCTCGAGATGATCCTCGCCACGCTGCAGAAGGCCGGCAAGGAGGCGATCGGCAATATCGACCTCTACAAGGCCGCGATCCCCGACTTTGCGATGAAGAACCCGTTCCTCAAGGACGAGGCCCAGCTGACCTATGCCGGCACCACCGATTTCGGCCAGAAGCGCCAGATCGGCGTGCCGATGGTGGTCAACGAGGTCCAGGACGGCGAGTTCAAGACGCTGTTCGTCGGCAGCGTGGAATAGGGCAGGCCACCGCCGCCGGCGGAGCTCCTGCCGGCGGCGCAGTCGCGGGGAGACGGCTCGATGGAGCAGGTCCTGGTCAACGGGGCCGTGCTGTCGGCGAACTACGCGCTGATCGCACTCGGCATCACCCTGATCTTCAGCATCATGAGCATCCTGAACTTCGCCCACGGGCAGATGTTCATGATCGGCGCCTTCATGGTCTACTATGTCTACGGCGTCTGGAAGCTGCCCTACGCCTTGGGCCTGGTCGCCGCGGCCGTCGTGGTGGGGCTGATCGGGGTCCTGTTCCAGGTCTTCTTCTTCCGACGGGTGCAACGCATCGCCTCGCGCGAGGAGAACAGCATGCTCCTCGCCGTCGGCACGGCACTCCTGCTTGAGAATCTCGCCTTGTTCGCGTTCGGCGAGAAGCAGCGCGGCGTGCCGCCGGTGGTGGGCGGCGTGTTCAGGATCGGCGACGCCTTCCTGCCGGCCAACCGCCTGCTGGTGGTCGGCATCTCGCTCGCCCTGATCATCG